>JAIETE010000011.1 GCA_019745505.1 Candidatus Obscuribacterales bacterium | reverse complement strand
AAGCGAGAACCTGAGTTGGAATCGCCAACGTAGCGGCAATTACCGCAAAGGATGCCAGTGCAACAGTTCTCATATTTTGACCTCGTTGTTTTCGCCGCGTCTAACACAAACGAGCAAGGGAGCCGATTAGGCAGAATGCCGCTAATATCAGAGTACGCAATCAAGCCGCGCGATTCGCCCGGATAAGCGTGCTTAGCAAACTGGGGTTTACCCCAGCTTTTTACCCTGGTGAAGGGGGCGCGCCGTAAGCCGTATTTAATCGCCGGAGCGGCAAAACATTCGAAAAATTGAACTTGACATCCCGCGGGGGGTTATTTAATCTGAGCCCAAACACTAATAAAATGATCTTTCTATTGGCGGGAGGTTTTTTTGAAAGTCATTCTGTGCGCTGACTGCGGAAACGTGATGAAGAAGTATTCGACCCGGTGCATGCGCTGCACGCGCCAAAACCTGGTCTGGTATCACCCTGACGATCCGGAATTGAAAAAGCGAGTCAGCCAGCTGACCGGAGTAAAAGAACCAGGCTCGACTTTCGTTAGCCTGCTTATCGTTGCTCTGATTGCATCGGCAGTTTCAGGCGTTGTGTATGCCTACCAGAATTTCGTCATCAAACCCAATTTCGTCGCCCAAAGCGACACGGCGACTCCTTCCGAGAGCCCGAAAGCCCAGAAGGCAGTTGCCGGAACAGCCCAGACTATCCCCCAATAGCCTCATTCCAAACAATAAAGTCTGTCAGGTTATCGCTTTGGTTGTTGCCGATCGGCCATCGCCACAACGCTTTTGCCGCTGTTATAGTTCTCTAAGGGCAGGAACTTTCGGGTTTTCTGTACGCCTAAGCCAATGGAATTTCAGGTAGCTCGTAAGAAAAGGCATTCGGCAGAATGAGCGACACAAATAGGATATCGTCCGGTCAAATGCAATCGTTACTCGCCTCGCTGGTCGAGAACAGCGACGATGCCATTATCAGTAAAAACTTGCAAAGCATTGTTCAGTCTTGGAATCGCGGCGCCGAGAGAATATTCGGCTATACCTCGGAGGAGATGATTGGCAAATCCATTACTACTTTGATTCCCGAACACTTGCTGTCAGAAGAAGACGACATCATTTCCAAGCTGAAGCAAGGGCAGAGAATCGAGCACTTCGAGACTATCAGACGCCGAAAAGATGGTCAGCTGATCAACATCTCGCTTACCGTATCGCCTGTCTATGATGAGCAGGGAAATCTTGTCGGCGGCTCCAAGATATGTCGAGATATTACCAATCAAGTCAAGCTGAGCCGCGAACGAGCAATGCTGGCCGCTATCGTCGACTCGACCGAAGATGGCATTATCAGCAAAGATTTGGACGGTATCGTACAAACATGGAATAAGGGTGCGACCAAAATCTTCGGTTATAAGCCCGAGGAAATCATCGGCAAATCAATCGAGATTTTGATACCACCGGAGATGCCGGAAGAAGAGCCTCGGCTTCTTGCCAAATTGAGAAACGGCGAGCGCGTTGAGCATTACGAGACGATTCGCGTAAGAAAAGACGGAGAGAGAATCGACGTGGCATTAAGCGTTTCTCCCATTCGAGACAATTCAGGAAAGATAGTCGGTGCCTCAAAAATAGTGAGGGATATCACAAAATCAAAGAGACTCAAAGATGACAACGACCTGTTGCAAGCTCAACTTCTGAATGTCGAAGAGACCAGCCGATTGAAGAGCAGTTTCATTTCCACGGTCAGCCACGAAATCAGAGCACCATTAGGAGGTATTATTGCCTTGGCTGAAATACTCTGCGAGGAAGAAGACCTGCCGGAGTCAGCTCAAAGCATCGCCGATGCAGTGCTGGATTCGTCTAAAAGCCTGTACAACGTCCTCAATGAGCTGCTGGATTTTTCCAAAGTAGAAGCTGGAAGAGTAAATCTCGAATTGCGAGACTTCTCACTGAGAAACACGATTGTGGATGTGATTCGCATTATCAATCCGGAGCGAACCAAGAAGGGGTTGGTGCTGCGCTCGATTGTAGATCCGGACATACCGGAGCTGATTAAGGGAGACGAATTGAGAATCAAACAGATTTTGCTCAATCTCGCCAATAATGCAGTGAAATTCTCGGAAAAAGGCGCCGTCTACATTTCTGCAAACCTGCTCGATTCAAAAGACGATTCCATAGTGATTGAGTTCAAGGTGACCGACACAGGAATTGGACTCAGCGAAGATACAATCGAGCGACTGTTCCAGCCCTATGTGCAAGCAGACCCATCCACAAGCCGATTGTTTGGTGGAACAGGCTTGGGGCTGAGCATAGCCAAGAGTTATGTCGATCTGATGGGCGGTGAAATCGGGGTCACCAGCAAATTGAAAGAAGGCTCCACCTTCTGGTTCAAGATTCCCTTTACGCGCACGCCACAACCCGCACCCAAAGTTGCATAGAAAAAGTGCAGGCTCTCACCTGCACCTCTCTGCTCTATGAAAAGCGCTAATCTATTGCGCCCGAAGCGGTACTGCTTATGGTGCTGTAATCTTGACGCATCTTCCCTCGAAGAGAATCATGACCTTCGGTCCGGCACCAAGGAATTTAGTGATGCCAGGATGCTTTCTAACCAGCTCGAAGTACTTCTGCGAACCGAACTGTATCAGCTCCGGCTGAGGATGCGCTCCTTCCAAAAGCGCGCTGTCCGTCCAGAAGCCATCTCGCAAGTAGAAAGTTTTGCCTTCAATCCACTTCATTCCAGAATTTTTGCTCTCGCGGTCCGAGACATCATCTTTGGACTTGAGTTTTTGCAATTCCTTCTCTCTTGCAACTGCCGCCGCTCCGTTATACGGCGCCATCGCGATCTGGCGCGCCAAGGAGTAGGACGCTTCCTTTTTAGCGAGCAAATTGCCGCGCAAAGCTGCACCCTTGTCATAAAAGGACGATTCGTCGCGAACCCCATCTGCAGAACCAGCCGCGTCCGACAGAGCAATTCGCGCGCGCGTCTTGTAGAAATTTGCTTTCGGTGCGGCGGCTCTAAACGCCCCTACTCCTCCGGCACCGGCAAGCGGTGCTCCAAAAGACTCGCTCGCCGTCGCGCTCGGGCGCATGCTGGCAACCCGCACCGCCCTCGGTGCAGACGAGGAAGCTGACAGAGCGCGACGCGATTCCATCGGAACAGGGCGAGCGAAACGATCGCCGCGTCCTTCGTTAGGGTCGGTCGCCAGGAAGGAAGTGTATGCAGAAATGATGCCATGCTTCTTAGACAAAGCGACAATCTCATCGACGACTTCGCGATTGTCACCGTTTGCTTTGGCAACTTCTGTCAAATAACCGATGCGGCGCATGGCCCAGAGACGCGGCAAATATGTATGCCCCGCTTCCTGCCCCGCAAAAGTGAGAGGAAAGCTGTAAGACTTAGCTACGCCATTAACCTTGCCGGACACATTGAGATGAGCATTTCCACCGCCTTTGTATTTGCCCAGGACCAAAACCTGAGTGCCCTGGAAAATATCTTTCACCGCGCGTGGATAGGTGTCCTTAACCTGAATGCCGTCGTATGTGATGGAAACATCACTCAAAACCGGACTCTTGATCTTCTGGTAGAAACTTGAAAGCGCAGTTTCGATATTCTCTTCCGGAGATACGTATTGAGCGGTTCCGTGGTTTTCCTCAGCCAAACGATTGAGCAAGCGAGTATCAATATCGTTGCCCACTCCAAAATCGAATACGCGAATATCGCGCTTCGACTTCACCTTTTTGAGCAGGCTGGCGATATCCGTATCCCCTACTGTCGGTTCGCCATCGGTCATCATGACGAGGAAACCAGGTCGATCCGATGCCTGATTGAGCATCGTCGCTCCCATAGAAAGAGCGTCTCCAATATTGGTGCCGCCGCGCGCATCCAGATCATCGATGAATGAAACGGCAGCCTTCTTGTTCTCCGGCGTCGCCGGCATCAATTGTGTCTTCAATGCTTCGGCATCAGTATTGAACTGGACAATCGAAAACCTGTCGGCAGGATTGAGCGCATTGACTACATACTTCAATGCTTGACGAAGCTGAACGATTTTCTCCCCTTGCATTGATCCGGAAGTATCGGCAACAAGAACGATATCTTTAGAGACAATCTGTTCGGACTTCATGGGAGGGGAAAGAGTGAGGAGAAAATAGCCGTCCTCGCCGACCGCCTTATGAGTCAGTACGTTGGCAGCCATTGCTTTGTCTGAAACGCTGTAATAGAGAAGAAAGTCCTTATCCGGCACGATGCCTTTTGCGAGGAAAGCGACCTTGGCCAGGCTATCGGACGATCGCGAAGAAGTAATCGAATGGGTGGGAGACCAGATCGTCCGCAATCCTTGCTTCGACTGCAGCTTCATGTCGATTTTCACCTCATCGACAGGATTATCGCCGCCTTTCGATTTGAGTGGAAAGGAGTATTTGAGCAGCCCATTTTCAGCCCTCAGAAGCTGCGTGTATTCGAGTTCTACTTTCTTGGTGCCGTGAGCGGGAATAGGAAAAATTCGCGCTCTTACCGTTTTGTGATCGGCATATTCGAGTAAGCCGGGATCAACCATTTGCCTTACTATCGATTCGTATTGCTGCCTGGCTTCTGCAGCTTCGAGAATTTTTCCTTCAATCGGCTTGCCGTCAATATGCAGAGAGAACGAACTGAATGTAGTGTCATCGGGCAAAGGGAATAAATAAGTCCCGGCAAGATTGCGGTCGGTGTCATTTCTGAAAGTCTGAACGATATAAGTTTTCGCTACTTGATCCGTTATATCTACTTTTATCGACTCGGCCTCCATATGAAGACCAAAAGAGACGCCGCCTTTCAAAATCGGGCGCGCTGCTGCTGGCACGGGGGTCGTCACCGGTCGGCCGATCCTGGGTGTGAGCGGACGCAAGGTCACGCCCGGTCTTATCGGTGCCACGCCAACCGGTGTGGACATAGGCGCCATCACGGCAGCGCCCCCACCGAATGACGGGTCTACCACTATGAAACCGGAAGCCCGAGAAGCCTGCGGGGACGGCAGCAAGCCTAGGCCTACCGCCGCGATTGATGCCAGTGCCAAACGCTTCATATCTATCACCTCGTCAAATTGCCGCAAAAAACTGCCTTGTGCTCCTGATCCCAGACTACGGAATGCGTAGCGACAAGTCTTTGGGAAGAAGGGGCGTCCGGCACTGGGGTTTTCCCGAAGCGCGACCCGGGCGGCATCAATCTATATACTGGCGATATCGACGGGCTGGAGGCATTCTATAAACAAGCCCGTTTCGAGCAACGGCGGCAAAAGACGGATCGGATGCAAGGAGGAAGGGCTCACCATATCCGGGGTTTACCCCAGCCAATTGCCGAAACGACCGCGCTAGACTACAGTTGGAGCAGGTGAAACTGCTTTTTTGGGGACCAGGATGAGGGTGGCACTCGCATCTATAAAACGACTGTTCTTACCGTCCATGTGGATTCATGGACGAGACAGCCTTCTTTTCCAGAGATTATTCTGGGGAGCTCTTGCAGGTTGCGTCGCCACCTTATTACTCGCTGAGTCTTCCGTTTTGGAAAGCATGGAACTGAGCATGTTGGAGTGGCGTTACCGAGTTTCGCAAAAAATCTACTCAGCGGTACAACGCCCGGCTGAGTCGCGCGACATCAGCATTATCGACTTCGACGACCTCTCACAATTCGACATCGGTATTGCCCGTTTCAACGACGACCATGCTCAGAAGGTTCTGGCCACGGCAATTGAAAACATCGAGAAGAAGGGTCCGGCCATCATCGTCATCGATCTGGATCTAAGGGGCGCAGCAAACGCCGAATTGATAAGCGTGATCCGCAAATACAACAATGTCGTGATTGGACTTTTCGGCAGCCTGGAAGGCAGCACCGATCTGCCCAGCCGGACAATCATGAATAATGTGCGCGCCTACGGATACGACGAATTGATTCAGGAGAACAACGGCTTGATCTGCCGTCTTCCGGTAAATTATCGTGATTCACTCGGTGACATCGACACGTCATCCATTAGCGCAGCGCCGGTTCCGTCCTTGACCGAAGCGGTAATCAACTTGCATCGCCAGATCAAAGGCGTCGGTCCTTCCACGCAGATTCTCAATTTCCAATCCGACCAGCCGGCATATATCAATTTCCGCCGCATTCAATATCCTTCGGTTTCATTCAGAGACGTACTGGAAAGCGATTTTGACGGCAGCAAATTCAAAGACAGGATTGTGATGATTGGCTGCTCGTTCACCAAGCGCAAAGAAGAACCCTTCAAGAGACGGACTCCTTTGGAGGACAATGTTCCGGACGTCGTCATGCATGCGGACGCCATTCAGACATTGCTCGACAATCAGGTTATCTACAGCTTCCCCAAAAACATTGCCCACCATTTGCTTTTGCTTCTGGGCGCGGCGTTCGGCGCAGTCGCTTCTATCTTGCCATTGAGCACGCGAACCGCCACTTATCTCACATCCGGGATGGTCCTGGTAGGAACAGCGCAGATCCTTTTTGAAGGTTTTCACATGGCGCTTCCTGTTGTGCCACCACTAGCAGTGCTAACACTGGGTTTTTCGCTGGGCACCTTCATCTATCTGGATACGGATTTACGGCAGCGAAACAAAGAGCTGGCCCAAGCCCGCGAGTCCATGCAGGTGCGCGCCGAGGAAGAAAGGCAGCGCATCGCCGAAGATTTGCACGATGAAACTCTGCCCGCGTTGTCGGCGGTTGCTCGCATGGCCGACAAACTCTCTAACGACCTGGACGACAATCCGGTGCCCAGGCAGATGAGAGAAAAACTCGACCAGGCCGTCATTGAGATGCGCCGGGTCATCAACGACTTGCACCCTTCCGTTCTGGAGACAATGGGCTTTAAATCGGCGCTGGAAAACCTGCTGTCTATATTGACGCGCGACCATGAGATCGAAGGCAATTTCTTGGATGGCGACGGACACGACGACTACCAGATCACCAATTTCACAAAATTGCAGCTTTACCGCATTGTCCAGGAAGCGCTGAATAATGTGGGGAAACATTCCAAAGCCTCTGTCGTCGAGCTGAAAATAGAGAAAGTCGAACATCAGTTGATGATTGCCGTCACGGACAACGGCAGGGGCATCGACCCTAAACTAATCCGCAAGGATTCGCACGGACTACTCAATATTCGCCAGCGTGCTCAATTAATAGGCGCTCAGGTTGAGTGGAAAAAGCCTGTCAAGTTTCCCTCAGGCACAGAATTGAGCCTTAAGATAAACATGGACGAAAACCCAGTGAAAAAGGTGGATGCAACATGATACTCATCGCTGATGATGAAGAAAGAGACCGCAACTGGCTGAAGAGCCTGCTTACGGAGCATTTCCCCGACAATATGCCGGTGGAAGAAGCCCATGACGGGCAGCAAGTCGTGGACATGGCCGCCAAACTGAAGCCGCCTCTGGTCTTCCTGGACATCAAAATGCCGCATCTTTCGGGGATCAAGGCCGCCGAGCAAATCTTGAATTCCCTGCCCAACACAGGCATCATCATGCTTTCCAACTTTTCGGACGAAGTCTATGTTCGCCAGCTCTGGAAAGTCGTTCCGCCCAACGGTGTTTTCGGCTATGTCCTGAAAAACGCATCCAACGAGCAAGTGGTCGAAGCGACCAAGGCTGTTCTTTCGGGAGACTGCTGGATTCATCCCGGTATTGCCCGCGTGATCCAGCGCACTCAAAACAGAGCCACCAACTTAACAACAGCCGAATACGAAGCGCTTGTCTGTATCGCGCTGGGCATGACTGATCATGCCATTGCCAAACGTTTGTACTTAACAGAAAAGGCTGTGCAAAGCCGACTCAAGTCTCTATATGCCAAACTTGGTATACCGGGACGCGGCGAATCGCACGACACCGAATTCAATCAGAGATGCCGCGCCGTCTTCTTATCGACCAAGCGAGGTCTTATCAATCAGTCGGAGCTGGACGACTGGGAATCCAAGCTGGCACAGGAAAGCAAAGCCGGCACATAATGTCGAGGACAGGGAAATGAAGAGACAGAGCAGATCTAATCGATCCAAGTTAAACAAAATCAGCGCCAGCGCAACTTTGTTGTTTGCTCTTTCTCTTTCGCTGGGACATCTTGCCGGCGCCGCACCGCAGAAAGCGGCGGCAGTAGCAAAAGTAGCTATTCATCACTCCCGCATCTCTCCGCCTCATGCGGGGGTGAAATTGCTCGAAGATATTCTCAGTCGCATGCGCAATGAGCCTCAAATTGCCATGTCTCGCAACAAACAAACTTTCCAATACCAACAAAACCCGCTGGCCACTCCGACTCCCGCACAAGGAACGACCGATCAGCTTCTGGCCATAAGACCGCCCGAAAGTTCACTCAATGCCAAGGAGAAGTCGAAAGCCAGAGCGGACAAGAAAACCACGCTGGCAATGGCCGAGCCCAGAGCGTCATATTCTCGAGCCAGCCGAGAAGCATCCGCTGATGATGGCGCGGCGGACAGCTTCAGGGAAAACACCTTAGCGCGCCGCTCGGTCCATCCAAAGCGCGACGTCTACTCCGCGCCGGGAGCAGCGCAACTTCAGGCGAAGTACTCGAATCGCAGCACCGGTCTGGGTTTGCCCAGCACCAATGCGGGGGCCTATATACCGAATGCTTACCAAGCATCCAACAAAGGCATTCAAAATTTCGATCCAAATGAAATCACCAACCGGCTTTCACCGGAAGCGCGTCAGCGGCTGGCGGCGTCCAGCAGCAAACTTTTCGATGTGGCGAAGAAATTCGAAGAAGCGCAGCAACTGGCACAGAACATCGGAAAAGCCCAAGCCGGCGGCGGCGGCAGCTATGCAAACGCCGCACGTGGACCGGTAGTGGCGGACGAGCGCCACGCACAAGGCGGAGCATTCCGCAACGAGCAAAAGGCATCGAAGATCATATCCACAAATCCCCTGATTACTGAATATGACAAGGGCAATGCCGGCCAGACTTCCCTGCTTGGCGACGAAGAAGGCGCACCGGCGTCAGACTCGGCAAGATCCAACGACAGGCCCGCTTCCGCCGCACGCCCCGCTCCGGCGGCGCCGATGTCCGCACCATTCGGTGCCGTCACCGAAGGCAATGTCGTCGTTGCCCAAAAGCCACCGGCAGAACCGAGTCTTTTCAAGCATGTCAGAGAGTTTCTCAGCAGTGGAAAAGACAACGCCAACGGCATATTGTCGCTTTCGCCCGGCAGACAACAGGGAGAAATCGCCGAGAAAAGCAAATCGATCGAGATCGCCCTTCTGCCACCAAGTGTGGTGACAGGCATCCCGCTTGTGCGCCTCGGCACTTCCGAATCGGAAACCAATAGAGCCTTGGCCGGAAAGGGTCAGCTCAACAAAACCAAAATCAACAATTGGTCCGTCTGGTCACTGCAAAAGCCCGGCAATGACGAGGTCTCGTTGCAAATCTATTCTCGCAACGGGCAGGTCGAAGCAATCCGCATTTTCGACTCATCACTCATATCGCATGATTTTGGAGTGAAATTGGGTGATGATTTAGGAACGGTCAAACAAAAATTCGGCGAGCCTGCTTTTATTCTTTCCGAACCTCAATCCAGAGGCGGACAAAACTATGTCTATCCGATCAGTCAGGTCAGCTTCCAGCTGGCATACACGAGCAAGACCACCGCGCCAAAAGTAGTCAGCTTACTGATCTTCAACGCGAAATAGAGATAGGGCTTCGGCACACCGATTCCGCCAATGACAAGCAAATCAGGTATGATTTGTTTGAATTCTGCGGAGGGGAAAATGAGTCACAGAGATTTGTGCCGTATATCTTTGGTAGCCCTGGTTTCAACAACGCTTTCGATTACCTGCCAAAATTCGGTTTCGGCTGCAGACAAGGGCAAGAAAGTAACGGCTGAAGATGCTGCAAAAGACTCGCAACCCGCTGCCGCCAAAGCAAACGCGCCGGAAGCGACCGCCGCTACGATGCCGGCCACCGCGGCAGCTCAGGCAAAACTGGTGCCGGAAAAACGCGATGCGATAAGAAGGTTGATGAATGTCACCCGGCTGCCGCAAGTCGCCGATAAGATGTATGACATGCTTCTGGCTCAAGGACAGAAGAGCTTCGAGCTCAATCTGTCACGTTCTATACAGGAAGATTCCCGCTACAGCGAGCAGCAGAAAAATGACCTGATGCAACAGGTTGTTGCCTCGTCGGGTCGCATGTTCAGCCGATACAGAGAATTGCTTCCTAAAGAAATCAATTTGCCCGATGTTCTGGAATCCATATCAACGCAAGTCTATGACAAGTATTTCACAGCTAAAGAATTGAACGATATTTCCGATTTCTACCAGACAGAAGCAGGTAAAAAAGCACTGGATGTCCTGCCTCAAGTAATGCAGGAATCGGCCCAAATGACAGGCGAAGTAGTGACGCCGAAAGTCAAGTCGATTGTCGCCCAAATCGTCATGGAAGAAAGAATGCGCATGGAGTCAGGATTAAGCAATAATGCCGCATCCGGGTCACCATCACCGGCAAAACCGGAGGGCGGCGGGGAGCAGAAATCGGCCGGACAGAAGACCGACCCCAAGAAGTAAATCCCACTTTTTTTAGCTAAGGTCTCATATATCTGTTTAAATCACAGCCCGTGATCGGTTAGGATCCATGGGTAAAGTGTCATTTCCAAACGGCGCTCCCCTGGCTGGTCGCGTACGGTCCAATTCTTGTGGTAAGCACATACGAACCGCTATACCTTAAATATAGACCACAGTCTCTTGGCGATCTGGTCGGCCAACAGTCTGTTGTCAGAACACTTACCAATGCCATCGAACACGATCGCGTCGCCCACGCTTATCTGTTCACAGGTCCGCGCGGCTGCGGCAAGACCTCGTCAGCCCGTATCATGGCCAAATCGCTCAACTGCCACAATGGACCAACCCCTGTTCCCTGCCTGGAATGCACTTCCTGCCTGGAAGTAAAGCAAGTCAATTCGCCGTCGGTCATCGAAATCGACGCCGCGTCGCACAACAGTGTCGATGACGCCAGGCTTCTCATCGAGCGCGCGCCGATTACAGTCGGCGGCAACTACAAGATTTACATTATCGACGAATGCCACATGCTCACGAAAGAAGCATTCAATGCGCTTCTCAAGACAATCGAAGAGCCGCCGCCGAACGTCATATTCATTCTTGCCACAACCGAAGAGCACAAGGTTCCGCCCACCATCATCAGCCGCTGCCAGCGGTTGATGTTCAAACTCATCAATCATGATGAGCTGTCCGTGCACTTGCGCAACGTCGCAACGAAAGAAGACATCAACATCGACGATGCAGCCATCGACCTTGTCGCCCGCCGCTCCGGCGGCGGTCTCAGAGATGCGCTCGGGCTGCTCGATCAGGCTTCGCTCTTAGCGACAAAAGAAAAGCAAGTGCAGCTGGACGATTTGCTTTTGATGTTGGGCTCGGTCAAAGAAGATGTTTTGCTGGACTTCAGCAAGGCAATCAAAGATGGCGCCGCAGAGCCGGTTCTGCAAGCAGCAATCAGTTTGCTGGCAGAAGGAAGAGAGCCGGCGCTGATCGCGCTGGAACTGTCAAAACACTTTCTGAATCTGGCCAAGGCGCAGCTGAATATACCTGTGCTCGGCTCTCCATCATACTTGCAAGCATTGAGCGAACAGTCGAAATTGTTCGACCGAACGGAGCTTGCCCAAATGATCGAGCAGCTGTCCGCACTGGAGCAAAGCTGCCGCCGCTCCACGCAATCGGCTTTGACTCTAGAAATAGGCTTGCTTTCACTGTGCCACAGGCTGGAAATCACCGAGCTGAAACAGCTGAAAGACAAAGTGCTGGATCTCGAATCGAGACTGGCATCGGGTGCGCCACCACAGGCGATGCACAGCCAAAGACCGGCAGCGCGCCCACCGGCGGCACCGCCTCCTTTGCAGGCGCCGATTTCACATACTGCTGCGGCTGCTCCACCAGCGCCAATCGCAGCCGCCCAGCCGGTAGCAGCAGCACCGATGGAAGCAGGCGATCATTCGACTCATCAAGACAGCTCGGCGGTCGCCACTGTCGCACCATCGCAGGACATAGTTCCGGACTCGATTGTCACTTACGAAGAATCGGAAGAAGAGTACGCAGAGCCGCCCGCTGTTGCCGCCGAATTTACGGAAATCGATGAAGTATGGTCGGCGATTCTCGATCAGCTGCAAGAACGCCACAAGCCGACTTACTCCCTTTTGCAGTCAATGTGCGCACCGCTCACTCTGACGCGAGACGAGCTGGTTATTGGCGTAAAAGAAATGCTGCTCAAAACTCTGGAAACGAAAATCGACCATATCAGAGCAGCCGCGCAGGCGACCGGAAGAGATCTGCAAGTGAAGATCAAACCGATGACCATTGCGCCGGAGACAAAACCAAAGCCGAGAGCGCCTTCAGCCGGTACTTCGCCGGGAAAGCCTGAAACTCAAGCAAATTCGGCGGAGCGCCAACATGCATCCGCCCCCTCTCACGCGCCTGCCGGTCCGGCTTCCAGCCAGGCGGCTCCGAGCGCGCCGCCCAAACCACGCGAGCACGCTCCTCTCAGCTCTGCCCCGCCTAAGGCTCCACCTCCGGAGCCCGGCGAGAAAAACACCCTCGTGAAAGAAGCTTACCGGCTTTTCGAAGGTCCAGGCTCCAGAGAGTTTGCCGACAACAGCTAAGTCCGGCCGGAACAGCGCGGCAAGGCGCCTCGAGCTCAGGCAATCTGGAAGGGTCCGCTTGGGACCGGCTCCGGATGCGAATCTTCAACCATAGTAACGACGGCATCGACCTTTTCGACACGCGCATAAGCCGGTCCGTGCTGACACCAGGCGATCAGTTCGTTTACAACATTTTCCGGACCGGTCGCCAGAGCCTCGACAGTCCCGTCAGGCATGTTTTTGACCCAACCGGAAAGACCGAGCTCGCGAGCTTTCTCGCGTGTCGACTGGCGAAAGAAAACCCCCTGAACGCGTCCATGAATTTTGAGTTTGGCCAGAACCTGCATGCGGCATTCTCTCCCCAGCGCACCTTCTCAAGTGGAAATCTATCGGCTGCACAAGAATAATAATTTTCACCAGTCAATAAAAGCAGTTAAGATATGAGAAAGGCCTCTGGAACCTTTTGGAATTCCCTTGAAATGGGGTATCTAAGCTTTAGGGCTGACGATAATTTGTATTAGCCCGAGATGGCGGACGGGAAAACCGGCAACAAATGGTGAACGAAACGAGCAACAGACCTGAAGTCGACAAAGAAACCGTGTTGGCTGCACTGAAGGCAGTCAAAGAAAAGGGCTTGGATGTCAATCCCTTCACGGTCGCCGATGAGGCGAAAGTAAGTGCTCAGGCTGTTTACAGCGTCAGCGAGTACATGGATTTGATTGTCAAAGAGCGCGGCAGCCCGCTCGTAGTCAATACCGATGTTATCTCGGAATACCAGGCGAAAGTCAGAGAGCTGGAAAGCCGCATCCGCCAGCTCCAAATACAAAATGAAGTTTTGACGATGCAACAGCAGACCCAGTACGACCTGGGACACAAGCTGGGTGTCATCGAAGGCAAAAAGCAAAAAGCTCAAGAAATTGCCGCTCAAGAAGCAGCCAGAGCGCTGGCTGGCGATGGCGACATCGACCTGGAAATGGAGCGAAAAGCAAAGAGCAAGCGGTCCTCGACCGTCACAGGCGAGTCCAATGTCATTCAAATCTCCAATTCCGGATATGTCCCTGAACTCGTAGGACAAGCACCGGAGCCACCGGCGGCCGCCCGGGAAATTCGCGAAGATGAAGGCTGGGACACGCCTGAGGTTGTCGGCGAAGCAGAGCTGCTGGCCGGCGATATGCAGGAGCAGAATGAAATCGCCGCAAGGTACGAACCGAGCGAGATCATGGACAACCTGAGCGAAGCGGAAGCGGAAGCCAATGCGCCGCCTCAGGAGCTCGAATCGGGAATCCCGACGGCGGTATTTCTGAGCGCTGTAGAAGACCAGAGCGCCTCGTTCGGCGACAGCTATTCGCAAAAGGTATTCAATGCCGCAAGATCCGGGCCTTTCGTGGCAAGCGAATTCAATCCGATGCTCGAGCTTTCCTGGAAAGATCTCGAAACCGTCTACCATTTCAGAGCCAAGTCATTGAAAGACTTTTCCAAGCAGATCCAGCAAAGCCAACCCCCGCCGCCTCCACCGCCTCCGGCGCCGAAAAAGGAGCGGGTACGCGTTCCTGTAGAAACCAATGGGGAAATGGACGAGCGTCATATCGATGAGATTCAGACTCTGCCATCCGAGACCCTGACCGGCGATAACTGGGATAAGTTCGAAGAGCCTGCCCAGGAGTATCAACCCACCGGCGAACAATATATACAGACCCATGATGAGTCCACTCAGGAGCCGGATGCACTGCCTGGCGGTCAGCAAGCAAGCCAAGATTACGGGATGGTCCAAGAGCCCGATTACTCGCAAGTTCAGGCTGCTGATTACGGGACGGCCCAGGAGCCTGAGTATGCCGAGACCCAGAGCGGCGGTTTCGACCTCGACTCGATGGACATCTTCGAAGGGCTTGACGACTACAGCAACCTCGAAGACATTGAAATCATCCAGGATGTGCAGCTTTCTCAAGAGGGCAATGCCCCGTCCGATGACGAATTGCGCGATTTGATCAAAAACAGAATTCGCCAGGCCAAAGAGATGGCTTCCGAGCCCCGAGAAGCTCACCAGATTGGTGCCGGCGGCGCCGGAGCAGAGAAAGCTGAGCCTAAAGGTCTGGGCAGCAAATTCATCGGCGGCAAGGCTCGACCCAAACCGGGCGAAACAGGACAGGCGCCGACTGAAGCACCGGCAGCCAGCGCGCCCCAAGCAGGCAGCCCGCCCCCGCCACCGCCCAGTCAGGCCGCGCAATCGGCACCTACGCAGGGTTTTGTCCGCCAGGTTCCGCCTGAAATCCGCAAAGCTTGCATGCTGCTGGGCGTTCGCCCCGAAGAGATGACCATAGAATCTGTTACGGACGCCTGGAAGAAGCAAATAACCAGTCCAGGTGTGCACCCCGATCAAGGTGGCGATACAGAATCGGCCATTTACCTAAATACTGCAAAGGACACCATCCTTAGATGGCTGTATGATCAAGCGCCTAAGCTCGGTAAAAAATGGGGTCCTGGTGGTCCCAAGAGCGGTCCCGGCGGCAAGCCCCAACCGGGCAAGGGTCCGACACCGGAGAAATAGTCCTTTAATATAGAGGCATCCATGACCAAGCATGTGGTCGCCATTGTAGGGCGGCCAAACGTCGGTAAATCAACTTTCTTCAATCGCTGCGTCGGCGCCAAGCACGCCATTGTGGACGACCAGCCGGGCGTTACTCGCGACCGCATCTACCGCGAAACCGAATGGTCCGGTCAGGAATTCGTTCTGGTCGACACCGGCGGCATTCTCACCGAATCAACCGATGAAATCACCACCCAGGTATACGATCAGGCGCGCCTGGCCGTGAGCGAAGCCGACTTGATCATTTTCATGGTGGACGGAAAAGCCGGACTGAACGGCGCCGACGAAGACGTGGCAAATCTTTTGAGACGGTCGAAAAAACCGATCATTGTTGCGGTAAATAAAATCGACGATCCCAAAGACGAACCGAATGTGCTCGAGTTTTACCAGCTCGGATTAGGCGATCCTATGCCGGTTTCCGCCATGCGCGGCTCCGGTGACGTGGGAGATGTGCTGGACAAAGTCATCAGTCTGATCAATCCCGATCGAGATACGCAAAAGAAAAACGGCAAGGTCAAGAAATCGAAAACCGCACGACTGGCTGATGCAGAAACAGCCGAACTGCAAGCAAAAGCGGAAGAAGCAAGGCTCGCCGAGATCCAGAGCAAGATTGCCATCGCTATAGTCGGCAAGCCGAACGTCGGCAAATCATCAATCGTCAACGCCATGATCGGCGAAAAAAGATCGATTGTCACCAATGTACCCGGCACCACCCGTGATGCCATCGACTCGACGATTATCTATAAAGGTCGAGAAATCACGCTTGTCGACACCGCCGGAATTAGACGCAAATCGAAAGTTGACTACGGTATCGAAGCCTTTTCCGTGGTGCGCTCGCTGAGAGCAATATCACGCTCTGAAGTGGTGGTCTTCGTAATGGATGCCACTCAGGAAATTTCGGATCAAGACCAGAAGATTGGCGCCAAAATTGACGAAGCAGGGCGCGCCTGCGTGGTTGTCGTCAACAAATGGGATTTGATAGAAAACAAAACATCCAAGCTGATGAACGATTTTACCGAAACGGTAAAGTCGGATCTGCGCATGCTCGCTTTCGCTCCCGTTGTTTTCACAAGTGCCGAAACCAAGCAGAGATTGACGAAGATCCTCGATGCGGCCGAATCAGCCTACGCAGAAACCCAACGCCGCATCTCGACCGGACTTCTCAATCAGGTCATTGCCGAAGCCGTGGCTCTGGTGCCGCCGCCTTCCGGCAAAAGAGGCAAGCGCCTGAAAGTCTATTACGGCACGCAAGTATCCGTAGGTCCGCCTACCTTCATTCTTTTCGTCAACGACAGCAAGCTTCTGACCAACAGTTATAAAGTGTATCTGGAGAGAAAATTGCGTGAATCGTTTGGATTCGTAGGCACACCGATTCGCATCGCCACTCGCGATAAGAAGGAGAAATAGAGGCTTGGCGACCTTCATTCTGATGATTGCGATTGCCTTTGTCGCCGGCTCGATTCCCACCGGCTATTGGGTAGCCAAAGCAGTTAAGGGCATCGACATTCGCGAGCATGGCAGCAAATCAACCGGTGCAACCAACGTGCTGCGCTGCGTCGGCAAAGGCCCCGCTCTTTTCGTCTTTCTTTTCGACATCTTCAAAGGTTGGGCACCGGTTGCAGCAGCAGTCTATTTAGACGGCGGCAAGCCGGAATGGACGATTCTGGGTTTGGCACACACCTGCGCACCGCTCTGCGCTGTGGCGGCCCTGGTCGGTCACAGCAAATCAATCTTCCTCGGCTTTCAGGGCGGCAAGAGCGCAGCAACCGGGCTGGGAACGGTAATAGCGCTCAACCCCATGGTAGGCGCGGTTTTATTTGCAACATGGCTGCTCATCTTAGGGCTGACGAAGATCGTCTCTGTCGCGTCTATCGGCGCGGTCTGGATGCTGCCCGTATACTTCTGGCTTTTCCACGACCCGGCGGCACATATCGCCTACGGATTCACCGCGCTCGTCTACGTGACCTGGAGACACAAAGCCAATATCAAGCGCCTCATGGAAGGAACTGAGCCGAAAATCGGCCAAAAACCAAAAGAACCGGTAGCAGGCGCCGGCGAACCTCCCGAAACCGGCAAGGGCAGTGAAACCGGCTCACCGGCATAAGCGCAACTCCCAAGCCGGCAAAGAACTCAAGGACAAATACCGAAATGATCGAAGTGTCGAAAAAAATGATCGCAGCCGCAACTCTGTCCTTGCTCGCGATGGCAGGTCTGAACACAGCTGAGCCCGGTAACGCGGCTGAAGTTAAGAAGTCCGTTCCCGTCCATCAAAACTTGACTCCCGACGAGCAAGTAAATATCCGCGTCTACAGAAGTTGCAACAAGGGCGTTGTGAACATCGCTTCTTCCGCATCTTCCGAAGACATTTATTACAACTTCGCCCCCAAGGAAGGGGCAGGTTCCGGAATCATCGTAAGCGAAGACGGCTTTATCGTCACCAACAATCACGTCGTTGAAGGTTTTAAAAACATTCGCGCCACCTTGTGGGACAGCACTGTTCTGCCTGCTGCCGTGGTCGGCGTGGATCCGGACAGCGATCTGGCTGTACTCAAAGTTACAGTTCCTGCCGGAAAAACACTCTCGCCGATTCCTTACGGCGATTCGTCGACACTGGAAGTCGGTCGTCGTGTATTCGCGATTGGAAACCCTTTCGGACTTGAGAGAACTCTCACACAAGGAATTGTGTCCAGCCTCGGGCGAACAATGCGCACTGAAAGCGGTCGACTGATCAAAGGAATTATTCAAACGGACGCGGCAATTAATCCGGGCAATTCGGGCGGACCGCTCCTGGACACCAGCGGCAAATTGATAGGAATCAACACAGCAATACTTTCGCGCACCGGGCAGTCTGCAGGCATCGGACTGGCCATCCCCGTAAATGTGGCGAAACGTATAGTGCCGGAGCTGATCGCCAATCACCGCATTATCCGCCCGGATTTAGGCATCCTTGTGGTTGCCCCGGTCGACAGCGGATTGCGCATCATCAAACTGGATCCAAGAGGTCCGGCCGCGCAGGCTGGCCTCTCCGGTCCCAAAGTGGTCGTCTATCAGCAAGGTCCATTTACTTTCCGTGCTCTTGACGTAAATCTCGCCGACGTCATCCAAGCCATAGATAACCGTGTAGTCCGCTCTGTCGACGAATTATGGACGGCAATCGAGACGAAAAAGCCTGGGCAGGAAGTGACATTACACATTTTGCGGGGCGGGCGTCCGATGAAAATTCCAGTAAAATTGTCGGTCGTAGGTCAAGCCTGATCTACTAAGACCTCTTGAGGAGAACAAGTTGTCAAGAATACTCGTTATTGACGACGACGCCGCAATCGCGGAACTCGTCAAAATCAACCTAGAACTCTTGGGACACCAAGTTACGACAGCAAGCGACGGTCACAAAGGACTGGCGCTGGCGCAACAAAATCGTCCCGATCTTGTTGTTCTTGACGTCATGATGCCCGACCTGGACGGCTTTACGGTCTGCCAGCGCCTGCGTCAAAACCCTCAGACCCATCCGATTCCGATTCTCATGCTGACCGCACTTGGCATGACCAAGGACAAAGTGTCGGGCTTCGATTCCGGCGCCGACGACTATCTGGTCAAACCTTTCGAGATTCCGGAACTGCAAGTTCGCATTCGAGCTCTGCTCAGACGTTCGGGCGGCGTCCCCCAATCAGCGACTCTGCCGGAAATTTTGCACGCAGGTGAAATCACTCTCATCCCCGAGAACCTTCAGGCGAAGGTTAAAGAGCGGATGGTGAAATTGACTCCCACCGAGTTCGAAATCCTCCACTGCCTCATGCAGCATCACGGTCAGACCGTCTCCACAGGCAAGCTGCTGGAGGAAGTCTGGGGCTATGCACCCGACGATGACGTCGACACCATTCGCGTGCACATCCGCCACCTTAGAACACGTTTAGAAACAACAGATCGCAAGTACATCAAGACTGTTTACGGCGGCGGCTATCAATTGATACCGGACGGCTTTGCGAAAGGCCAGGGCGACTAGAAACGCCCTCTGCCCTATCGAAATTCGACTGGCGAAGCCTTCCTGGTTCGCGAGTAATTGCGTCTGTAAAAAAAACACGTCGTCACGCAAAAACAACGACATTCAAATTACTTAAGGCAAACGAGTAAATCGAATGGTATCACCGGTGATGGTACTGAGCGCGCCTGCAGATCGCGCAGTATATGTTAGATGCTTGATAAATGCATTATGAGACGCAGGCACCACATTGCAACCATGCTCATTACATCCAACCGCCTGGCAACCAGCAAACCGCAACGATGTCAGGCGCTCGTTTTTCCCGCCAGTGGCGGTTTTAGAAGTTCGAGATTGCTCCCTTCGCAGTGGTTCCTATAACCTTTTTAGGTTAAGACAATACGAGTCGGGTAGACATTCTTGAAATCCAGCTTTTACAATGGCGTGTGCCATTGATAACTTTGCAAAACTCTCATTGATATTGGGATTTGCAATTACGACAAAAAAGTTCGGCGAGTTCGAAAACTGAATTTCAATTGGCAGTTAACACCGACACAACAATTCGGTAAACCTGGGAACGAAGGAGAAGTAGCTTGCTATTCAACAGTCTGCAATACCTGGTGTTTTTGCCTACAGTATTTCTACTGTTCTGGTTGACGCCCCACAGATTCCGCGTGCCACTACTACTGGTGGCTAGCTACGTCTTTTATATGTCGTGGCGTCCAATCTACGGCATACTGATTTTCGGTTTGACGTTGGCCAACTTCCTTCTCGTTCCATTTATTGAGAAAGCGGTAGAGCAGAAGAACAAGAAGATTGTTCTGGGCGTTACCGTCGCCCTCAACTTGATCGTGCTGGGCATCTTCAAATATGCCTACTTCACGATGGACGCCGTCAAAGCGACATTGGGAGTGGTGGGCGTTGATTGGAAAGAGCCCCACCTGCACATCATCCTTCCTCTCGGTATTTCCTTCTTCGTTTTCGAATTCATTCACTATGCAATCGAGGTCTACCGTGGCAAGCCGGTAGTGAAAAACTTCCTCGATTTCGCACTTTTCCCTTCCTTCTTCCCAACCCAGATTGCTGGTCCGATCAAGCGCTATCAAGATTTCGTGCCGCAACTGCACATTCCCGTCAAATTCAAATGGGAATATGTCGATGAAGGCATGCAACTTATATTGATGGGTTTGGCAAAGAAAGTTCTGATTGCCGACAACCTGGCACTGGTCGTCCAAGCCGGATTTGCTCACCCCGAGCAATTCTCATCCTTAGATATGTGGATGATCACTTACGCGTTCGCCTTCCAAATCTTCTTCGATTTTGCCGGCTACACGGATATCGCCAGAGGTTCGTCACTGCTCTTCGGCTACAAAGTGCCGATCAACTTCAATTTGCCCTACATTGCATCCAACGTTTCCGATTTCTGGCGCCGTTGGCACATCAGCCTTTCCTCATGGCTGCGCGACTACCTCTTCATTCCGCTGGGCGGATCTAGAGGCGGCAAATGGCTGACATACCGCAACTTGTTCATCACCATGGCACTGGGCGGTCTGTGGCACGGCGCTGCATTCCACTTCCTCGCCTGGGGTGCTTATCAAGGCATCGTCTTGATTCTGCACCGCGAGTACGAAGGCGTCATGCAGAAGATCGGTGTCCACGAAAAGCTGCTCAAATCGAAGCTCTATCACTGGGCATCAGTGATCTTCACCTTCCATGTCGTCTGTATCGGTTGGGTATTCTTCCGCGCCGACGATATGAAGATCGCCGGCTCAGTGCTCGGCAAATTGTTCGAAGCTCCCGCTGCGCTGCTTCACTTCAGTGCATCGCAATTGGCAATTCTGCAAATCCGAGATCCGATCATCTTCCCGGCTCTCGTGCTGATCTTGCCGGTGCTTCTGGCCTCGACATTCATCATCAACTGGATGAACGATAAGAAGTTCTATCAGAGCCCGCCTTGGGCAGTGCAGGTCACTGTCATGGTGGCATTGATGTGCTTGCTCACAATCTTCACACCGGACAGTTCGCCCAGATTCATCTATTTCCAATTCTAAGAGCTAGTTGAGTTCTACAGCTTGCGCTTAGAGCAAAGCCGGAAACCGGCAAACGGAATGGTTTAATGGGTATCTTGAGAAGCAAATTCTTCATATCGGTAGCGCTGTTTGCAGCGGTCTCATCGCTTCTGGCGATGACCAAGCTCGGCAACATTGCTCCCACCGACTTTCCAATTAAGACTTGGACTGGTTGGGCTGTGGAGGACTTCCTCTCGGACAAACAAGGGCGCCCTCAATTCGTATTCATGGGCTCCTCGCTTGTCCTCGTTCCGGTTGCCGGTGTAGATGCGGACTATTTGAATCATCCGATCGATGGTTCTCACCACCATAATTCGCAGTACTTCGAAGATCAGTTCAAGCGCCACACAGGCATGAAGGTGAAAACCTTCAATTTCGGATTGCCCGGCGAAATGCCGTCGGATGCCTTCCTCATCACGAAGTTTCTCCTCAAAGGCGAAAAGCGTCCTGATGTGATTGTCTATGGCGTCGGTCCTCGCGATTTCATGGACAGCCTTCTGCCAAGCCCGGCAGCTACCGATCCATATCAATATCTGAGCCGCTTTGGAGATGTCACGTCGCATCGCCACTTGATCGCCCCCGAATGGGATCAGCGCCTCAATTTCGAACTCGCTCAACTGGTTTATCCTTACGGGCACAAATACGACATGAGCGTCTCCACGGAGCGCGCCGTCACCCAAGCCATCAATGAATGGCTTCCCAAGCCCAAAACTGACAAACCGTTCACGATTCAAGACCGCCGCACTCTCTTCCCGTATTACAAACAGATGGAGATTACCTCCAACGAAGCGTTCTTCCGTCCGACCACCCCGGAAACACGAACCTTCGACAACGCCAATTTGAATGAATACAAGAAGCGCTACGCACGTCTTAACTGGCGCACCTACTGCCATCAGATGAAGTTTCTCGCCGATCTGATGAATTCCGCGCGCGAACGCGGCACCCAGGTCATTCTGATTTCGATGCCCATTACCGACATCAACCGCGACCTGCTTGAAAAAGGCACCTGGGATTCTTACAAGAAGAGCCTCAAGGTTCTGGCACAATCGAAAGATGCAACCTTTATCGATCTCGGCGATTCCAAACAATTTGCCACCAGTGATTTCATGGACACGGTCCACCTGCACTCCGGCGGCGGCATGAAACTGCTGGACATCGTCGCCGAGCGCGCAGCCAAAGACAGAAAAGTAATGTCGGCGCTGGACCCGACCAACAGTCATATTGCCGGACTGAAAGGAGGACAGCTATGACCGCTGCGCCTCAAGAAACGGCAGAACGCCTCGTCAAAGACGAAAGAACAGGCGGCGAAAACCAGACTCACTACCGTCGCCGCGCCACCGACAAACTGCCTCCAGAAAAGCCTCGTGCCAGCGGCATGAGAGCTGCCACAACCTGGGCTATTCTCTTGTTCTGCCTGGGCAATTTCGCACTCTCTTTCTATAACCCGATCGACTTTGACCCATACAACTTCCTCTACAGAGGTTGGACCTGGTGGGGCTTCAACGACATGAAGAAGTCGACTCACGTGCACAATGTGGCATTGCTCGGCTCCTCTCTGATGGTCAGCGCGGTTGCCGGCGTCGATGCAAACTACTTGAACAAGACGCTGGACCTTTCGCAGTATCACAAAGCCAAATATCTTTCAGACAACCTCATCACCAGATTTGGTGGCACGTTCAATTGCTTGAATCTCTCCATTCCCGGGCAAATGCCTTCTGACGCTTACATGACTCTGAAGGCGATGGTAGCAACCTCTAACCGCCCGGACATCGTTGTCTATGGCGTTGCGCCCAGAGACTTCATCGACAGCACCATGTCCAGCGCCGCGGATACGGAAGCATTTCGCTTTCTGCGCCGCATCGTACATATTGATGATGTCGCCAGTCACGTGTTCAGGACTCCATACACTCGACTGGAATGGTTTATCAACCGGACGTTCTATGTAAGCGAACACGCCGCGGACTTCCAGCTGAAGTTCAAAGAAGCTTCAGAAGACCTGGTCAACAAGGTGGTTGCCTGCCCGAAATCAGACACCCCCTTCACCTGGTGGAACCGCATCAAACTTCTGCCCAACTATCTGCCGGGCGAGATTCGTCCGCTCGCCGTAATGACGGGACCGATCAGTGAATCAGAGGCGCGCAAACGCTGGATCAATAACGCACCTGAATATGTCGAGCGCTACAAGCACCCGGACAAATACGTCTATCAAACGCAGTTCTACTTCCTCCAGGAAATTGCCAAATTCTGCAAGAAGGAGCGAATCGAACTTGTACTCGTCAACATGCCGATTACAACCTACAACATCAACTTGCTGGGACCGTCGCGCTATATGTCTTATGTCGGAGACCTGCATGTCTTCTCGATGAAAAACAACGTAGCTTTCTATGACATGTGCACGCCATCCAACTATTCGCAGCAAGATTTCCATGATTCAGTGCACCTGAACGCCTACGGCGGCAAGAAATTCTTCGACCAACTCGTCAACATCGTCTCGCTGTCCGGTCGCACACGCCAGGCGTTTGCTCTTTCCGGACAGGACCTGGAAAGGCACCAAGCCGTCGCTAATTCCAAGTCACCGAGCGTACAGTGATGGGGGCACAGATATCCCATGACTGAATTGCCGGAAAAAAAAGAGACATCCTCAAAGAAGAAAGTTGTCGCATGCGGTTTTGTGGCTGCTTTAGCCGCATTTGCCGTGATCAACCTGCTGTCTGTCGGCTCCCTTTCGCAACGAGCCAACGGTCTCACCAGAGAAGCGCTGAGCAAGTGCTCGGAAGAATCCAGCCAGGAAGGTTCGTGGTCATTCTGGGTGGCTCGCAATTATTTGATGAGAGAGAAAGCGCCGCCCATCGTCATGTTCGGCAGTTCGCTCATCGGTTCAGCGACCTTTTCCGCCGATACATTGACGGTCAAGAACTTTCGAGATTGCGTCATCGACCGTCGCGCCGCCACCCTGGAAAAGGATTTGAAACAGAACCTGGGCGCCGGCACCGAAGTCTACAACGCTTCAATTCCCGGCTCGATGGCCTCAGATGCCTATCTGATTTCCAGCGCACTCTTCAAGCCGGACAACAAACCTCAACTGGTCATAATCGGCGTCAACCCGCGCGACTTCATCGACAATACGGTGACCGCGCCTGCCGACACGGAACCTTTCCAGTTTTTCTCTCGCTACGTCAACCTGGACAATCTGGCCAAATCATCCTTTTCGGACCCTTTTGCCTACCTCGATTGGACAGTTCATCAATATCTTCCACTCAAGCGTCTGAATGCAAAACTGGCTGAAATAGCCGGGCAGATTTCCCGGATCGGGCAGAAGCCCGGCGAAAAACCGCGCACACTCGTATCGCACTTGAACGTAAAACGCTCGATAATGCAGGTCTTCCTGGGTGGCGGCAAAGATATTCGCAAAGGCGAATGGCTGATTCCCTATCCGATGCCTTACGGCTTTCAGGACAACATGCCTGAATACATCAATCGCTACAAAAATCCCAAAACTGCGCTCTACCCGAGGGAAAAACGCTTTTTCAACGCATTTCTGTCCAAGCTGAAGGACGAAAACATCAAAGTTCTCGTAGTCAACATGCCTGCCACTTATCCAAATCGCTCCATTCTTCCCGATGCGTTTTGGCACGATTTTAAAACATACCTGAGCTCCACCTGCACCAAATATGGTGCGGACTACATCGACTTGTCCGACGATTTCAGATTCATCATCACGGACTATCTGGACACGGTGCACCTCAATTCGTCCGGCGGCACCAGACTGTTCAACATCATCGCAGCCAAAATCGGCTCGTCTGCCTCCCTCTCCGCTGCAGCGCTTCCGCAACAGCTCCCGGCAGAACTGCGCACCAACGTTCAAACAAGCGCAGTGGATAACAGCTGGAGGTAATTGAGTTTAAGGTCTCAGGTCACTTCAATTGCTTCGGCGGTCGATGTGCCTGGTTTAGAAGGAAGCCCCGCAATCATTTTGATTTTGCGGGGCTTTCCTTTTTGCATTTGTAACAACTAACCTTTGCAGAGCGCGAAAATATATTGACATAAGCGCCGCGCCGTTCAAAACTGAATGTATGCATATACACGTCACTTTCGGACCACCCCCTACCCCGCGACCTCGCATCACGGGTTAGTCTTTGCGTTCCGATTGCGGCAAGGTACGACCTCGTGGATTACGGGGTCGCTTTTGCAAAGACATTTTCATCACAACAAACATTTCGCGCAGAGGTCACACATTATGCGATGGTCACAGCTTTTTATACCGACACTGAAAGAAGATCCGGCTGCGGCTGAAACAGCCAGTCACAAGCTGCTCATGCGAGCCGGCTACATACGCCCGCTTGGTTCCGGCATCTACAGCCTGCTACCGCTCGCCCAGAGAGTCAGGCTCAAAATCATAAACATCATTAGAGAAGAAATGAACGCGATTGGCGGACAGGAGTTCGTCTTGCCGGCACTGCACCCGACCGAACTCTGGGAAGAGTCGGGCCGGCTCAGCACCATGGGCGATATCATGTTTCGACTCAAAGACAGAAAGGGCTCCGATCATGTTCTGGGAGTTACTCACGAAGAGGTGTTTACTTCCATAGCCAGAAACGCGCTCAACTCTTACCGCCAGCTACCGCAAATCTGGTATCAATTTCAGACGAAATTCCGCGACGAACTGCGTCCGAAATCAGGTTTGCTTAGAGTAAGAGAATTCACGATGAAAGATTCGTATTCTTTCGATGTTGATGCAGCGGCACTGGACAAAAGTTTCGACTTGCACAAAACCGCTTACGAGAAAATCTTCACTCGTGCCGGCTTGAAATTCGTCGCCGTAGAAGCAAGTTCCGGGGCGATGGGCGGCAGCGCTTCGACCGAATTCATGGTACTCACCGATGCAGGCGAAGACCTGGTTGTGCTCTGCGATAAGTGCGACTACGCGGCAAATGTCGAGAAGGCAGTGGCTGCAGTGGACAAGTACGAATATGGAAATGGCCAGAGCGCGCTGGAAAAATTTCCGACACCGGGATTGAGAACAGTAGAGCAACTGGCGAATTTTGCAGACTATGGTGCGGCGAAAAACCAGATCAAGACGCTCGTCTACTCGGCTGACGGCGATTTGATTCTGGTCTTGCTGCGTGGCGACCATGAATTGAACACAACCAAGCTCACAGACTTTCTGGGAGCGGAAAATGTTCGCGCCGCCGAAGATCAGGAGATTTTCGCGGCGATGGGTGCGCATGCCGGTTCTCTCGGTGGAGTCGGTGTAAAAACATCGGCCGGCAAGATCAAGAAAGTGTTTCTCGACAACGCCCTCAAAGGTCGCACCAATATGGTCACCGGCGCCAACCATGACGACTTCCACTACAAGGGAGTTGATGTGGAAAGAGACATAGAAGCAAGTGCATGGGGCGACTTTCGAGGTGTGAAAACAGGAGATGCCTGCAGCAAATGCGGTGGAAATCTGGCTGTCGAAAAATCATTGGAGATAGGACACATCTTCAAGCTGGGCACGCGTTATTCAACAACCATGGACGCGAGCGTGCTCATCTCATCCGGCGAGAAAGTGCCGATTGTAATGGGCAGCTATGGCATTGGAGTCGAGCGGATGCTGGCTGCGGCCGTAGAATTGAGCCACGACAAAAAGGGCATTATCTGGCCGCAAGCTCTGTCGCCTTACGATGTAATCGTCAATGTCATCAATGGCGCCGATGAGGACGCCCTTAAAGCCGGAGAGCAACTCTACAGCCAACTTTCCACAGAAGGAATCGATGTATTGCTGGACGACCGCGCAGAGCGGCCAGGATTTAAGTTTGCCGACAACGATCTGATTGGTGTTCCGCTGCGGATCAATATCGGCAAGAAACTGAAGGATGGCGTCGTCGAGCTGGTGGAGCGAGCGACAGGCGGCAATGAAGACGTAGAACTCCGGAATGTGGTCAAGCACCTCAAAGAGAAGATTTCGGGGCGCTCATAGGCGGGCGAACACCACATACACATAAGATATAATGGCGCGATTGAAGCGTTTCATTCATAGTACGCAGCCGAGCCCTGCAATCGGCACAACCGATAAACCATCGAGTCCCAGCGCTCCCCAATCAAACGAGAAAGCCATGCAAAGAATCAGCAAAAAATCCATTCTGGCAATCAGCCTTGCAGTCTCGCTCTCAATGACATTCGCCAGCGAAGTGCTCGCTCAGGGTAGCCAACCGGTTGGACAGACCAGCATGACCTTGTACCAGGTCGTCACGGATAATTCAGGCCAGCAGTATATTGTCACCAAGGCCGGTCCTAAGCTGCCTCTGCCCGGTGCAGGACTTGCGCCGGGGACGCAACAAGTGGCAATCTACCGCGACCAGGCCAACAATTACTGGTATACGGATCGCAACGGCAATCCGGTTGAAGTCACCGCGCAACAACTGCAGTCTTACCTCAACAAGCTATACGCATCCAGCCAGGGTCAGGCGAGCAGCAACAACAATTCGAGCAGCAACAGCAATTCCGGCAGCAGCAGAGGACTGGGTGCACTCGGCACTGGCTTAGCGGCAGCAGGTGGCGCGGCTGCCGGCGCAGCGATCACAAACTCGATCTACAACAACAATGACTACTACCATGGCGTGCCTTACGGAGTGCCGCTCTACCGCGCAGCAAACAATCAGCCGTATTATGTCAACGCAGGCGGCAACCAGGTTTATGTCAACAACAGCGTAAACAACTCTACGGTAATGAATCAGTGGAATCAACAGGGCAATTGGGACAACCGCAATCAGTGGGCCAAACAAGCCAATGCGCAACAGGCGAAAAACGCCAAGGAAGCCACCGGACGTTTCCGCAATCGGGGCGCCAGCAATGAAAATGATGGTGGTGAACGTTTAAACGGCAGATTTGGTCGTGGCGATAGCGGACAAGTCAATGAAGGGGCCGGCGGCGGACGTCTCGGTGGCAGATTCGGCAATCGTGACGGCAACCATCAAGGGGCGGCTTTAAACCAAAACAACGGTCGCTTCGGCGGCGGCATAGAAGGCGGCGGAAGACGGGGCGGTGGAGCTGAAAGTCGTGGCGGCCGGCGCGGCGGCGGCGGCGGATTCCGAAATCGCTAAGCGAGCCAAAGCGCCAATAGCCTTTACTTCAAAGGCGGGTGCTTGCTCAAATACTTCGCCGCGCCGTCACTGAGCAGGTCGCGGTGCATACGCCACTCATCCTTGAAAAAGGCAACAGCAATTTTCCTGTCGAGAATATGTGTGCCCACTAGGTTCAATCCATCAGATTCTTCCGAAAGACCTTCGCAATAGTACAAGCGTGCGCCCTCACGTTTCACTCGAAGAGCTTTGCTGAAATATTGCATGGTCGTGTTGCGCTCGCGCGGCATGTGGCCACTCACCACTACCACGCTAAGCTCGTCCCATCGCTCCGGACCAAGCTGTTTGCGCCATAAACGCACTTGCGTATCGATAGCAAGAAGTTGGTCGGCTACGGCATCGTCAACATTCTGCATAACCATCTTTTCGGAATCACGGCAAAATTGGGTTAGAGAAGCAGAAGATATTCTCTTTTCCGCAATCACGGAGGCTTGCAGCTTGAGCGCCAATTCAATCAACTGTTTCTGCCGTTCTAGCACCGCTCCTTTCAATCCCGAGTTATCTAAAGAACTCAAGGCTTTCTTAGACAGAGAATGAAGTTCTTGTATCTGTTTCAGCTTCATTTCCGACAACATTTGATCCGTGTCCAGTTCGAGCACGACAAAAGTTGCAAGCACGATGTGATCCACTGACTTCAGCAAGGTGTACTTGTCAGAAATAATTTGAGTGGTTTCCTTGGCAGCGCCATCATGCAAGGAAATCACATCGTTGACGGCAACAATAATCGGCTGAGACTTCTTTATGGTGCGTGTGCGAGCTTCTGAATAGAACTCGCGGAACTTGTCGTTGACGGACTGAAGCTGCGGCTGCATCTTGACTTTGACACCATCCACGGTGCCGGGTGCATCAACGGCGGCGGAATCTTTCGCCAACGCGGATAAACCGGCGAAGGCATAGGCAACCAAACACGAGCTCAACACGAATCTTCTCATAACTGCACTTATTCCAAACAAAGACATTGCGCCCAAACCGGGTTGATTGTTGCACACTTGGCATACAATTTGCCAGATCAGTGCAAAGGCGCGAATATCTCTCGCGGAACGACCTTTTCGTGCGAACCTTCCTCGATCAGGATGCCCGGAATCAACTTCTTGAGCTGAGACTTATCATTGAACTTCAAACTGGCAGTTCGAATAATAATCATCTGCAAACGCGGCAGCCCTTTCAACCTCTTCAAGCCTTCACCCGTCACACGAGTATCGGTAAAATCGAGGTTTTGCATTTTTTTGAACCTGAGCAGCGAGTCGATGCATTTGTCCGTCAGGTTGTTGCGCCGCAGGATCAGGGTTCGCAGATGCGGAAATGCAGGCAAATTGATGACGGCCCTGTCGGTAAGCTGCGTTCCTGTCAGATCGAGACTGTAGAGATTTTTCAACGGCTGCAAAGGTTCATCAACCCGCTCTCCAAGCGGGAGACGCGAAAGGTTTAGGTTTTCCAGAAAAGGCAAATCTCGCAAAACAGCCAGCCCCTTCGGAGTGACTAAAGTATCGGAGAGACTCAACTTACGCAACTCTTTCAGCGAGCTAATCTGCTTAATGCCCTGGTCGGAAAGATCAACTCCTTGCAAATTGAGCTGCACCAGACCTTTTTGACTACATAGATCGCCAACGGCTCTGTCGTCAATTTCCAGATCCCTGCAAGTCAGACCCCGAAGTATTTTTGCAGGCAAGGTGCGAATGAAATTCGTACTTTGACTGCCCTGGTAGTTCAAAGTCAGGTTAATCGCACAGCCGGCCGGCACACTTACAACGCCTGCAGCCCATTTATTGCCGCGGAGAACGACATCGTCGGAGGGATTTTTCGCGACCCGGACCAAGCCGTAGTGCCCGATAGGCTGCTGAGGGAAGCGAATCAGGGTCGATTTTTCCGCACAATCGGCTGAACTGAGAAAAGCCGACAGCAAAATCAGCGAAAAAGCGGCGCAAGTTGCAAATTTAGTCTTGAATGACAGCTTCATTTCCTGTATCAAGCACGCTATGAGCCTCATGCACCTACCATACAACAAAAAACATGCCAATCAGGATAGAGGCGGGTATAAAGAGTATGCTCGAAGCCTTAGCCCCGCGAAGGCTTGGTTCTGAACTCGGAGCCCTATGACGCCGAACGACCACACGAACGATACGGAGGATGAACGCGACGAGCGCACGCTCGAAGTGACTCTTCAGCCAGGCAAAATTCCCGAGTCATTCCTTTCAATCGGCACGATGGTCGAGGGGAAATATCGCCTCGTCGACAGCATCGGCGAAGGCGGAATGGGCATTGTCTACAAAGTCGAACAGGTGCTGCTCAATCGCCAGATGGCCCTCAAAACGCTTACCGGCAATGAATTTTCAGAATCCTCGATCAAACGTTTTCATGCCGAGGCAAAATTATTGGCCAAGCTGGACCACCCGGGCCTGGTCAAGGTCAGGGATTTTGGCTTCATCGATAACGTAAAGCCATTTCTGGTGATGGATTTCGTTCAAGGACGCACTCTCTCCTCCGTGTTGAAGACATCGGGAGTCGTGCCGCTGGACGTGGCCATTAAGATTTTCGTTGAACTGTGCTTTGCGCTTGGTTATGCACACAGCCACAATATCGTTCACCGAGACATCAAACCGTCCAACATCATGCTCACGACCCCGGGTATCGACTCGGAGAATGAGCACGTTAAAGTGCTCGACTTCGGCATCGCAAAGCTCTTGCATCGAGGTCTCAATGAAACCGATTCACTGACACGCACCGGAGAAATCATTGGAAGTCCTTTCTACATGAGTCCGGAGCAATGCCTCGGAAAACCGGTCGACCACCGCTCCGACATTTACTCTATGGGCTGTGTAATGTTCGAGGTGCTCACAGGTGCTCCTCCATTTTCAGGCGAAACCTCGCTCGCGACGATCATGAAGCATCAGTCCGAAAAGCCCACTACGCTCAAGGAAGCTTCGATGGGGCGAGAGTTTCCAGAGGAGATTGAGATACTCGTGGCGAGCATGCTGGAAAAGGATCCAGACAAACGCGTTCAGAGTTTGCTGGATGTCGCGCAAATGCTCATCGGTATACAAAAGGGATTGAGCAGTACAGCCATACTCCAGAAGTCCTTCAGTGTCCCGCAAAAGAAGCAATCGAATCCGCAGACCAAGTATCTCCTTATCAGCGCATGCATTCTGCTGACCGGCGTCCTAGGCATGCTGGGATTGATTTTCTACAACCAACAGCAAACTCAAAAGCCAATCGAACAGGCGCCTGATCTGCCAAGACGGCCGTGGTCGAAGATTTCAGAAGATGGAAGATTCAGAATCTTCACTTTCCCGGACAACTTTTCAATTGGTCAAATTGGTTATGCAAGAGGGACAAGATACAGAAAAGAAGCACGCGGCACCGTAACTGTTCCAGCGGCAGCCGAAGTGATGTTCATGCCGAATTCTCTATTCCTCTCGCACCCGCAATTCATGAATAATTTCGCGGAAGATGACATCACTTTATTGGATTTCAAGGAAGCGGGGCTCACCGAGACCGCCTTTTCGAGCTACAAAATCACAGCGCAATCACCGCTCTCGGACAGTGAAATGGTTTATGTAGACCACCTGAAATCGCTGAAATCTCTGTGTTTGAAGAACTGCGAAATCTCGGACGCGGGACTGCAGTACATTAGAGATTTGCCTTTGAGAATACTCAATGTCGATGGAACCGATGTCACATGGAAAGGACTCAGCAGCCTGAACTCTTTTATGCATCTGGAATATCTGCGGGCATGCCACTTGAGAGAGGGCGGCAAGATCATCAAAGCATTGAAAGGTTCCAGAGCAATTCGTGAACTGGCTCTTACCGCCAGTGATCTGTCTGATGAAGACCTCAAAGATCTAGACACGATGCCGAACCTCACGCATCTGAATATAGGCTACAACCCTAAAATTACAGACAAGGGATTGAAATACTTAACCAGATTGCCAAGTCTTCAATTCATCTCGATTGAAGAATGCAGCATCACAGGCAGAGCAGCCATCGATGCATTCAAAGCTATGAGACTGCCATACCGCCCACGCCTAGGAAACAGGCTCGGCGAGGAGATTAATCAAGAAATTACCAAGATATGGCCTCGTGAGCGCCCTGAATAGCCGCGTTCCATTGTTTCGTTAGCGGCGGGCATACGCCGCGGATCGGGACTTTGAATTCAGAAAGCCTGCAGTTATAGAAACATGAGAAATTCAATTATCAGAACGAGAATCTGTGCTAAACATATTCTATGGCTAAGATACTAATAGTTGAAGACGACCCGATGTTGCGGCAGTTGGTGCGAGACACTCTGGAAGCGGAGCGCCACACCGTTGATGATTGTGCCGATGGGCGCAGCGGTATGGCTTTCATTGATGCCGGCAGCTACGAACTATTGGTTCTGGACTGGGAGCTGCCACACAAGTCAGGCATCGAACTTTGCAGCCATTTTCGCAATCAGGGAGAACAGGCCCCTGTGCTCTTTCTAACGGCAAGAGCCTCTATGGACGACAAAGAGAAAGGATTTGCCGTAGGGGCGGATGATTATCTGACCAAACCGTTCGATGTGCGCGAATTGGTCATACGAGTCAAGGCTTTGCTGAAACGACCGCAGCAAATAACCAAGGATGTTTTGCATGTCGCAGGAATGCAGCTGGACACGAACGCTGGAGTAGTTAAGCGTGGAGATGCCCTGGTGCGACTGCAACCACGCGAACTGGCTCTGCTCGAATTTCTCATGCGCCACCCCGACACTTACTTCACGGCAGAAGCGCTAATGGCTAGAGTCTGGGATACGGACTCAGAGGCGACCGAAGTTGCATTACGCAGTTGCATCACGAAAATGCGCAGAAAAATGGACGTCGAAGGCCAGCCGTCTTTCATTGAAACATCCAAGGGCTTAGGCTATCGAATCAACTCCAAGAGTTAGTCTTGTGAATCTAAAGCTTCCCAAACTGAAGATCCGCGACCAACTGCTGATTCTGATCGTTGCCCCGCTGATTTTTCAGATTGGCATCAGCCTGTTTCTCTATCAAGAAGTCAGCAAAGTCAATAACAATCTTGCCGATCTGGTGTACAGACGTCGTATTCTCGCCGTCCTGGACGACCTGCAGCGCGTTCATATCGAGAGCGCCTACACGTCGTTCTTCTACAGCATAACCAAACGCCCGGAGCTCTCTGAGAGATACAACTCGACGATGCAGCAAGTATTTCAGAAGAAGCAGGCGCTCACGGAATTGACACGCAATCACCCGGAATATGCACGTGACACTGAGCTATTGCTGAGGCGCATCGACCAGTGCAATCACGGCGTGTACTTGCTCATGCGCAAAGACGCAGTCAGTTACTTCAATACTGATCTAAACCCGATTTTGAAAGCACAAATATATGCATCGATTAACCAGTGGCTTAATCCGATGGGTACTTGCTTCGAGAAGTTAAGGACGGAGCCGGTTACACAAGAGTCATTCGTGGGCAACTCCGCAAAAATACGCAAGCTGATCTCGATATTCTTCGCTTGCTGCGTCGCCCTGACGGGTGTGACGGCGCTGTGGGGCTCAAGAGTTTTGATCTTTCGTCTCTCGAAAATATATGCGCATGTCAATCAGGTAAAGGCCGGAAAAAAACCGCAATCCCCTCTGGCTGGTGAGGATGAGCTCAGCGAGCTGGATCAAGCGATTGTACTTTCAGCCGAAAAACTGCTCAGCCTCCGCAGCTTCAAAGAAGATTTGATTGGGGCGGTCAGCCACGACTTACGCGCACCGCTGACATCAATCGGCGGCATCCTCACCCTGGCTAGAAACGGCGCCTATGGGGAGATTAGTGACAGAGCCAGAGAATTGCTCGCCCAACCGGTTGCTAGGTGCAAGACACTGGGAGCACTCGTAAACGACGTCCTGGATCTAGAACGTGCAAAAGCCGGCAAATTCAACCTTTTCTTTCAAAAATACACACTTGCCGAACTAATAGAATTGCTGCAAGAAAAACCCCAGCTGAACAAGTGTTCTCTCCATTTTTCAAATGACGACCTGGACCTTGAGTTTGGTGGTGACTTGGAAGCGTCGGCGCGCATCATCGCCAGTCTTGCCGATCCTGAAAAAAGTTCCATTGCTCTGACAGCAGACAAGCACGAACAAATCGCTGTTACCATCGCACCGGCGCTCGACAGAGAGGGTGGATACAATGCAAGCGTTCGATTTTCATTGGCGGCGATCTTAGCGGATTTCTGCGGCATCACAGTCAGTGTTGAAACAGAGCAAACAACTCTCATCTTTCCGAAAACAACGCCGGCTGCAATTGCTCACAGTAACAAAATATCAGCGCCGGACAGCCCAGACGAGCCGTCCCATTCGGAATTCTCCGTCAAACGCTCCAGAATCGCTGAAGCGGGGCTTGCGCTCATCATTGTTCCGGCCATCATTTGCTGCACCATGCTCTGGATGCTTAGCCAAATGATTGATCGATCGCAAAATGAAATCCAAAGAGAATACCGCTCGTATCAAATTCTCCAGTGCCTCAACAGCATCCATTCAGGGCATATGTATTCCGGCATTTGCACGATGATGTTCAATCTGACAAAGAGCGCCGAATTCGCTGAACGCAGGATTCAATACGTAGGCGTGACCGATGCGAGCCTGAGCAAGCTCGAATCTATTTTTCAAAAAAGCTCTGACCAAGAAGAAAGAGAGACGCTCAGGCGCTTGAAAAAGCAAATGAAGGACATACAAATTACCGAGCAGGAATTTCTCAACTCCGAGTCGAATCAGCTAAAAGACAGGTTCAATGCACTCCCGTCCATCGAGAAGGGATTGCCCGAGGAGATGTATTTCTACCGCACGCGCCTCGTGCGTGAGCGCGAAAAGCTGCTTCTGGACGACAGGTCGTCGGAACTTCGCGATCGAAAAAAGGCTATTTCGATACTTCTTTTGGGAATCTTGCTTGTCACGGTCAGCACTGTACTTGCCAATCGCTTATTGAGCAAATTGCTGACTCTGCACCTCTACAATGCCATCGGCAACGCCAAGCGCCTGAACAGCGCGGAGCCGCTTCAGGCACCGACCAAGGGCTCAGACGAAATCGCCGTGCTCGACAAATACATCTATGATTCCGCGCTCGAACTTAGACAGCTGGAAAATCAGAGGTTGGAACTGCTTTCGCTGCTTCGCGAAGAGCTGAAAAAACCAATTTTGGAAGCAAGCGCAGATATAGCCAGGGTGCTCGAAGTTTCAGAGCAGCCTTTACCGGACAAAGCAGCCACTAATATTCGCAATGCTGTCAGTGAGCTGAGCCGCCTTGGTGCTCTCGTCGACGACCTCACCAATATCGAGATGCTGGACAAAAATGCGCTCCAACTGAATATGTCGGAATTCTCTGTCAATGAAGTATTCGCAGCGACTATAACAGCGCTGCAGTTACTGGCAGATATCAAATCCATAAAACTCATCTGCGAACCTTCCGACCTCAAAGCTCACGGAGATCGAGAGCGCGTCCTTCAGATTATGGTCAATCTGGTCAGCAATGCCATCAAGTTCTCGCCCAATGGCAGTCAGGTCACACTATCAGCCAATAGAGTCAACAGAGGGGTCAGGATTAACGTGAAAGACGAAGGTCCCGGCATATCCGAGTCCGACCAGGCAAAGATCTTCCAGAAATTCGAACAGGCGACCGGCAAGGCCAGCGAGCGTGTCGATTCAGGCAGCGAGCCTACCGGCTCGACTACCGCCCCTATTGCCGGCGCAGGACTTGGACTGCACATCTGTACCATGCTCGTGGAAGCCCATGGAGGTACCATTGGCGTCGTCTCGGCAAGCGGGAAAGGCGCCACATTTTCGGTCACTTTGCCGGACCAGTCTGTCTAATCTTTGCCCAATATGAAATTTCGCCGCCGGAAGTTTGGCAACCTTCCGGCAACATTGGACGAATAATATCAACTTGTTCGCAAGCGCAGCCCGGACAGCAGATGGGGCCTTCGAACCAACCTTTATATCCAAGTCAGAGGCGGAACGAGTGGTCGCGTTCCGCCTCTGCCTTTGTATCCACACACTTTTGTTGGCGCCGGCTGTATGGTGTCCGGTGCAATACGGACATCCCACATTAACCCACAGGTCGCTAGTTTTTCTTGACGATGACCGGCCTTATGCTGGTGGTCACGGCAATCAAATTGCCCTGTTTGTCATATTCGGGGAGTTGATGAACAATCGCCCGCGGTGTTTCGCCGACACGAATCACACTGCGCAAGTCTCCACGATCGTAAGTTTGATTGTATGAGTAGGTCATCTTGGTAGAACTATCGTCGACCAGCCAGTTGCATTCCGTGCGTCGGTTGCCGGGATTAGCGATATTCTCTTTTCCGCAATTTGCCTCGCCTTCACTAAGACGAGCCACGCGTATCGGTTGATTGTTTGCGTCATATGCATAACGCCCACCTACGATTTTCTCCTCGGAAATCGCCGGATTCAACTTTTGAATCACTTTGCCGCTCGCATCCGTGCGGGTTATGCCTACTGTCGCTAAATCAGCCCGGTCAAATTGATAATTCTTTTCAGAACCAAAAAACTCGAATTTATCACGTTCCAGAACTTGCCCCTTCATGTTGCCGACGGTGAACTCGCCAACGACGTGCGTTCCGAGGCTCGGAAGACGAAAACCGGATTGGAAGGGATTAAAGGCTACACTCTCACCGGTGACATTGCCTTGAATCGTGAAGTCCTTCAACATCGCGTCGATCGGACCGGAAGTTTCTACGCGCATGCCGCCGCCGGCAATCGGCGTGACTTTGCTGCGCAGAACGGCTTCTTTGCCGTTAACCAGCATGTCGTCGACTACAGCGTCACGAAGTACAGCAAAAGTGACTTCGTTCTGAGCGAGTGCGCTCATTTCACGGGGAACGTCGTTGCCCATCTTTGTATAAACCTATTTTGTGCTCGGGATAACATCCATCGTAAAGGTTCGGGCGGGCATTGTAAGTGGGGAAATTACGAAAACCCCGAAAATCCTTCTCCAGTAACCGTTACGGGTACCGGAGCGCAAAGTTACGGGGGCGAGGAGGCTGTATGGGCGGCCTGATTTCTAGCTGGCACCTATTTCAGAAAGCTCCTTTTCTATCTCCCTGGGATCTGCATATCTCTTCTTTAAATCGAACTGCATGCAACGCTGAACAATCCGATCGAGCTTCTCATCCACATCAGGATTCAGCGCGCGCGGGCTGGCTACCGATAGCGGTTCAGGATCTTCACCTGTCAAAAGGAAATACATTGTCGCGCCTAAAGAGTAGATGTCGCTCTGAGGGCAGGGCAAACCCTTAACTTGCTCAGGCGCCATGTATGATTGCTTGCCGACGACTGTTGCCAATCTCTGGGCCTCGAACTTATGCGCCACTGTAAAATCGAAGAGCTTGATATGTCGATCGCTTTTCCAGATCAGATTGTCCGGCGTCAAATCCCGATGAACAATCGGTGGTTTCAAACTCTGCAAGTAACGCAAAATAGAGCAAATCTCGAGCGCCCACCAGACAACAAGCAAACTCTTTGCCGGACCTGTTGATTTGATATGCGCGCGCAATGATGGACCATCAATGTATTCGAGAACCATATAACCGCGATGATCTTCGACAAAGCAATCATAGAGTTTGACAATATTCGGATGATCGATGCCCGACAAAATCTTCGCTTCATTGTCGAGTGAATCTTTTAGACGCGAAGACAAGCCTTCATTAGCATGCATCGGAAGAATATATTCTTTGACTGCCACCAATTTGCCTTCTTCCAGCCGGTCGGCGATGTCAACGCTCGGCCCATCTACAACCTTCGCGAGATAAGCTGTTCCTTGACCGCCCGCACCGAGAACGCGAATCACTTCGAATCTGCCACGATTGAGCGTATCACCGGGCTGCAGATGCCCCTTTCGCTCTCTCTGACCGGAGGGAGCCAGATACTGCAGCCATATATTCGTATAACGAGCATCATTGCTTTTCACATCCGTGAAACTTCGCTCAATCTGATACTTTGCATTGGGAGCATGTTGCCTGGCCTTGGTCAGAAGCGTTTGCTCATCAACCCAGTTAAAACCGATGTCTCGGCGAAGCTTGTAGGCTAGATAATTACCCATGCGAAGCAGGATAAACTCATAGGGCTGCTTACCCGAATCATCAATGCCACTTTCGACACACGTGAGCATATTCCACGGAATGAAGTAAGTTGCCTCCGTCTTTTTTTGACCAGGGCGCCCCATCACAATACCCTTCGTATCGACTCTCGTGACACGCAAGAGACCTCTTGTTCCTCGGTTCTTCTCGTCCACGGCAATACCTACAACAAAGAGCGAAGCAGCCGCCATGAGCAACCACCAATCACGCGCGAAGTGAAGTACAAGCAACTTCCAAAGACCGACCAAAGCCCCCTGATGCGAATAGAAAATGAAAAAGAAGGCGACCGCAAATCCAATCGCCAGCTTCAGGTAAACATGCTTATAGTCGTCAGGCTGCTTGTTGTTCACAGTCTCGACGACAATACACCGCAGGCCTGTTTTCTTCTTGTCACTGGAGTTAGAGGCAGTCATGTAGATGCGGTCCTCGAAGCACGTTCTTTGATAATCAGCTCGAGCCGCTCGGCAATCATTCGCGCCGATGGGCGCGCGGTCGGATCTTCGTGCTTGCATTCGCGAATCAACTCTTGCAAAGTATTCCAATCATTACGGCCGGTAGCAGTGGAAGAGTAAGAAAACGGCTCGGGATCTATGCCAAGAAGCAGAAATTGCAACGTGCAGCCAAAGGAATAGATATCGCAAGGCGGGCTTGATTTGCCGCGAAACTGCTCCAAAGACATGTAAGAAGTTTTGCCGATAATAGTACCGGTTGCGGTGCTAAGAAATTGGTTTGCAGCACCGAAGTCAATCAAACTGATAGCACCGTCATCTTCAACAATCAAATTGTCGGGTGTCAAATCTCGATGCAAAATAGGGGGCTGCATCTCATGAAGATACGCCAGAATCTCGGCAATCTGCTTAGCCCAAACAAGCGACATATTTTCCTTCTGCGGACCATGCTCTTGAACATACTGGCGCAGGTTTCTTCCTTCGAGAAACTCCATAAGCAAAAAGTGATGATCGTCTTCGATAAAGAAATCGTAGATTCTGGCGATCCGAGGATGATCGATGCGCGCGAGCAACTGCGCCTCACGTTTGAACAAGTCGAGCGCAACCTTGCGAGCCTGGTCTTCTGAAGAAAAAGGAACCACTGATTCCTTCAATACGCATGCTTTCTTGTCATCAGTTTGCGCCAGATAGATTGCAGACAAACCGCCAAGCGCGATCTGCCCGATAACTTTAATGCGGCCGTCTTGCAGAATGGTCCCTGGATCGAGTGGGACGAAGGCAGTGCTTCCCAGACGCGACCCTATTTCGTCAAGCCATAAGCCGGTGAAAGAAATTTGACTGGTCGGTGCTGCAGTCAAGGCCACATTCATTCTCACACGTTCATCATCGGGCAGCCAACGAGCCTCAGGACAGCGGTTGCGAATCATCAGCAGGAGCAATTCCAAGTTTTTCTTCGTAAAGCCGGCCAAACGCAATTGCACATCACAACCGTCTTTGTAAGCAATGCAAAGACTATCCGGCGTATTAGAAATCTGGCGGCCGTACGTGAATTCGACTGCTTTAATATCACTCCAAGGCCGCGAAAATTTACAGTTCAAGCTCAGCGCATGGAGGGGAGACCAGGTAATCCCCTCCTGAGTAGTAATAATCGGATAGTTGGAGAAGAGCCCTGAGCTCAGCAATAACAAACCTAATAACGCCATTACTCCAGCAGTCCAGCACACAGTCTGGACAGGATGGAGAACGAGAAGCACGAGAAAAGCGAAGCAGAAAAGAATTGCACTGCGAGGATCGAAACTCTTCTGGTCGACAGTCTTATCGAGAAACTTCAGCAGCGCAGATAGAAACCCTTCTTCCGTCTGGTGAGTATACTCAATCTCATGAATGCCTGTTCCTGGATCGCTCATCCAAGAATCTATGGTTGAGCTTCTCGACTTTCCAGTGGCAGGGAGTTTCGGATCCACAGCAAAGATAATGCTTCTAATACATGGGTCTGTATCTATGTACCACTCTGACAAACATTTTCTTTGGACTAAAGAATCTCGCGAGAAGGAAACCAGTTGACCATTTTCATTTCTCCGGCATAGAGAAGAGAATCAGCAGGGGTATCGAAATTGAAACCGAGCGGCTGGAGCATCGAATTAGTGCCAATGTCCGCACGAGCCGGAGCCAAAAGCCAAGGTCCATGATGAATGTCAGTGCGAAGGACTCGCCCAAGATGTGAAATCATCAAGCAATAGCGCTCGGTAAGAAAGTGCTGCAAAGTTCCAGGCGAAGACATCTCCGGTGCGCCGGTAGGCTCGTACTCTGCGGAAAATTCCACCGAAGGACCAGAACCCAGCCGCTTGGATGTGTATCGAATGACGCCGTCTTTGTTTTCATAGCTCATTTTGGCTCTGTAATACGGCAGTCCGAAAACAACTCTCGCGCCCCAAACCGAGGGGTAATGGTCGGCATCGAGACTGAAGAAATAGACTCCCCGCTTGTTTCCGTACTTTACGTAACTGCGGACATTGAGTTCGAGAAAATCGATGTGAAACGGCATGAACCGCCCTTTAACCTCGCACATTCGAAAAGGAACTACTCCCAGCCACGCCGAGCCGTCGAAGGTGTCGACCTCGAGCGGTGAGGGAATATGCTTTTGCAATTCTTCAGCATCGACCCGCCAATGCGCGAACAGCAAATTGCGCCACACCTGTGACATCGCATATGGTGCTTTCGGCAACAGATACGGACGATGCGTAATCTCGTTCAAGAAATCCAATCGAATATGCTTCTCTTTTTGCAGTTTTTCTGAATTGCCTGGACGTTTGATCGCCGGCAAAAATATTCTATCGCGTTTGTACAACCAGAGGCAGCACCACCACTTTTCCCCGGCAGGCATCACAAAGAGTCTTGGCGCCGCGCTTTCCGTCCTGCCTCAGAGAGCCTGGGTTTCCGCAGAATTCGCAAAGAGTAAAACTCTGTGAAATCGCCATTCTGACAAGCTTTGCCATTTCAGTCGTGGCATCGTTCATGTAAAATTCCAGTCCGCCGAATCGCTCTCTTACTTCGATGCAGCGATAAATCTCTCTTTCATCCTCCGGCTCTTGCTCAATCAGCCGCTCGATGCCGGCAGACAGCCATCGGATTACCGGCTCCCAGCCATCGCCGCAGGTTATGCCTTGAAAGCTGGCGGTCATATACTTCCGGCGTGCCCCTATGAACACACGCGGATAGTCGAATACCAACGCCCAAATAAGCTCTTCTCTCATAAACGCCTCCGAGTAACTGATCGCTCAGCTCGTCGCTTGCTGCAACAAGACGAGACAAAACGAATCAATACGTTGTGATGATTGCGAAATGGGGTTGATTCGATTCGCACCGGCGCGCCTGACACTCGCCGGTACTAGGGTGAGGTCATACTAACGCAGGCAAAGTCGCTAGAAAAGGTGCAATTACACAGAGTGATTACAGCAAAAGCGCAGAGAAAATCCCGCCGCGCGTCGTAGAGAATTAATCTCTTTTCGCCCAAGGGGTGGCGTGCCTGCAAGCTCTTCGCAAGAAAACACATAGAAAGATCAGTTATTATTAAACTGAGCGCTTGACGGCCTTTCGAGGCACGTCAAACTTCTACAATCCTTTTCAGACCTGTGTTTTAGGTAATTTCACCAGCAGGCTCTGATTTACGCTCAGGGCGCTCGGGCATCCAGGTTACGGAGGAGTTCATCATGCGAGTACTTTTGGCCGAAGACGATGAGTATTTGCTGTCTGCGCTCACACATGCACTCAAGCACAAGGACTACACTGTAGACGGCGTCCGAAGCGGCTTAGAAGCAAACGCTGCGCTGATGAGCGCACCTTACGACCTGGTGCTTCTTGATCTCGGGCTGCCCGGCATGGACGGAACCAATGTGCTTACCGAGCTGCGCAAGCGCGGAGAGGACATGCCGGTAATTGTAATCACAGCCAGAGATCGCGTCGAAGACCGAATCAACGGACTCGATATCGGTGCCAATGACTATCTCGTCAAGCCATTCGATTTTAGAGAATTGGAGGCACGGATGCGCGCCGTGCTGAGAAAGAGTCACTGGCGCAACCAGATCGAACTGGAATTCGGTTCGCTCAAATTGAATACGAACAGTGGGCGCCTTCACTTGAGAGAGCAAGAGTTGGATCTGACTCCTAAAGAATCGTGCATCCTTCACGCCCTCATGTCAAAAGCAGGACAAGTCGTAAACAAGCGACAACTCGTAGAGCAAGTCTCAGATTGGAAAGACGAATCGAGCGAAAACGCCGTTGAGATAGTAATCCACAGACTGCGAAAAAAACTCGAAGCCGCTGACGTTGCCATCAACACCGTGCGCGGATTTGGGTACGTGCTCGAAGAAAAGAAATGAGAGTTTCGATTCGCAAGCAGTTATTGATCTTGTTCATGCCGGTCCTCATAGGACTCTTCATCGCAAGCGCAATAGTTAGCTACTGGTTGGTTTCAGCATATTCAAGCGAGTCATTCGACAAAGACTTGATGAGTTCAGCCGACTCGGTTGTCGGCAGATTGCGTGTCAAGAACGGCAAAGTAACTGCCGACCTGCCTCCCGCCGCCATTGCAATCTTGAAGCATGACGTTTCGGACAGATTTTATTATCGGGTTCTGGGCAGTAAGGGCGAATGCATAACCGGCGATGCGGATATGCCAAAACCACCAGACAATTTGGAACTGGGCAAACCGCATCTTGCGACAGTTGAACTCGATGGCAAGGAAGTCCGCATTGCAGAAATCAAAGTAGATGTCGACGAACCCGGCGGCGACACAGTGATTGTCCAAGTAGCGGAAACTACCAAAGTGCGAACCCTGTTTCAACAGAAGTTGCTGGCCAGCATTGCCGTCCCTCAGCTACTGGTACTGACCGCAGGATTAATTGCCGTCTGGTATGGCGTCACCAAAATCCTAACCCCGCTGGGTCTCTTGCAAGCCCAAATTCGCAGCAGATCTCAATCAGATCTGAGCGCGGTATCGGATTCTGATGTGCCCGAAGAAGTCCTGCCGCTGGTCGCAGCAATCAATCAACTGTTATCACGACTGCGCGAAGACCTAGAAGCTCACCAAAGATTCATAGCCAATGCAGCGCATCAATTGCGCACTCCTCTGGCTGGTCTTAAGACCTACTCCAGCATAGGCACGGAAATGAATGACAAAGAAGATCTGAAGCATGTGGTCAAAGAAATAGACACAGGCATCGATCGTGCTTCGCGATTAGTAGGTCAAATGCTGGCTCTCGCTCGCACAAATGGCAGCGACCAGAATGCCAGTCAAAAATCTCAAATCGATCTAAATTTCATCGTTTCGGATGTTACAGCAGAATTAGTGGAACGAGCTGTTTTGAAGGATCTTGAATTAGTCTATGAATCATCTCAAGAGCCCGCACTTATCTACGGCGAACAAACGGGGATAAGAAATTTGGTCAGCAACCTCGTTGAAAATGCTCTGCTGTACACACCCAATGGCGGAAAAGTGAAGGTACAAGTAAAAACAGGAGATCACATCACGCTGCGCGTCGTTGACACAGGAGCAGGAATTCCAGAGGCTGAGAAAGCAAAAATTTTCGAACGCTTCTACCGAATTGATGGCACTACGGGCAGTGGCAGTGGATTAGGTCTTTCAATCGTAAAAGAGGTCGCCAACGCACACAAGGCCAAGATTTCCATTGAAAACTCCATTGGCGACCGAGGGACGATATTCGCCGTCGAGTTTCCTCAAACCACCGGCACAAACGGCAAGAGTCGATAGCAAGCATTTTGCAAGCCAATCAGTGAGATACTGACCTGGGAGATTCCTGCCTTCTCGCAAGACGTCCTCCTTTTGCGTTTTGCATCTCGAACACTTCACCCTGAAACGGCACAAAAAAGGAATCTCCCACTCTTATTCAGCAAAATAAATTGGGATCGGCTTACTCGATTCGCAATTCGGAAATCCGCCCTCAACCCTTGCGTGTAGTCAGTACTGAAACTTAATTACGCTGTTGACTGGATCGACAACATATGGGCGGTCTCCGAAAAACTTCGGACCGATCAAAAGACAGTCCAAACCGTTGGCGAAATGCACTTGCGCATATTTTCTTATGATCGGTCCAATCTCAGCACGTTCAGCAAAATAACCATCCGAGTTACGCTGAATTCCCAATTTCTGAACAAACCACATAGGCATTACAAGCCCATCGGGCGCGCAGCCAGTATCAAAAGTCGCTTTAGTCGGCTTTCCATTGACCATGACCTCAACGATCATGCAATTGCCTTCACGCAAAAACGGCACAGTGTACTTATCGTTCGACTTGGTCGAAGCGACATGAGTAGAAGTCCTCTCAGAGGGTCTTGCGCCCTTAGAAACGTCATTTTTGACTTCATTCAATTTGCTCGCGCCGCCCCCTCTATCCGAAGCGATTGTCGGACCAACGTAGGGCGCTTTAGTCATGCGGATGTAGAAGCCATCTATCTCATAAGTATAGTCTTTGAAGAAATTCTGTCCGATGACCGAAATTCCAGGCTCATTGGTGACCATGATGGTGCAGTTTCTAGTTATGCGATCTACCGACACTTCACCATTAACCAGCGGCATGTATTCCACGCCATGAGGTCGTGAAACGGGAATAACAGGTCCTTTCTCGATTTCTGCTTGCGTGAAAAGCTCGGGAAAATCCGGACGACTGATGCCGCACATGCTGGCACCGGTATCAAAAATGATATTTATGTATCTTCCTCGCACTTTGGCTTGAACGTACATGTGCCCGTTTTTCATCTGAAAAGGAATGCGAGCCGTTGGCGGCAGAGCTTTCCACTGCTCTTCCGTCAGTTTGTCCCGATTGATGATCGCCTCAACCGGACTATCGTGCTTTTTAGCAGCCACAGCAGCAGTGCTGGTTGAGGCAGCCGGAGCGAACTGCTGCAGGCGGGCCAAATAAGTATTCGCATTGTCGGCTTCTGAAGTATTTGGAAAGTTTTTGCTTATATGCTTAAACAACTCGACTGCTTTGGCTTCCTGCTTCAGTCCGAGATGACTGAGCGCCAGGTAATAGGTCGCAGTAACATTGCCTTTCTGCGCCGCTTGCGTGAAGTGCCCAACCGCAACCGCATAATTCTTTTGCGCATATGCAGCCGTCCCTTTCTGAAACTCCTCCATGCCCGCCTGAGCTGAAGCGGGCGCTGAGTGAAGCAGCGCAAGCACAAACGTCAGAACAGCCAACCGACAAAGTTTCAGCACTTCAGTCCTCTCATCTTCATTGTATAAACCCCAGCAGCGGTGCTTCCAATCGTTTGCCCCAGTCAATTCAATCATGAAGAAATCGCACAAATTCCGGATGTGCCAGAAGAAACCGTAGTGTCCAGACTGTTTCGAACCCGAAGCCGGTTTCGAGAAAACTTTGCAACCCTGAAGACACACCAGCGCCGAAAGGCATTGATTCCAAACCCGATTGTGAATGAGGCGAAAAATGAATTGCCAGGACGTAAACCCACTGCCGGAGCCGATGCTGGACGATGAAGCAGGGACAGAAACGACCGCCGGGGCGATCAAACATCCAGACCAATGTTTAACCTGCCAGGGGTCATGGGCAGACAGTCTTAAGGTGCGTCAGCAGCTTCGGGATTTTCGCAATGACATCCCGATTCCGGGAGGATTTAAGGAACGTTTACGGGATATACTGTCCCAAACCGTAACCGAGCGGAAATTTGCTACTGTTGATTCGGGGCACATTAAAGCGGAGACCAAGGCCGGCGGCGGCAGGAAGGAAAAAATGGCGAAAAAGCCACAAAAACGAGATTCATCGTCAGCTTCTTCAACTTTTGAGCAAAAGCCCGCACAGGGGGATGAGGAGCAATTCGAGGAAGCAGAGGAAGATGCTGCCTTTGCTATCGAAGATGATGAAGTTTCGGAGGAAGACGTCAATATCCAGACCCTACAGGGCGGATTGACCGACGGTGACCCTATTCGCATGTATTTGCGTGAAATCGGGACCATCCCTCTTTTGAAAGCCGACCAGGAAATCGAACTAGCTAGAAAGATTGAGCAGGGCGGCGCCGAGGGTGCCGTAGCAAAACGTCAGCTCGTTCAAGCCAACTTGCGTCTAGTCGTGTCCATAGCCAAACGCTACGCTGGGCGTGGCATGCAACTTCTTGATTTGATTCAAGAAGGCAATTTGGGCTTGATTCGCGCAGCCGAGAAGTTTGACTACGAGCGCGGTTATAAATTCAGTACCTATGCCACATGGTGGATTCGCCAGGCTATCACGCGCGCAATCGCGGACCAGGCGCGAACTATCCGCATTCCAGTACACATGGTTGAGACCATCAATAAAATCAAGAAAGCCACACGGCAACTGGCGCAAGACAAGGGCAGGAAGCCAACCGAAGAAGAAATCGCCCAGGTAATGGAAATCAGCGTCAGCAAATTACGCGAAATCATCAAAATGTCTGCAGAGCCTGTTTCTCTGGAAACGCCCGTAGGCAAAGAAGACGACAGCAAACTTGGCGACTTCGTCGAAGACACTGATGCCGCAACGCCGGCGTCCAGCATTACACAAGAGCTGTTGCGCGAAGACATCATTGAAGTCATGGCTGGTCTGGCGCCGCGAGAACGCGACGTATTGCGCTTACGCTTCGGCTTGGACGATGGTCGCCAGCGAACACTCGAGGAAGTGGGGCAGCTGTTCGGTGTTACGCGCGAACGCATAAGACAAATCGAAGCCAAGGCTCTGAGAAAACTGCGTCACCCCAACCGTTCCCGCAAACTCAGAGAGTACTTAGACTAAGCGTTCAGACCAGAGCGGCTTTCTAGATGCGGTACAGGAACCTCCTAATTTTTGGTGCTGCCGCCGCAACGTCCTTTGGCTCGATTCTTGTTTTTGTTCGAGGCTCTTTGAAAAAACGCCTGATTATTGGGATTACCGCCGTTGCGATACTTGGCTGCTTGGCTGTATTTTTGCGCGGACCCATCAAGGAAGCCATCATGCAGGTTCCGGCATTGCGTCCACTGCTCGGCAAGAAGACAGTGGAAGAGCAAATCCAGACGTACGGCGACGTTACACGAGTCAGGCTCAATGCGATGTTCAAAGAGCGGGGCTTTAATTACCCACCGGCAAGACTGGCAATGCTGGCATTCAAGGACAAGCGCATTCTTGAAGTGTATTCAGCCGAAGCAGACGGCAACTTTCAGCATTTACACACGTACCCAATATTGGGTGCGAGCGGAAAGCTAGGTCCCAAGCTGCGCGAAGGAGATTTTCAAGTTCCGGAAGGCGTTTACCGGCTCGAGTCCCTTGAACCAAACACCCCATACCACCTGGCTCTTCGCCTCAATTACCCCAACGAATTCGACCTGGAGCACGCACGAATTGATGGCAGAACCAAGCCCGGCAGCGACATTCTCATACACGGTTCGAAGGGCTCTGTAGGTTGCCTGGCGATGGGAGACCTGGCTGCGGAAGACCTTTTCGTCATGGCCAACGACACAAAGGACCGCAACATCGCCATCATTATTTGCCCCGTAGACTTGCGCACGTTTAAACCGCCGCCGCCCTCACCAGATGATCCTGTCTGGCTGCCGACGCTTTACAAGGAAATCAGCAAAGCGCTCAGCAACTATCCTGCTCACTGAGCACACAAGACCAAATCAGGTTAAGCTCGAAATTCATTTATAAGACACCTATTCACAAGGGTGCAATTCATTTCGTTCTGCTCTACGAATGTGCGAATAAATCCTCCCGCCGTCTTTTTACCCGGATAATATTGACAGCAAATTTTTACCCGGGTAAAATTACCGGAAGACAAGTCCAGGAATAGAGCCATGAGCATTGCGCAAACCAAAGAAAAAACCTGCACGTCATTCGCAGGCATAAAAATGATCGCGTCAGGCGATCTCATGCACGTAGCACAAGCGACGAAAAAAGCACTTGATGGTGGAGAAAAAGACTTCGTGTTGATCTTCGACGACACCACGGCACAACCAATTGAAATTGATTTCCGCGGCACAGCCAAAGACGTTCTGTCCCGTTTGAATGAAACAGCAAAAACATCTCCACAAGGTTTAAAGAGCGAAGAACAAACTCGCGGACCGGGGCGACCAAAGCTAGGCGTGGTGGCACGTGAAGTGACTTTGCTTCCCAGGCACTGGGATTGGCTGAGCAGCCAGCCAGGAGGAGCATCTGTGGCGCTGCGAAAATTAGTTGACGAAGCAAGACACGCAAATGCCGACAAGGATACAATTCGACAGTCACAGGAGGCGGCGTACAGATTTATGTCTGCAATGGCGGGAAATTTGCCTGGCTTCGAAGAATCCACGCGCGCCTTATTCGCAGGCAACGAAAAGAAGTTCAACGAACTTACTGAAGCTTGGCCTGTCGATATTCGCCGCTATGCGCAAAGACTCGCCGGCGCGGCGCTAGGGCAGAGGAGCCAATCGCTTTGAACACTGCGAAAACAGTCACCAATAAAATTACGATCGCACTTTTGGCGGCGATTATATCGACGGGTTTTTGTGCAACCAACTCAGACGCTGCAGGTGCAAGCAAAACCAAGACCGGAGGCTCCGGCGAAACAAAGACTGCGGGCGCAAACGAAACCAAGGCCGAATTCTACTACTGCGCAGACCGCTCTACATTTCCATCCGGCATCAAATATTTCGATTATGACAGCCATCCCTGGAAGGACGAAGACAGGGCGCTCGTTGCAAAATTGATGAATGAAATAAAGAAAGATGCACCAGGCGTAGTATCACTCGCTTCACAACATGGACCGATTCCACTGCTGAAAAGTCCGTATATTCCATATAAAAACATATTGGGCAAAACAACAAACGCGCATGTCCTTGCTGTGGACGGTGCGATGTTTATCGCCGATGGCGCAGAAACCCAAAAGGATCTGAAACGCATCCTCCTGCATGAATTGATTCATATGGCCGACCTCGGTCGCCACGTCGCATACTCAATTGAATGGTCCAACTTTGCCAGACCAGCACTGCAGCGCGCGCGCAGGCAAGTGAGTTGCCAATTTCTACTGGACTCCAAGGCCGAAGATTTCGCTGATCCTCGCTGGCCTTCCACGGAGTCATGCACCAGCTTCAAAGAATCGCTCTGCGAGTTTGGATCGCGATACATACTCGATGAAAAATTCAAGAAAGAACACAAGAAAGCAGCAGTTGCGATTCAACCTTTGCTAAATCCAAATGCAAAGGATATTGATTTTGCCAAACATTTTATGGCCGGACGCCTTCTCTTTAGAAACGACAAAGCCGACGAAGCGATTAAGGAGTTCGAACTTGCTGCCAAAGCTGATTCCCTTGCGCCATCTCCCCATGTGTTTCTCGCCCAGTGCTGGTATGAGAAGAAGGACTTGAGTAAAGCACGCGAAGAGCTAAAACAAGCCAACGCTCTTTTTGAGAAAGCACAGATTACACTAACCGAATCGCTCCACTGGAGAACCCTTTCCATGCTGGCGAATTCTTTGACATTGGATGAAAAATTCAACGAGGCGAGAGCAATTCTCGAGCGACTCGCTTCTTCTAGAGTTCAATACGATGCGTCAATGTTTTCACGCCTGGCACTATGCGATGAAAAGCTCGACAATCTTCAACGTTCGCTACTCGACTTCTACACTTATGAATACCTTGTTAATCACTCACTGGAACCTGCTCACTATTTTGATTTCGTAGAGGACAAAGAGTTTCTTCAAAATTTTCTGTCAAAATCATTCTCAAACGCCGACGGCAGGCGCTCACACGCTTTTTCAATCTGCTGGGAACGCTTGGCGCAAGCGACAAAAGGAGAGGAGCGAAATCGATTCATCGATAGCGCATTAGCCGAAGTAAACAAGGCATCTTCCACCGGATATTATTCGAAAGACGAGGAATTCATTCGCAAGCGATACTTGGGTTATCTGAAAGGCACCAGAGAAAACGATTTCGAAAAATTGAAAGAAAGCAATAAGAAGTTGTGGCAAGAGTTTGAACTACTCAGATACCTCGCAGGCAAGCCGCTGCCGCCGAAGGGCAGCGAGGAATTCGCGATGCTGCAGAGGGGAACACGACCAACGGACCCGAAGGATACGAAATGGCTGTTTTGAGTCAACCTGAAATCATGACCGATTTCGAGCGAAATGGATTCGCCATTGTCCGCAACCCATTTTCTGCAGAGCAAATCGACTCTCTCACCCAAGCTATCGAGGGATTCCGCAATGCGCAAAATTCAGCACTATCTGCGGGCTTTCGAAATCTCCTGAGACAGTGCGAAGGAGTCAAAGAATTTGCAAAGTCAAAAGAAATTCGTGAAATTGTAGAAGCGCTGCAAGGACAAAACTCAAAACCAGTTCGTTCAATATTCTTCGACAAAACACCTGCCTCTAATTGGTACGTCACTTGGCACCAGGATCTTTCCATTGCGGTCGAAAAGCGCATAGATACGGAAGGTTATGGTCCCTGGTCCGTCAAGGATGGGACCATTCACACCCAACCGCCACGTGAAATTTTGGAACACATTATCTCTTTGAGAATTCATCTTGATGCATGCCCCATCGAAAATGGCGCCATCAAATTTATTGCCGGCTCTCATCGCAACGGAATAATCAATCCAGCCGAAGCCGCAAGTCGCGCCGAAGCCGGCACGCCGATTGCTTGTGCAGCAGGGGTAGGCGACATTATCCTCATGCGACCATTGATCTTGCACAGCTCTTCAAAATCAACTCAACCAGATCATCGTCGCGTTCTGCATCTGGAATTCGCATCAATCGATCTGCCGAATGGACTGAGTTGGACTGAGGCATAACCATGGGACTTGATACAGTTGAGCTGTTTCTTGGCTTCGAAGAAGAATTCGGAGTAGAAATTCCGGATGAAGAAGCGGAGCGCATGACCACCGTAAGAGATGTGGTCATGTTCATGAAGAAGAAACTCGCGGTCACAGCACCAGAAGAGTGCTTCAGCCAAAAAGTCTTTTACAAACTCCGCAGATCCTTAATAGAAAACTACGGACTACAGCGTCATCAAATAACAAGAAGAACTGTTCTCAGCGATCTTATCTCGCTTCAAGAAATCGAGGAAGGTTGGCCGTATCTTCCGATGTTTCTGGAATTGGAAACACCAAGCTTCAAACGAGCCAGAGAATTCTTCGGACGTGAGTTCAACATCGAAGTGCTAACTATCGAAGAAATAATCTATCGACTCATTTCACTCAACAAAGAAAAACTGGGATATTCGGATCCAGAAGAAGAGGAAATTTTCCAGCGTGTAGTGGATGCAACAGTGAAGCAACTAAACGTCAACAGAGACGCGGTAACCATGGACGCCTCATTCACCTGGGACCTTGGTGCTGATTAGTCCTATCGCACACCTACTTCTCTGACTTTTCTTGCCAACTCGCGCGTATATTCTGCTTCGCTGTGACGACCAAGCTGTTCAAGTATTTGGGCTCGCTGCTCAAACGCTTTCGCTTCATAGTAATGCCACTTAACATGCCCATTGGCATATGTCAGTGCTTGTTCGATATTACCGAGTCCTTTGTATGCTGTAGAGGCATAACCATATGCCTCGCCATCTTCCGGATTCAACGATATAGCTCGTTCTGCATAGTCTCGAGCCTTATCGAATTGCTGAGCGATATTGTAGTAATGAGCAGCAACGACATGAGCCTGCTCATTATTTGGATTGATATCCATGGCCCGCATCGCAGCCGACAAGGCAGGCGTGAGGCGCATCATGCTGTCGTTCGATTCAGCTATCCAGGCTAACGCAACATCAGAAGACGGATCAATATTTGCTGCATTTTCAAAGTGATTCAGCGCACTTTCAAACCGGTGACGTTTGAAATCTCTCTTTCCCCACGCCATTTCGCCGGCAAAATTTCCGGCAATCGGGGAAAGAACTGAGCTGGGAATGCCGTTTTCCTCTAAAACATTTTTCGCATCAGGTATCGGTGAATCAGTCCGAGCGATTGCAAACATCAAGAAGGCCGGTACAAGCAAACCGACGGCACGCAAGCTTCTGCGTACACGCGGACTGAACTCATCATGTGACGTTTGATGCTTTCGATGATTGAAAAGATAGAAAAGCGATGCAGCAGTTAGAAAACCAACGAGCGCAAGACAGAAATATGCAGCCCACGGTGCTACACCAGCCCGAGTGAGCGTCAAAAGCTGGAACGAAATCAAACCGAAGTAGACGACATTGAAAACCTGCCTCTTCCTGGTGAACGGCCACTCCGTAGACATCTCAGGCTTAAGACTGAGCGGAATTCCGGACGGGGGCAGAGACGACGAACTTGCAATCGACTTCTCGTGATTGAACAAAGCGACTGAAGCGCTAGAATCCTTCGCGTCCAGTGACTTCTGGGCTTCAGCTGAAACTTCTCCGCTATTCGAAGCCGGAGGCTCCGTATGTTCCGCTTTCAGCGGAACCTCTGGCGGAATTGAAATTTCCGAAGAATTTACCGGTTCGGTTGTTGCAGGCGTTTCAAGTTCAGCGGGCGCACCGACGCCAGGCAAAAGCTGCTCATCACCACAATCAGATTCAAAAACTTTCAACTCAACGTCGCCAATCGCCAAACACTCAGAGGACTGAGCAGGTGTAGCAGCTTTTCGAGATTTCTTGCTAGAACCCATGGAAGACCCACACAGCGGCGGACGAGATTCGTCAGCACATAACTCCCTTTATACTTATATGCCCTAAAAATAGCCAACTTGCCACTTTTCTCGCACCTGAGAGGCTTTCCGGACATCCAGGCTCGCAAACTTAGCGCAAATCGGTGCCCCGCAAGGTTTTACACCCCCCAAAATTCCATAGAGCCTCAGGTTACGCCGTTCCAATAGATTAAATCCATCGGCGATGCAATAATCTTCACCGATATGAAACATCTTCTTCCTCGATTGGCGGCAATTTTTGCACTGAGCGCACTGGTTTCAGGGCTACCGGCAAGCGGGCAGTATGGTACGACGCAAACGCAATCGAGCGGTGGCGGCACTTCAAACATGCTCAAGGCAGGAGTCGAACACTCTGAAACTGTTCAACCCTTAGAATCGGAACTTAGGCCCGGTCAGCGATTTGACCCTAACGCCGCGATATTGGGCACCCCCGTTGACGACTGGATTTGCATTCCGCCCTGGTTTGCCGGAACCTTCTACGTGGACCGCTCTTTGGTAGTTGATTTCATTGACTACCGCACACAGACTCACCTGGCGCCCAACAAGCTGGAAAAGATATACAGGACTTTTCATTACGGGCACCAGCTCGATTCGACGGGAAGAGTTTGGCACCTGAACCGTTGCCCATACCGCAATTCGATTCAATCGGAGGGCAGTATTCAATACAATCTGATCCGGCAATCGAAGTTTCTGCACTCCGGCAATGACTCCGTGGTGGAAACAGCTACTGGACCTGCGTTAGTTGTCTCCAAAGAGACTGGAGTAATCGCACGCTCGACCACGATTGAGACATTCGGTCGCTTTGAGCCCTTTGGTCAAGGCATTCGTAAAACGACCTCCATCAAGGGATTCAATTTTGCAGGCATGCCCGAAGACTTGATTGTGCGCGTAGAACAAGCTTATCGACTGGAGCCATTTTCGCCGGACGCGACTACAGCTGACAGCTTTGCAGCCTTTATGGCAAAGAGACAAGCTCAACGCGAAGCAAGAAAGCAGATGCAGCAGCAAGGCGCTCCGCAGATGCAAGGCGCACAACAAATGCAAGGCGCTCCGCAGCAAGGTTACCCAGCGCAAAGTGTACCGGCGCAAGGATTAAGCAACTGATATGACGACCGTCATCAAGCGATTCAACGGCATCATTCAAGAACTGAATATTCCCGGCGCAAGTCAAGGTCCACTGGCAGGTTTGAAGTTTCTCGCCAAAGACCTTTTTGATGTTAAGGGCGAAGTCACCGGAATCGGAAATCCAACCTTTGCGCAAACACACGCGCCAGCGATCAAACACGCGCAAGCAGTGGAAGCGCTACTCGCCGCCGGAGCAACTCTAGTAGGAAAGGCCTGCACCGACGAGTTCGCATTCAGCGTCGATGGTATCAATGTTCATTTTGGTGCCCCCGAAAATCCTCAATATCCCGATCGCATTCCTGGTGGTTCTTCCAGCGGCTCCGGCTCAGCCGTTGCCGCTGGTCTGGTTGACCTGGCGCTCGGAACAGATACAGGCGGCTCCATTCGCGTGCCCGCTAGCTACTGTGGTTGCTATGGCTTTCGACCTTCGCACGGACGAGTTTCACTCGAAGGCGTTGCACCACTAGCACCATTAATGGACGCGGTCGGCTGGATGGCGAAAACCGCCTCGCTTCTTGAAAGATGCGGTGCAGTTCTTTTGAATGAAAAGCCCAAGGAGAAATGCCCAAGAAAACTTCTAGTCGCAGTTGATTCATTCGACGATGCTTCGCAAGAACTCCATCCCGCTCTTGAGAAAGCGGTCAACGCGTTATCAAAGCGGTTTGTCGATGTCGAAGAAGTGAGACTGGAGCGCTTTGGCTGGGGGAGCCTTGCAGCCCTCTATAAGGTTTTCCAGGCAAGACAAGCGTGGGGAATTTATGGTGCCTGGCTAAAAGAAAACAATCCGCATATGTGTCCTGCAATCAAAGAACGCTTTGAATTTACGAGCACCGTCACAGAGAATGACTGGCAAACGGCCAAAGAATCAAGAGACAAAGTAGTCGGTGACATGGCAGAATTACTCGCAGGCGATGCAATCTTGTGCATGCCGACTACAGTCAATTTGCCGCCAATGATAGACGCAAGTGAAGCAGACCTATTGAAAAACAGAATTCAAAACATGAATCACACTGCGCTCGCACCATTATCTACGGTGCCTGAAGTCTGCGTTCCTGTTGCTGTAACAGACAAGACAACTACAGGTTTGTCGCTTCTTGCCAGCCATGGCAATGACATGATGTTGCTTGGTTTTGTCGCAAGCTGACGTTGGAAAGAGAAACATCTAGAATTTAGAAAATTCCGACGCTGGATAGAATTCCATTTCCGAACACATAAAGTATGGATAGCGAGGCGCCGAGAATTCCAGATGTTCTCAACAAATTTCGCCAGCTGTCCTTGATAGCAAATCGTTGAGCAAGAGCAAGTGTCAACGCAGCAAAAGGAAGCGCTAGGTACATCTCTCTCCAGACGATGAGATTGAGCAGTACAAGGACGGGAGTCACCATTCTGCAGCTATTACTTGAAAGTCGATTTGATGCCCAATAGCCACAGACAGCGAAGCAAATAGTGAGCAACGTAATATGAATATCTATCGCCATAACAAGGAGCACTCCGGAGCAGAAAAGGTAGGTCGCGTTCAGCACGCGCTTCAAGTCAACAGTTTGAGAGAGCCTTCCGGCCCGCACCTTCAAGCTCAAAGCAATTTCTGAATCATTCGAAAATTTCGGACTGTATTGTGCATGTATACCGTTCATACGCATTCTCCCAATGAGGACTCCGAGTTCCGCCAGAGAACTCTACGCCGGTCAAATTCCGCTAATTCCATCTTATAGACAATCGAGCAAGTGAGAATACCGATGTCGGGATAAATGCGTTATGCAGAATCCATAGCCCATTCGGGTTACTTCGGCGCTCATCACTTTCTCTGATTACGCCAAGATGCAAAGCAAAGTAAGCGCAGCGCCAGTCAAACCTGATAAACGCATAGCCTCTCGCACGCTGTCATCAACTTGGAAATCCTGGGCCAATGCCACGGTTAGCGCAGCCAACGGCAATGCAATAAAAGCCTCGGGAAAACATATAAGGTTGAGAAATATGAGTATTGGAGCAACACGATAGGCATTTTTCTCAGACAAGCGATCCGTAACCCAAAGACCGGCCCATCCCCAACACGCAGTCAGCATGAAGTGATTAGGATGAAGTACGGACGCAAGAAAAACACCAATTATTGTGATAGACAAAAGTACAAGCAAACGATCGACTGTAACTTTCCAATCGGTATTTGCCGCTGTTGGCGCCACCTTCGAGTTCGAGTATTGATCACGAACTAGCAGGTGAGTGCCCGCTGCATGTGTGTTATTCATTTGGTGACTCCAGTACAAAAGGAGAGCCGTTCGCCAGTAAGCTCTACAACGCACAAATTCAGTTATTGCCATCATAGGGCGGTGAATGCAAGCGCGGTTATACCCTACCGTATATTTGCATAGGGGCAGCCCCATACAAAAGGCTCAAATCGCACCAAAATTCACTCTTTCAACCGGCTCTTCTCTTAGTACAAACACTCATCTACGCCTTCAGGCATGCTCAAGAAATCACTCATCTATGTATAATTCCTCGTCGCTCAAACTCGAGTCCATCAGAAACATCCTGCGCCGCCTGCCTGGAGACAAATCTTTCTACCAACCAAAGGCCAAGATCGAGGCTCGCAGTGATACCACCAGCGGTGATAATGTCGCCGTCATCTACAACTCGCGCATCAATATACTTTGCCCCGCAGTTTAACAGTTCTTTAACCGCGCCATGATTGGTCGTAGCCTTTCGGTCTCGAAGAATACCCGCATTGCCGAGCACAAGCGACCCGGTGCATACAGTCGCGATGACCGTTCCTGCAGCATGAGCTGACTTCACTACATCTAAAATCGTCCCTTTCTGAACTTCGGCCCAAGCACCTTTCGGCGCACGGGAGATCCAACCGCCACCAGGCACCAACAACAGGTCAGATTTGAGCTGCGCAGTGACAAAAGCATCCGGCACAAGCTTCGACCCATAAGCCGCAGTTACAAACTCCTGCTGATAGAGAGAGTGTGTTTCGACGGATAGCCCCGCCATGCGCAAGGTTTCAAACACACCAAAGAAGTCCAATTCGTCAAAGCCATCAAATAGTAATGCGTCGATTTTCATCTCTTAATCCAGTGCAAGAGGTTCCATTCTGCATTCTCTCAGGTTAATGCCAAAAGAAGTCCAATTGTGACTAATTTCAGTCTACGAGCGACTGCTCTATGTGTATGGCTGAAGGCGCGTGGGTATGTTAATCGCTATGAAGGTTTCGCTTACTAAGGTTGATCAATAGTGACGCAAAACAAGAAGCTGCCATTGACTGTCAAAAAGGATATTCAGAAAAACGCTGCTCTTGGTGTCATTGCAAGCCTCCTTTGGCTGGGTACTCTTGGATACATTCTCATGTGCGCCTATTCAGCTGCGATGACTGGGCTATGGGCGGCGGCCGCAGCCTATTCTGTTCTATCTATAGGTCTCCTGTGGACTTTCCTCCCATACGTTGCATTTAACTGTATCGAGGTTTATGTCAATGCAACAAGGCAACAACAGAAATATGCGAAGGTGGATGCAATTGTATCCACGACGCTAAGCATGTTCCGATTGTTGCGTATGCAAAAGTCCCTTGCCGTTGCAAGTCTGCTCACGAGATTGGGTCAGACAAGGATACTTCAAGGCAATTTCGAAAGTGCAGAAAATCTTTTCAAAGAGGCGATGACATGCACGGCAGCTATTCCTGGCGGTCAAAAGTCAGCAAACATGGCCATGTACACTCTGAATTTAGCGAGTGCGTATGCCTGGCAGGGAAAGTTCGTAGAATCGGAAATCGAAACGGAAAAATCACTAGAGATATTGCAGAAATCGAACTCTCCATTAGCAAAGAGATTTGAACCTCACTGCTTGTTGCTTATGGGAATCAACAGGTTTCGATTGAATGAATTAGACGGTGCGGAAGAACTTCTTCAGTCAGCGCTTGACTCACTTGAAAAAATGAACCCGTCTCCTGAAATGCCCCTCCTGAGCATTCAGACCGCGAAAATCTCTTGCTATCTGTATCTCTCACTTTTGAAGATAAAGCAAGACACCATTCCGGATAGTTATGTTTACTACAACAAGTTTTTTGAACTGCTACAAGGATCAATAGCGGTTGCAGCAATTACGCACATTAGAGCAATAAATTATTTGGCGCAGGAGTTACTAAAAATCGGTGATTACAAGCATGCAGAAGACCTAATAAACATCGCATACGAATTAAGCGCCTCTGCTCCATTTCACCCAGATTCGCGAGAAACACTTGCAGCGTATGAGAAGTTATTGGTGGCGACGAATCGCCAATCGGAGATTGCTGACATGCGTAGCTGGCTGCTTCCAATTCCACAAATAGCTACGATGCAAAAAAATGATTGAAACGCTGAATCTTTTCCTCTGATAAGTGCTCCCGGGGCTGGGCCGAGTGCTCAGCGATCGGTCCGAGTTCTCAGCGACCAGTCTTATCAAGGACGTGTGTTATTCTTAGCGAGAAAATTGGAGACAGGTGCGTTACGGAAGAGAGTTGAACACAATCAGTTATTGACGAGGAGTGGTGCAAATGGAACAAACGCGGATCCGTAAAATCGATGATATGCATTTGCACGTTCGACAAGGCGAGATGCTGCGCAAAGTGCTGCCTCATACGATTTCGCAGTGCGATCGCGCTCTGGTGATGCCAAATACGACACCCGCCATCCTCTCGAACACCGATGTAATCGAATACAAGAAATCAATCATCGAAGCGCTTCCACAGCACAGCACTTTTCAGCCGCTAATGACATTCAAGATTACGCCGGCGGCAAAACCGGAGCAGATCGCAGGACTCAAGCAAGCCGGCGTCCTCGCTGGCAAGCTGTATCCTGACGGAGTGACCACTAATTCCGAGGGGGGAGTTACCGATTTTCAATCTCTCTATCCCCTTTATGAAGCAATGCAAAATGAGGGTCTCGTGCTGTGCTTGCATGGTGAAATGCCTGGCGAATTTTCACTCGATCGAGAAACAAAGTTTCTCATTGTGCTCAAACAGATTGCGCAGAATTTTCCAAAACTGAAAATAGTGCTCGAACATGCCACCACTGCCGATGCCGTAAAATGCGTAATGGATCTTCCAGAAAACGTAGCTGCAACGGTGACAGTGCATCACCTGTACTTGACGCTCGACGACATAATCGGCGACAAATTGAATCCACATGCCTTCTGCAAACCGGTCGCAAAACGACCGGAAGATCGCGAGGCCTTGCGCGAAGTCGTGCTGAAAAGCAACCCGAAGTTCTTTCTTGGCTCAGACAGCGCGCCCCATGCGATCGCTGACAAAGAATGCGCCTGCGGTGCTGCTGGAGTTTACTCCGCACCGGTCTTGTTGCCTGCTTTGTTCGAGCTCTTTGAAAAGGAAGACAAACTAGATAATCTCGAGGCATTTACTTCTCTCTTTGGCGCGCAATTCTACGGTCTGCCGGTCAATCAAAACTTCGTCACCCTGTTGAAGGAAAACTGGTCTGTGCCGCAGGAATATGGCGGTGTTAAACCCTTTCTGTCGGGTACGAATTTGCGATGGAGAGTGGCGACCGAAATATCACCAGAACCAAAAATCGAAGCTGCGCTGCACAACCAATAGCTCAGCCAGCCGCTAAAAGCAGCGGTGGTCCCCATTAATCCGCCCGGCAAACAGTCAACCATCGAACGCCCGCAGCGAAGCCCATACTCTCCGGGTGCCTTTGCGCCAGATCCCCAGTTCGACGGTATTCGGTCAGCAAGTAAGATGCGCGAGGGTCTCATCTATGCCGCTGACGCCAACTAGCAGTTTCCCTTACTTCATTAGTGCTTATACGAGTGACAAATATCCATATATGGCATATTTTGATGCTTATTGCCTTTAGCCAAGTAACTGCCATGAAAATTGACTTCCTACCGACAGAGCACTGTATAAGCGTTTGGATGTTTGCTCTGGCCTGCGTTTGTGCCGGCGAAGTTGCTATCGCGTGGCAGTACGGGCAAGCGAAATACCTAGTACCAGCAATCTTTCCAGCGACGATGCTAGGCATCATGCTGGCGATTCAGTTCTTCCAACGAAAAGCTCTCCGGCGACAAAAGTGGAATCAACAACTGCGCGAAGCACTTAGGCAATGCATCTGCCTTTCCTTTCCAAAGGTCCAGCTGGTGTTTGGGCCAGCCGCTCTATTAAGCGGAACAATTTGCTGCATTGCAACGGTGGTTGCGTGCTTTACCATCCTTTGGTTCGGTGGCATCACACTCGCCTATGCAGCAAATGCTCTTCAGCAATATGTGATAGGAGAGCGCATATTTCAATTGATTCCGGATCCACTGCATCAGAAAGATGACATGTCTCTTGCAGCCATTTGGGATTACCAGCCCAAACTCAATGCTGAAGACAAGACGATGCTAAAACTAAACGACGTCATATCCAGCGTTTACGGTCCAGAAAGTACTCAAATGGCACATCGATTTATTCTCATCGGAGAAAACTTTCGGGCAAGTGCATTGCAAAAGTCTTGGAAAAAGCAGTTTACTGAATCGAAGGAAGAGTTTGGTTTATCAATTCAGTATTTTGAAAGGGCAGTCGGTCTTTTCAAAATCCATAGAGACTTCGCAGAGCAAGCGGAGGCTCTTAGCAACATCGCGTACTGTCAAGCAAAACTGGAACAACGAGATGCTAGCCAAGAAAGTATTTCTAAGACACTTCTAGCGATTGGAAACAGCGACGAGTATCTCGTTCATTTCAGTACTATCGATCGCCTCGCTCTAACTGAAAGCTTATTGGGACATCAAAGAGCTTCCGAAGCTCTATATAAGAAACGTGCAGAAATTGCTTATCTACAAACGATTCATAAGAAATTCTGCCCAACGACTGCTCAGATCGCTTCAGTTCTGTTCGGCTGTTTTCTCTTGTACCGCATCTTTGTTCCGTCCTTTTACGCTTGTTCTGGAATGCAATGGAGACGCAAATTAAGCTGAGCATGAAACGTGGATGATATGCAAGGATATCTCGACAAGCTCATACCCCTGGAGTTTTACAGAGGGCAAATCGAAAATGCAGCTCGCTACAGAAAACAAGCATGCATGCAATATGGTTTCGCTACTTGCGCTCAATAGGCAAACTGCTAAATGGGTTACCAAAGATTCTCTGATCAAAAAACTGTTCTTCAAACACAAAATCCTCGGTGCTCCGATGGACCTGGTTCAAGAGAAGCTTCATATCAGCAAGAAGTGTAGCTTTAGGAACTACGACTGCATCGGAATCAGGGGCATTCTCGATAGAATCGAGAGACTCTTGAGTAAACTGATAACTTGTTACTCTGCGCACTCGCCTCAAGGAGAAATCGTCTTCGTGAATATACAAATCCAAAGTCTCGTTCACAGATTTCTGAAAGAAGACCTGGTGAAAAGGCATAAAGCTTGGCTTTGGCTTTAGGACACCATCTTTCATTAGTGAAATGCAACTGTCAAACTGAACGACCTCTGGAAGCAGCAAACTCATCGGCAGAATAGCTGCTTCACTATGCGGAAATCCTGAAGACAAAGCTGCTTTCAGATTGGTCCGCTTCTTATAGGCATCATTTCCATAGCGAATAAATGCCCCTTTAGGATTTGACCATAGCTGACCATGCAATGGCTCGCTTAATGGATACGAGTTATGCTCAAATTCACTCCACCAATCAAAGCGATAATTACTCGGTCGCTGGAAGTAAGTACGAAAGCGGGACTTCGACACGGACTGGTCGCAAGTAACTTGTACAAAGCCCGAGTTCTGATAGGTTTTCAAACCCTGATATCGCTCTATAAGTTTCGCGACTATGGATTCTGAGTTCAAGGTCTTTACTCTTCAGCTTTTGCCTCAGCCACGGATGAATTCAGGATCACCCGGATCTGCAACAAGAAAGTCGTACATGACACCCCATATGCACTTCGGCAGTCAGCAACAAATTAAGCGCACCGTATTCAATACTAGTAGACTAATTGCTGCCCATGCGAAGATGCGGATTTTTAGTTTGACCACATACATGCGCACTCTAACCTAAAGGAAACAACCTGGCTTCAAATGGTTAATGCAGATCAATAACGAGATTATTTCGCCTCGCATTGGCTACAAAGGAGCGCTATGCATACGCCAAAAATCTTCTGGTAGAGTCTGAAAAAATAATTGGTGCCGAAGGTCGGAGTCGAACCGACACGCCCGTGAAGGCGGATGATTTTGAGTCATCCGAGCCAGCTTAATTGGGGATTGATTAAATTCGACCACTTTTAAAAACCCCAGCCAGTTCTGGCTTTCCAGCTTGACCACCTTGGAATCTTTTTGATAAGGTGTGATCCAGATGGCTTCACATTGGCTTCACACGGCCCAAATGACCATTAATCATCCGAGTCCATTCCGAACAAAAAGTATATGCCAAAGCTGACCAAATCCATCGTAATTGAAAGCAACGAGCCCGGTTATTACAAGGACACCGAGCTGAAAGGATTTTGGCTGCGCGTTCACAAAGCCAAAGATGGAACGGTTACAAAGACATTTCTGGTAATCACCAAGCCCCGTCAGAGCCGGAAACAACTCACAGTCACAATTGGCAAGCATGGAATTATCAGCGCGGAGCAGGCACGAGTTAAAGCGAAGCAGATTCTTGGAGACCTGTCGGAAGGCAGAGATCCCAACGAGGAGAAGCGAGAGCATCTAAAACTGGTCGCAGTTGCTCGAAAACACAAAGAGACAATAGAAGACCTGACGCTTGAGAGAGTACTCGAAATCTACCTCAGTGACCGCCGCCTGACCGAAAAGACCGCCAAGGACTACAACGGGCATACGCGCAGACCACTCCATGATTGGCTCAAGTTACCACTGACCGAAATTACCGAGCGGATGGTCAAAGACCGCCATAAGAAGATGAGCGAGGACCACCCCGCCCAAGCGGACTACACAATGCGCATACTGCGAGCACTCTACTCATATGCCATTGAAGAATTCAAGAATCCGGACGGCAGCCCACTTCTTAAAGACAATCCGGTGAAAAGTCTCAAGCGCCAGTGGAATCGCGTGCCCCGAAGACAAACCGCTGTGCATCGACATCAGCTTGCTGGCTGGTTCGAGGCGGTGCAGAAGTTACCAAATCCCACAGCTAGGGATTTCCTCATTCTGGTTATGCTCACCGGCTTGCGCCACAATGAGGCAGCCACGCTAGAGTGGAAGAATGTAGATCTGGATGCAAAAACATTCAAAGTTGAAGACACAAAAAATGGCACCGATCACATGCTGCCGATGAGCGATGTCATTCATGCGCTGTTCTTGCAACGGCACGACGACACCGGGGAGGAACAATATGTCTTTCGCGGAGAAGGCAAGAAAGGACATCTTGTTGATGTGCGCGATTCGGTAAAGAAGGTAAGAGACAAGTCCGAACTTTCATTCACAGTCCACGATCTCAGGCGGTCATTCATAACCTGCGCCGAAGGGCTAGACATCTCGCCTTACACACTCAAGAAACTGTTAAACCACAAGGTCACTGGCGATGTTACTTCCGGCTATCTCGTCATCACCGCTGAACGTTTGCGCGCCGCCATGCAGCAAATTACAGACGCCATTTTGCAGAGTGCCGAGATTGATAAGGACACTTTCCAATGTCGAAAAAATTCGTAGTACTACCGATAATATGCATCGCGACAATAATCTCAAGCGCACAAACCAGCTTGAGCAGCGAGCTGGCGAAAATTGATGTAACGACTTTAAAGGCGGAAACAGCCAAGAAACCAGCTTGGGTTTTCGCGACAGTCGAAGAAGGGCTTCATTTTGATCCATGGAGAAACAAGAAAACTGTCAAAACTTGGACAACCTCAGAAAGAAAAACAGTCGACGGCTACATGAAGCGACTACAGGTAAAATATGGTCGCCTTCTCAAAAGAGCTGGCAGCCTGACTCTTGTCCGAATTACACAAAAAGAACCCGGCTACAACCCATGCGCAATGACGTTTGCGGGCGCTGTGTTTATCCCAGATCGCTTTTTTCACGAGGAAAGAGAGACTGTAAGATTTGGAACGATTTTGCATGAAATTACACACTCCGCCGATTGGGGTAATTTGATATCGAACTCAGCTGAATGGGTTAAGTACAGCTCTAAATTGAAAGTTGGTAACCCTCCTCAATATCCAGTCGATCTCAATGAACTCCTAGCATGGGCAATGGAATTCTTCGAAGAGAAAAACAAACTCTACGACTCGGCCGAGTTTGCAAAACAGTTTCTTCCAAAACTACTCGACGGACCACAAGAATATGACGACTACAATCGGCTGTCGATGAAATCATCTCTGGCTTTCAAACAACGAAAGTACATGCTTTCAATAAAGCTCGCAGAAGAAGCAGAGCAGCTGTTTCCATCCACACCAAAACCACATATGACAAAGTCCATTTGCTTCGCAATGCTCGGAAGGGCAACAAAAGGATTGAATGAATGCACGATTGCGCTCAGTTGCTTTGACTCAGCCAAAGTACCTCATTACTCCGACGATTATTTGGATGCTTTGTGCATCAAAGCATCATGCTTAAATGGTCTCGAAAGATTCGACGAAGCTGAGAAAACTATCGACTTTGTTGTTGCATCACCAAACAAATACGCTCAGCGCAGAGCCAAGAGCATAAAACAGCGGATCCAAGAGGCTCGCAAACAAGCAAAGAAGCAGCCAATTGTCAGTCCCGGCAGTTCAAAATGACTCTTTAGTATTCGCATCTGGCAGGCTATCCAGCAAACAGAGGCGGAGTTTGGCAGTAATCAATCGTTCTTTGGTAAAATAGTAATCAACTCAAGTGTAAGGTAGCTTCCAGGATGGATGCCGCAAGCAAGAAACAGCCTACAAAGAAAGGTTCGTCCTCAGGACAGACCAAGACTAATAGTGTGCGCGTAGCAAAGGTCCAAAAGCTGTTTAAAGAATGGTTGCAGGATTCTTCCGGTTATGACGAGGAAGCGTGGCCGCAAATCAAACAGGCTTTGAACGAAAATCATTCAAAGTCACACAACTTATTCAATGAGTAAGCTCATTCTGCTCGACGCTGGACCGCTGGGAATGATCAGCCACCCACGCGCTGACAAAAACAGAGAAATATTGGAATGGGTAACTCACGCATTGCATCAGGGTCACCAAATTGTGGTTCCTGAAATTGCGGACTATGAGATTCGACGGGAGCTATTCCGTAGTGACAGAACACTTGGTCTACGCCGGCTGGACTCGCTAAAGCAAGAACTTGGATTTCTGCCTATCAATTCTACGGCAATGCTAAAAGCAGCAGAACTTTGGGCTGCCGTGCGCAAAAAAGGTAAACCGACAGCTGGCGACACCGAGCTTGATGCCGATGCAATACTAGCGGCTCAAGCAATCACTGCACAGACCGAAGGACGAGAAACGGTGATTGCGACTTGCAATGTAAAACATCTTGAGCTTTTTACAGCGGCTCAACTCTGGAACGATATAAATTGAGTAGAGCTTAGAAGAAATGACCAAAGAGCAATCTAATCTTGACGATCCAGACATGCAAGGTGCAACCGCGGCTCTAATCAGAGCCGCAAGGAGCGCCAGAAAGCTAGCTGCACAAACGGGCACGGCAATTGTCGTCGTGCGCGACGGCAAATTGATTCACGAATATCCAAAGCTGAGCGAATTTGAAGAGGTAAAAGAACTGAACGAACGGGATCGTGTAGAAAGCGCAGCCGAATCGTCAAAGAAACAAAGAAATCAAAAGATGAACTACAAAGACATCATTACGATTGAGCCTGGCAAACGAAGCGGAAAGCCCTGTATCCGTGGCATGCGCATTACCGTCGCCGATGTTCTTGAGTGCCTCGCGGCGGGAATGTCGTATGAAGACGTCCTATCCGACTTCCCAGATCTGACCATCGAGGACATTCGTGCATGCATAGCTTTTGCTGCCGATTGCGAGCGGCGGCTGTTTGGGAAGACGCCAAAATAATGCGCACATCCTTTTTGTGTCGACGAAGTCAATTCGACTCACGCAGTTAGGACCAGTCGAATCCAATCATCGGCTCTTTCTTTTGCCTGTTTATGATCGTTAAAAGCCAGAACATCGTTAGGAAAGTAAGTCCAAGTCACTACAGTTTGTTTTCCATTTTCTGTAGCAAATCCGATTGCTAGGATGGCTATGGTCATTAAGCCCTTGCTTTCGTCCATCACTTGAAACTCACAGTTCATCAAATTTGGTGGCGCGGCTTTCATCAAAACTATCTTCCAACTCTGGCTCGTTTCGACAGCATTCAACAGTCTTGCATGAATACGCTCAAATGTTAAGTCTATGGGTCGCCTACAATGGAACTGACATTCCAATTCCAGTGGTGGACTCGCTTCTGGCGGAGAATCCTGCAATTGGCCGACGCCCTCTTTAACTTTCGCATCACGAATAGGATTGACAGTCTTTTCGAAGAGGGCCTGAAGCCAGCTTGTGATATGTCCTTCCATCCGCCTGGCAGTCTTTGCGTCGCACCAGTGCTTATATTCGCAAGACCAACGAAGTTTCGTTTTGTCTTGGCTCACTGACGAGAAATCAAAATTGACTACAGCATCGCAACGAATCGATTTGTTTTCAAACTCTTCGCTATACTGCAAGTCTGCGACTACAAACCTACCCATTTCTCTTTCCCTAATCGTCCACACAAGAAAGTCCAATTGCTTCTTCGATACATAGGCATAGAACTTTGTAAACGCCTCCTCCCGCGAGAGGCTAACAATCATCGGATCGGGTGACTTTCTCTGCGTCGGGCGCAACGCAAAAATGGACATACCTGTGATACCTGCAACCACAGAGGTTAATAAGACGACCGTCCAAACTTCCAATCTAGCTACCCATCACCCTATGGCCTCGCACACTTATCGCCTAGTACTATTGACCGCATGTCTACATCTTACCGAATATCCGCCAAACTGAAGTTGCGCAAAGAAACAAGGTAGCCCCGCTTCAATCTGCCCGGCAAAACAGCCTACCATCGAAAACCCGCCGCGAAGACCAAGCCCTACGGGTGCCTTCGGCAGCCTTCGCGCCAGGACCCTAGTTCGACGGTATTCGGGCAGAAGGTCAGATGTGCGCGGGGGTCTTTTTTACGCCTCTGCACCCAAAATGAACGGGGCAAAACAAACTCATTCACAGTCCATTGCCCAAAGGTCCGGAGGCAGATATCGTCTCGACCGTCAAGCGCTGGCAAGATCCGCACGGAAGGGTTTTCCGGATTTTAGGACCCCGTAAATGATGTGCAGCATTTTTCTCATCGCTGCGCCAAGGACCTTCATTGGAGGCTTGCCTCGCTGCAAGAGTCGTTCGCTAAAAGCCGAAATGATCGGATTCCACTTCATGGCTACAAGGGCACACATATAAAGCCCCTGCCGTAGCCTGGCATTCCCCATTTTTGACAGGCTTGAACGTCCTCTTACAGATGTTCCAGATCGAATTTCCCTGGGGGCCAATCCTGCGAACGCAACAAGTTGTTTGGCTTCTTCAAAAAAATCCAGGTTTGGTATTTCAGCTAAGACCAAGTGCGCGGTTTCTTCTCCCACTCCTGGAATACTAATCAGCAAGTCATGCTTCTTCTTCAAGTGGTCATGGCGCATCAACACTTGCTTAATTCTCTTTCGCACTTTTGCAATTTCTGCATCAAGCATTTTGACCACGTTTCCAATCGAAGTCTTTACTACTTTTTCGTATTCAGCTTCTTTGCGATTGAGTTCCTGTCTGCGCATTTTCATCAAGCTGTGAAGCCGCCTGGACAAAGCCTGCAGTACCTGCACCTCTTTTGGTGGTGGTGTCCAAAGTCCAGGTTGCATAGCCTTTGCAAAACGACAGATGACGCCGGCATCAACCTTGTCTGTTTTGGTTCGCTTCAATTCACTTTGCGCAAAACGTTTGATGCAGGAAGGATTTAGAACGCTAACTTTCCAATCTTCCTCAAAGGAGTATGCTGCAAACTTCTCCCAGTAAGAACCGGTCGCTTCCATGCAGACATGTACATCCTTAACCTTCTGCCTTTGAAACCATTTGTTCATGTCCTTGAAACCTGCGGGACAATTCAGAAACGTCTGATGCTTTCCTTGCCCGTTTACTTCAACAAAAATATCCAGCGTAAGCTTGGAAACATCAACTCCAACATACGACACCGACATTCTGTCCAACCTTTCCATTTGAGTGAGTAAGTACGGATTCCAGATCTTTTGGTCTACCTGCTAAATTCAAGCTCTCAGTAAAACTGGGCCTTAGATATCGTCCGACCTCTTCGATCCAGGACAGCGGGAGGACACATCTGCCTCGCAGGATCAAGTCCTATGGATAAGCTCTGCCTCTCCCGCGCCCACTGACTCGGCGTCCCTAATCAGCTTGGAACAAGGTAACACGAAGGCTATCTTGTGATTAGCAAGATAGCAGGATAAGCGGGCCAGGCGCCCAACGCTTGAACGTGCGGTCATTGCTGACCTTTGCGGTGTGCCCATTTTCGGAAGCCGTGGTGCCCAAGTTTCAAGGAGCGCAACTGCTGATTCATTTGAGGCGTGCCCAGCAAAAATCATTATGAAGATCCGCATCCCGAGCCCGAACCGCATATGCAACTATCGCATTTTGGCGGCGCCCGTTTTCCCTAATCTTATGTCCGGCAAGAATTTCACGGAGCGCCTTTGCCAAATGTTGATTGATCTTGATTGCAATGAACGAATGCGCGTTTTCGCTACGCTCCTGATTTTTGCCGAAATCGAAGGTATTTTCGTCTTTTCTGCACCATGGCTGATAGCAACAATAGAACGAAGTTGGCTACTCAACAAGCACAGTCAACTGCTAATTACACAGCTTCAGAGAAAAGCGATAACTCGAATTCTCTGGGTCCAGTTCAATTACCCTTTGAAGTACCTTCTTCGCTTCCTCTTTGTTGTTTCCACGAAGAAGATCCCCATAACTTTCCAACGCAGTTAGATTGTTCGGATTAATCTCTAAGGTCTTTTGATAAGCCGCTAGCGCAGCAGCGTCATTATTTTGATCATGTTCCAGCCTGGCAAGCGTTATGTACGCATATTCATGGTTCGGGAACTTGCTAATACACTCAGTGATATCTTTCCTGCACTGCTCTTTGTTCCTGAGTTCTCTGTAGGCTTTGAGATTTAGAGCGATAGCCTCATCGGGTGGAACTTGTTTAGGTAGCAGGAACTGACGCAGCTTGGAGGCCTTCGCTGCCACTGGCCTTTTGGGATTCATTGTCACCGCATACTCAATACACTGAAGGCATTGCTTTGGCTGAGCGCCACCATACATTCGAGCCAAGTGATAGTACTCCACCTGAGTTCGATCAGTTTGGACTGAATCTGTCGTTTTTAGAGCTCTTCTGCTGGGACGGTTAGTTATGTGCCTTCGCCCACCATTACTCCAAAAGCTCAAACTATTGGCCTTGGTGATACGCAGCTCCTCCCTCTCGTCGGCTGCCAAATCGTGTTCCCCTAGCAATTCATAGATTTGAATTCGCTCTTTCCGTGCGAGCTCGGTATCAAAATCGGATTCAATTATTTTCGTCAGATCTTTTAGCGCTAACTGATACTTTGATTCCTTCCTATAAATCTTCGCTCGCAACAGAAACCAAGGACCTGGATGGTTTGAATCATACTCAATCGCTTTGCTCAATGCTGAAATTGCGAGTTCATTTTGCTTCAACGCGAGATGCGCACGACCACTCAATCCGTATGCCTGCCAATCATTTGCATAGTTGGAAATAGCTCGTTCGCAATCATCAATGCACTTTTGAAACTCACGCAACTCAAAATACACCTCTGCTCGCTCTCTGAAACAGCGCTTGTGGTGCTTTTCAATCAATTGAGTGTAATCGGCTAAACTCTCTTTGTATCGCCTTGATCCCTGATATGCCCAAGCACGAGTGCCAAGTGCTTCATCATCGTCAGGATATTTTACAAGATGCTTGTTCAACTCCGAAATCTGCCTCTGCGAATCGCCTCTCATGAAAAACATTGATGCTCGAGCCTTGGGCTGAAACTCCTGAGCATTTGGATTTGCAATTACAAGGGTCTCGATTGATTTTTCAATGTTGCTGAGATTTGCTGCGTCTGCACATTCAAGATTTATGTTGATCAAAATATCTGGCCTTTTCGGAAGGTGCAAAAGTGCCTTTCTACCAAATTCCACATCTGGTTCTTGATACCAAACTATCTTTTGTCCGAGAATCTTTCCTTTCTCTTTGGGTCGAAATTTCGTCACCTTAAACTCATCAAACCGGCAGCCGATGCGAATAACAACTATATTCGGAATTTTGCTACCATCTAAGCGGTTCACGAACTTGTAACCGCAAGCATGCATTTCGAAATTCGAGGAACGCTCATTTGTACCAGGCAGACTAATTCGCAAACCGGTCGACGGATTAACTTCCAGAACTTCAGCCTGCACTGCAGTTGCAGAAATACACAAAAGCATAGTAATCAATACGATGATTAAGGCTGTCTGCATTTTACTTTCAGTTCACTATTTCGGGTCATTTATGCATCGCTCATAAGCACTGTATTGATATGAATTACTCCAGCCACGTTCGCTGTAGTTTTTACTTCGACACCTCCACCTGCCTGCCCATAGTTAGGACCTACAGTTCCAACCATCAGTGATGTGAATGCCGGTAACTCATATTCACGCCGAAAGGATGCAGGAACGGGCATAGGTAGCGCATATCTGCCGACCGCTCCAAATCCTGAATTTACAAACGTTTGGTCATTCTCGGTCGTCAGATATGTATCAGCTCTCAAAGTATTTACAGAGAATCTACTATCTGTTGGATTGGAAGTATAACGGTAGAAGCGAGTCGCTTTTGCCAGGTTAATTCTGCCAATGAGACAATGAGAGCCTGGCACCGCCACGTAATTCTGAGGCAAGGTCGCGGAAAGAGTGTTTATTCTCCAACTTCTGTCCCAATACTCCTGAAATTCGGTTTCAGCATCTTCGTCGGACTTCTCAAATCTAATATGTTGTTTTTCCAACGCAAACATGTTCTTGCGATCAAGGGTGAAGACATCCTCTAACCCATCCACAAACGTCAAAGGAGCAGCATAGCCACTGCTTCTTACAACTAAATGAAGCGGTTCTTCGAAACCACGATCTCTGCAGCTGACCATTGCATTTACTTCAACATAGTCCATGCCTGTTTCAATCGTTCCATCACCGCGAAAAATCAGCTGCAATGCTTTTTGGTCCATTTTTAGAACGCTCATAGAAAACCTCAAAGAATACATTTTCCACAAACTTCTGTCTTTGACAAAAGCTATTTGAAAAACGCACAGAAACTAAATCTCTGTCAGATTGCGAGCATTGCTCCACTTCGCACCCCACTCAATCATGACCTCTTCATTTGTTCCATCTCCGGATACCAGCAAACTATCAACAAGCTCCCGCACCATTTCTTTTGCATCGCCCAAAACTCCAAATGCGATATGTATGCGGGCATCAGTACCTGCAGTTCCACTACCATCCGGTTCTGCGAGTGCGCGCTGCCAAACAACACTCCGTGAGATTGCATCACTGAAGTATTCATTTGCAGGCATGTTGCCGAAATGATTCTCCGGAAACCAGCTAGCTAATTTGACGAGCACTTGTTCCACCACATCTACAATTTCAAAAATTCCTTCGACCATTTCCCATGTGACACCGCTTGAAACTCTAGGTGAGGTCGAAGTGTAGGCAGCATTTAGGACAATTGGAAGAGACTCAACGTATGCGATCAAATTCTCTTCGCCCACAAACAGAACTCTTTTACGCATTGAAGATTTGGACGAATTTGACATAGCCATTGTTGCAATTTCATCAGCCTTATCGCGCCTTGCCTTAACGCGGGAAATCCAATCATCTCGGTAAGCTATTACTTCTTCTGCGTGTAAATTTCTCGCAAATCCACCAGATATCTGCGTTTCATGGTGGCACAAGAAGCATAATACAGAAAGGTTTTTAGGATCCCCATTTGAAGGATTCTCATCAATGTGATGAATCTGTACTGGTTTGCCCCTCTCCCGACATTTGCAACACGTGTGGTCACTCTGAAAGAGTACATGGGCTGCTAGTTCACTAGGAATAGGCTGTCTTCGCTTTGCCAAATCTTACTTACCAATCACAAAAAAACTCAAACTACTCTTCATCTGATTCTATTTGATTGGATGCCAAAGGGGCCATATAGGGGCCATAATTGCAGATCACCCGCCCCAATAAAAAACGGCTTAACCTTCGCGAATTCGCTCAGAGAAAGCCGTTCTATATACCTGCCCGGAGAGATTCGAACTCCCGACCTCATGGTTCGTAGCCATGCGCTCTATCC
>JAIETE010000142.1 GCA_019745505.1 Candidatus Obscuribacterales bacterium | reverse complement strand
TTGAGATCGTCTTGATATCTCTAAGAAAGGTTTTACGAGACATTGCTCCCGTCTTTCGAGACTTCAAGAGAAAGTCTGGTACTCTTGTGGGCTGCCAACAGCATGACATTCTATAAAAATGTCTTCAGGAGCCATCTTTTATGAGTCCGAAAGGAATCCCCGCCGCAATTCTTCAGAGAGCCTGGAGAACGTCACTGACAATCCTTCTCCTTGCCGCTTTCACGGCACAGCCTGCTTGCCTGGCATCACACTCCGGCAGCGATGCCAAGAGATTAGCCACGCCTTATCACGGACCGCTGACCGGCGAACAATCATTAAGCAATGTGCCGTCTCAAGTCTCGAATCAAGAGACAGCCGACGAAGCCGCTGAAAAACTGGCATCCGGATGGGCTGTTCCCATCGATGGTCCACTTTCGCTTTTGACGAGAACAACGACAAAAATAGTTCGTCAGCAAAAGGTCGCTGCTCCTGCCCAGCTTCAGCAAGAGCAACCGAAAGAACTGACCGGCTCTATCAGCACAGCCGACCCCTATCAACATGTCGGCAGCCAAATGGATAAGCTGCTCGAGACAGCGCTAGAGCGAGACGAAAAGACAAAAACCATCGATATGGCTGTTTCTCACTATAGAAAGAAAAGCCAGATCGTTATCGCCGAAACGAAAGATGCCCTCGATTACATGATTCCATACCGAGGATTCGGCCCGTCGGCTGAAGCCGGCGACATCATCCTGGGCGAAAAATTGAAGGTGAAGAGCCGCGCCTCGGCAGAATTTGCAAGACAAAAGAATATCGATGAAACACACCTCAAAGTGACAACATGCATGTTCCAAGTTGCGATGGGCATCGGCATGACAGACAGGCAGAGGGGAGACGAGATTGTCGACGCCGGAATGAAGTCGCTCAAAGACCTTGTTGGTGAAGAAGAAGCGGCCAAAACTGCACAAATGCTCGCCGATTTCAAAAACAATTTCGAAGTTCCGGAATCAATGTACGAACAAAAAATATGGGACGTCGCTCAGAAACAGGCCAAGCAAAATCAAATCTTCCAGGCATCTATAGAAGAAGATCCAGTAGTTAAGGAGATCAAAAAAAGAGTTCATAAATACAACCATAAGAGCCGGCTCTCAATGGTCACCTCGCAAGTGCTTCAAACAGGTCTGGGTGTGGCGGCTCTCACACCTAGCTTCATCGGTCCTGGCGCAAAGGTGGCGTTGCTCACCTATGTGATGGCGACCGGCGGTCCGGAATCGTGCAAATTGCTGAAAGAACTCTATCTGGATAAACGCTTCGAGAGCCGCTGCAAGGTCATAAGCGAAGAAGCTCATATGGCGATAGACAATTATCAAATAGCCCTGATGACACGCAACCCTGTGCTGCTTGCCTGTTCAGAATCCTTGCTCGGACAGATGATCGGTGAAATGGGCGTCAAAGAAATAATGGGCACGGCGCTGCTCTCGGAAAAGAAACACGTGCCCGGCGCATAACTTACTTCAAAACGCCCAGTTTTTTCCCTACCTTTTCAAAGGCGGCGAGCGCCCGATCGAGATCTTTGCGCTCATGCGCGGCGGAGATCTGAACGCGCAGTCGTGCTTCTCCCTGCGGAACCACCGGGTACCACAGGCCCCGCACATACACTCCTTCTTTCAACAGCTCAGCGCTCATATCTTGAGCGATTGCGGCCTCGCCCACCATAACAGGCACGATCGCATGGATGCCCTCCAGGATTGTGAAACCGGCACGCACAATTTCTTTGCGGAAATAGTCCGTATTCTCGCGCAATTTCACAACCAGAGAAGAGTCTTCTTCGAGCATTTTGAAAGCTTCGATCGCGGCGCTCACCACAGGCGGTGGCAGTGTATTGGAGAAAGTATAGGGTCTGGATTTTTGGCGAAGGTATTCGATCAATTCCTTCTTGCCTGTGAGAAACCCACCGGCAGCTCCGCCCAGCGCCTTTCCGAGCGTTCCGGAGATTACATCAATTTGACCGTGAACTCCGCATTCCTCAGGCGTTCCACGCCCTGTTTTTCCCAGAACACCAGTCGAATGAGATTCATCGACAAAGAGCAGCACATCGTTCTTCTTAGCCAATTCGACAAACTCTTTCAAGGGGGCATATTCGCCTTCCATACTGAAGACGCCGTCGGTCACGATGACGCCAATCCTGTATTGATCAGCGTCGGGTTCGGCCAAAAACTGCTTCAACTGCCCCAGATCATTGTGTTTGTAAGCCTTCAGATCAGTGGTCTTGGTGGCGATCCGGCACAATCGGATGCCGTCGATAATGGACGCGTGATTGAGCTGATCGCTATAGATGATGTCCTTATAGTCGGTCTGTCCGTAGTCGTTGGACATAAGACCGGTAAAGAATGCTTCGTTGGCCGCAAAACAAGACGAGTGCAAAATGGCCGCTTCGCATCCAAGGAAATTGGCAATGCGCTCTTCCAGTTCGAAGTGGATTTTTTGGGCGCCGCATATGAATCTTACCGAGGCCATTCCGAATCCATGCTCTTCCAGCCCTCGCTTCGCAGCTTCCAAGATACGCGGATGATTCGCCAGGCCCAGATAATTGTTGGAAGCAAGCATGACGCATTCCCTGCCGTCCACTTTGACGACGCCGCCTTGCTTTCCTTCTACCGGCACTTCGTATTTGAATGTCTTGTTTTCATGCGCCTTCTCCAACTCTTGTCCGAGAGCGCAATAGAGTTTTTCCACGCCAAATTTTTTCTTGACCGCTGCATTCTCTTTTGCCATTTCTATCTGTTCCTTAGAGATTGAGTGCCGATTGCGATTCCATTACTTCTCCGGTGTGAAAACCAGTTTCATTGCTTCGCCTTTGGAAAGCAAATCAAAAGCAGAACGATAGTCATCCAGTGCATAAGTGCGCTCGAAAAGAATACGAGCGAGCTTACTCTTGAGATTCAATCTGTCGGATTTCATCAATCTGAGCATGGTTTCCCACGTATCGAACATCTTTCTTCCAAAAATGCCCTTTACGGTAACGCCCTTCCAGATGACGCCGTTGGCAATATCGAAATCATTCAATGGTTTGCGCGTAATACCGAGCAGCAACACAGTGCCTCCGTTGCGCACGATTTGAAAAGCATCGTTGTAAGCGGAGGGAGAGCCTGACATCTCCAGGACGACGTCAACCCCGTTGGAACCTGTTTCGTGCTTTCTCACCGACTCATACAACGCTTTGGAGCCTTTGGAAACATCGAAGCAAGCATCAGCGCCAAAAGTCTCAGCAAGTTTGAATCTGTGCTCGGTATCCATAGCTTCAGTTATATAGATGCGGGAAGCTCCGAAATCATGGCAGAGAAATGCAGCCATCAAGCCGAGCGGTCCGGCTCCCAAAATGGCGACCGATTTGCCTCTCACGTCCGCCTCATAGACGGTATGCACGGCATTGCCGAAAGCATCGAGCATGGCGCCGATTGTGGGCGGGATCTGAGAGGTGTCTCCACCTTTGTTTAGAAGAATGACATTTTTGTACGGAACGACGACGTGCTGAGCAAAACATCCGTCCAGGTGCACGCCTTTCACTTTCACCTGGGTGCAAATATGCTCATTGCCTGTTCTGCAAAGAAAGCAGTGACCGCAGGAAAGATGCATTTCGGCGGTGACATAATCACCCCTTTCTACCTTCAAATGATCGGGCACATGAACACCGCTGTTTTTTGCCGCTTCTCCGACTTCTTCGACGATGCCGCAAAATTCGTGTCCGACAATGATCGGATCGTACTTACCATTCAGATAGCGCTGCATTTCATTGCGAATGCCTTCGCTTTGCGCCGAATGGTAAATGCTCTTATCAGTGCCGCAAACCGAAGTGGCGAGCACCTTGATCTTTACTTCATCAAGACCAAGCTTGGGCGACGGCATGTCACTCTTCAATGTGAGACCGTCTTTATTCAAGTCTTCCTTTATAAGGCATTTCATCGAAGTCTTTGCAGTCTCCTTGGTCTGAATTTGGGATTCTTGGCTGATTGGCATCAGTTGGCCTCTGGCAGTAAAGAAGTTGTAGCAGGGCAAAACGCCCAGCCACTGCGAGTACAGCAGCAGTAATTATCTCAGATTGATCGCTTCGGCGGAGCGTCGAACAAGCAATCTCGAAGTGGTTTTGCAGTTTCGCTGCGAAGACCGCTCGGCAGGTGAGCGATGATTCATACAAGTTGCTTAAACGCCGCATATTTACAGGCTCAACATATCGAAACCTGGTTGCATTACCCGTTTGCAGTCTTTGAAAACAGGCAGCAGATGCGGTTCTTTACCAAAACCATATGAGAGGGCTATCCGTTCAATAGTCCGTAGATATTGCGCCTTAGCGTTTGTTTAGTTGCCAAGCATGGTGGCAGTGTTTAGATTACAAGGGTGACCGCAACAATTTCTTTATTATTGACCTCGGGAGACCTCCATGAACAACGACGCTACTTCCAACGATGAGATCAACTTCGATCCAGTTCTTCCGGCTCCGGTTGATCTAGTTACTTCATTCGTCGCTGAAGCGTCGATTGTTCGCACCATTGTCCAAGGCAGTGGTGGACCGGAAAATATCGATATTACCGAACCCGGCCTTCGATTTGTCCGACATATACTGGCGAATTCTCGATCGATCAAATTCGGTTTCATGCCCAATTTCAAAAGCATGGATTCTATTAGAGAACTAGCGCGCGACTTCATTCGCCGCTGTGGAGGCGCCACTTGCGCTCTTCAAACAATGTATGCGGTCACACAATGTGAATAAACAGCAAGCCTTTCACTCCTAAAGGTCTTTCGCCTGTTCCATCCCCCTCTCAAGGACAACACGAAAGTGTTGTCCTTTGAATTCAGGCCTAAAGCTCAACATGCGTCATCCAGGAAAAGTAAATGTTGCCGACGATGGTGATAAAAAGACCGATATGCACGGCAGACATGAACAGCATCACAATTTCTGCCTGAGTATTGTTCGTCTCTTCGGGGTCGACTTCCGCATCGACACCGGGTTTCATCAAAAGTAAAGCGGTCAGTCCGAATATGCCGGTCACAATACCAATCAGGGTCCACATCAACTGATTGCGCCCCTTGCTTTTTGCAACGAAGAAACACCAGATGGGCGGAAATAAGATAAGGCAAGCCGCGAACGCCAAAAAGAGGGCGATGAAAACATCTCGGATTGGCACCGGGCAATAAAAAATTGAAGCTCCCAGTATCGAAAAGAGCGGAGTCATTGCAAGAAGAAAAACACCGTTTCGCGCATCATTGATTAGTGCAAAGTCAGGACCAAGTTCCTTACTGAGACTGTTTCTCGACGGCAAGGCCGAAATTACCAGATAGGCAAAAAGATTGAAAATCACGCCAAGAATAAACCAGATTGACGCTCCATAGTCCTTGCGACCGGCCACTGCAGCACAGGCAAAAGAGAAAGCAAACATACCGGAAAATGCCCATGTGATTATCAAAAGAGTGAGCGGCAACATCCAGGAATCCGTAGATGTGCGCCCGGTCAGAAAACGAGGAGACGGATTCAATCTGCTTGCCAGCAAGTCGGCTTCTTTTTGCGCAGCAGAAGTAGAGACATATTGCACCTTTTTCAGTCTTTGCGAAAGCTCATCGGCCAGTTTCTTTCCTTCGCCGCCAAGAGCTTTGATGTGCAATTGATAGACACCCTCGAGGAAAGGATGGGAGGGCAATCCAATTCTCTTGAAACTGTCTTCTATTTTTTCGACTTGGCGAAGCGCGTTGCCCCTGTCACCATTTTTGAAATACGCTTCACCTAGGGCAAGACGAAATTTCTGGGTAATAACGTCATCCGGACCATACGAGATCTCCGTTTCTTTCAGACCATCTTCTATCTGGCCAATCCCTTCCTGCAAGTCGCTCTTCTTTGTCACCTCCGCTTTTTTCACATTCAACTGCCCGCTCAGAAGTTTCAAAAAAGCAACTTCATCATTGAAATAAGTTTGATAAGCATCACCCAGATCTTGTTTCAAAAGTGGTATCGATTCGTTGATCCGATTTTCCGCTCGCTGATAATCGCCCCTGCTGATGGCACTTTCAGCCAGCAAAAGATTGGCTTTTACGACGGAGTTTCGATCATCGTCCTTTTTGAATATTGCCTTTGCCTTTTCAAAACAATTCTCTGCCGAAGCGTGATTGCCCATGGCCAGGTATACGCGGCCGGTGAAACATAAGCATCGGCCATAAGGCTTGCAGTCCTCACCGCCTTCACGCACCCAGTCACGTGCGGCAAAGTCCAATGCTGTTCTGGCTTTGTCATAATTGCCCGTGAGAAAGTAGGCCTTTCCCAACGACTCGATCGATTGAATGAGAGACTCTGCGCTGACTGATTTGCTCTTGATTTTAAAATCGACAGACTCGTTCAAGTTCCTCAGTCCGTCGGTCCATTGATCCGTGTAACCGCAGGTAATTCCCACGTTGTGCAATAGGCGCGCGCGTGTCGCTTGCGCTTCAGACGAGGATTGATCTCGTTTTTTCTCCGCCTCTAAAAGCAAGAGTCGAAAACGTTTGTTCAAATACACCCAAGTAGATTGCCCCTGAAACCAGCCGTCTTTCTCAACCCTCTCCAAAAGAAAAAAGCCGCCGCAAAAGGATGCGGCGGCAATGATCAAAAGAAGGACAAGGGCTATCTTATCCTTCGTCATCGATGATTACAGGGCGATGATACTGTATCCGCAGTCGACGTGGATGCATTCACCAGTCACGCCGGATGCCAGATCGCTTGTCAGATAGAGAGCCGTCTTGCCCACTTCTTCTGCTTGCACATTGCGCTTTAGCGGAGCGCGCTGTTCAACGAATTTGAGCATGTCTCTGAATCCGGCGATGCCCATTGCAGCAAGTGTTCTTACCGGTCCTGCCGAGATGGAATTGACGCGAATGTTCTTCTCGCCGAGGTCGGCCGCAAGATATCTCACGCTCGCTTCCAAAGCTGCTTTTGCAACACCCATTACGTTGTAGTTTTGCACTACCTTTTCAGCACCATAATAGGTAAGAGTGACGACGCTGCCGCCATCAGTCATCATTGGCAGCGCAGCGCGCGTGACAGCGGTCAAAGTGTAGGCGCTGACATCAAGTGCAAGTGCGAAGCCTTCGCGAGTAGTGTCGACGAAATGGCCTTCGAGATCTTTCTTATTGGCGAAAGCAACCGCATGTACGACGAAATCGATCTTGTCCCACTGCTTGCCGAGTTTTTCGAAAGTAGAGGCAATATCTTCGTCTTTGCCGAGGTCGCACATATCGACGAATTTGCTGCCGACGCTTTCAGCCAGGGGCTTGATACGACGCTCGAGCGCTTCGGCTTGATACGTGAATGCCAGTTCTGCGCCTTCGCTGTAGAGCGCCTTTGCACACGCCCATGCCAGACTGTGGTCGTTCGCCACACCAAATATGATGCCTTTTTTGCCTTTGAGCATACCGTTTTCGTTGCGAATAAGCTCTTTGCTTTCTGTAGCCTGAGACATGGTCTTTCTCCTGAAAGTCAAAATTGTGGTGCCAACAAGCGGGCACGAAGAGACGCTGCCTTGAAAGCACGCCCTTAAACTGACCAAAGATTATGGCACAACTGCCGGCCAAGGTCAGATCAGACTGCCCCGGCAGTTAACATTAGCTAAGGTTCAAGGAAGGACGCCGCTCTATTCCGCGTAGGGGTCGGAAGGAGGGTTCTTGATCAAGTCTTCCAGTGCATTCTGATATTCATCAGGCTTGTAATAGCCTGACAGCTTGCCGATGAACTTGCCGGAAGGATCGAATACCAGCGCACAGGGAAAGCCGCTCACCCTGTATTTCGCAGCCACTTGCTTGCCTTCGGCATTGCTCTCGGCGTTGACCTTGGCGCACAGATATTTGGAGTTGAGATAGGACATCATTTGAGGATTGGAAAAGGTGTCACGGTCCAAACGCTTACACCACCCGCACCAATCGGTGTAGATGTCGGCCAGTACATATTTTCTCTTCAGCTTGGCCTGGTTCAAACTGGTCGCCAAGCTCGTGCTCCATATCAAATCATTGGCGGCAATCAATCTCCTATCGGCGCTTGCGCTTTCGCCTTTCGTTTGCGCTTGAGCTTGAGGAATTGCCTGAAATGTGGAGAGTGCAGTGATAGCCACCGCCGCCGCCGCAAACCATTTTGCTGCCCTGGTTCTCACAATCGATCTCTTGATTTCATTCTTCATTGTATTTGCGCCCTCCGCGCGTTAATCGTGAGACCCAGCCTTCCATCCTAAACCTTCACGGTCATTCTATTTCTTTTTGGCCGGTTTTACGTTTTTCGTACTGACAGGAAAGGCGGAATAATCGTTCAATAACTCCGCTCTGACCAATTTGACGGGTGGGCAGCCAGTCGACATAAAGGCATCATGGAAGCCTTTCAACGAATATTCCTGCCCCTTCGATTTCTTATACTCATCTCGCAAAGCGATAATTTGAAGTTTGCCTAGAGTATAGACGAGATATGTAGGGTCACTTGTTCCCCGCTTTGCCTCGCGCTCGCCATTGGCGCGTTCCTGAAATCCTTCTCTGACAAAGAAATCAGTCGCTTCTTCGACGGTCATTTTGTCGGTGTGCATTTTTATGGCCACTAAATAACGGCAGCAGCGCAGCAATGCGTCATGCAATTGAGCCAAACGCAACTTCAAATCTCCGGAGCCGAGCCCTTCGTCCACCATCATCTGCTCGCAATAGTGTGCCCAGCCTTCGACATTCGAGCCGCAACCGATCAATTTGCGCACCTTTGACGGATTGGTATTGACCCAGAGAAACTGCACATAATGACCGGGATAAGCTTCATGCACACTGGTGTTGAGCACATCCTGGAAGCTGAAGCTGCGCATGTGCTCTTCCACTCGCTTGGCCGGCCAGTCTTTCTCGGGCAAAGTCACGAAATAATAGGCTTCTTTGGCTTTTTTCTCGAAAGGACCGGGCGTGTCCATCGAAGCAAAGGAAAGAGCCCGAGCAAAGGGCGGTGTTTCGGCAACCGAAGCTCGATCTTCCGAGGGAATCGACAGAATCGGCTTCTCTACACAGAATCGCCTCAAGTCTTCCAATACTTTCTTCACAGAATCAATCAGCTCTGCCGGCTCGGGATGCTTGGAGGAAATGCCTTCGAACACCTTGAGAGCGGAGCGATTGGGATCGATGGCGTGAGCGGTGCGGGCGAAATCCTTCTGCAGGCGGCGTAATTCGGTCATGCCGCGCTGGTAAAGCGAATCGATCGGCTCATCGACCATCTCCTGGTAGAGAAGCTTCTTTTTATAGAGTTCGCTGCCCAGTGAATAATTCCCCTTGGCTTTCGGAAGAATCTCCTTGCGCACATAGGATTCATGTTCTTTGAGCGCGGCAATTACCGCCTTGTTGGCAGTGGCAAACTCTTGATTGAGAGCGGTGTTTTTGACCGAATCGAAGGCGCTTGGCACATCTTTCTCGAAAAAGGAGATGATTCCGGGCAATTGCTCGAGGTCGATCTCGGCATAGACTTTCGGAACCGACTCTACTTTGATGTTCTCCCGCCCCACTTTCAGCATCTCTGGAATCGCCTTCTCTCTGGCAATTACACTCTTCAATCGCTCCTGTGGTTCGGCGAAATTTCGCTTCATCAGGGCGAAAACAGCGGCACATGCCAGTTCGCTGTAATTGGAAGGATTGCGCTTATAGCCGGCAATTTCTTCGATTTCCAGAAGCTTGTCTTTGATTTGATTAACAACAAGCGCGAGATCCAGGCGATCTTTCTCGCTCAAAGAGGCTGTATCGACCGCTTCGAACTTTTTGAGATAGTCCTTGTAGAAGCGCGTTTCTTTCTTGACGCCGTCTGGGCTCATATCCGGCATCAATCCGTCATAGTCATGAACTCCCAATTCAGTTGCGTAATGCGGCTCCAGTTTGAAAACACCGTCAAAATAGGCGTCTATGAGGGTGTGGTAATACTTCCTGGCATCAACCCTGTCGCCGGCTTCTTTCGATTTTGCAGCTCTGGGTGATTTGGCAGACTCTTTGGGCGCAGCCGGCGGGGGGTTTACGGATTCCCGCTTATCCTTTTTTCCTGCAGTGCCGGCTAAGGCTTCCTTCCCTTCGCTCTTGACGTTGTCCGATGCCGGTGCGGCTTCTGCTTCTTGAGTGGGCTTGGCTTCTTCCTGAGCGGACAGCGGCAGAGCAAGTCCGCCTCCGCTTGTCATCAGAAGAAGGCTAAAGGCAAGCCAGGTGAAGGTTTTGGGAGCGCGAAAAGACATCAGTTTTTTCACCTTTTATTGGGAATTGTTTGAAAGAACATAATGATACTGAAATATCGAGCCGATATCGGTGCGCAAAACGCCGAGCAAAAAGCAAGAATTCGTATGCTTTTCGTATCTTTAGCGCGTGTCAAAAGAGAAAAAACAATTACAGTTAAGCTCCTTATTTAGAAAAGCTATTGAAATATTCAATGGCGGCTAAAATAGCCGGACCGAGTTAGCGCCCAAGATGTCCGGCTAACACGCAATCAGATTCAGCTCGTTGTAAGTAGCTGAAAAGTCGAGGAGGCTCAAGCAGTTAATGGCACGGTCGTACAACATCTTTGTGATGGTCAAACAGGTTCCCGACCAGGGTTCCAAAGCGGGTATCAACCCGGACGGCACGATTGACCGCGCCCGCGCCAAACGAATGCTCAACCCGTTCGACAGATATGCACTGCAAGCCGCGCTGCATGTCAAAAAGAAATACGGCGGCACCGTCACGGCGATTTCAATGGGACCGCCCCCGGCAGTGGAAATCCTTTTGGAAGCACTCGAACATGGGGTCGATCGCGGCTTCCTGCTTTCGGACCGCCGCCTGGCTGCCTCAGATACTCTGGCAACGGCTTATGCGCTTTACAAAGTAATCAACTATGTAGGCAAGTTCGATTTTATTTTTTGCGGGCTGCAGACAACCGACGGGGACACGGCTCAGGTCGGACCTCAATTGGCCGAGCGATTGAACTTGCCCCAAGTCACTTATTGCGAAGACTTCACGATTGAGAATGAGAAACTACATGCCCGTCGCATCATCGAAGGCGGATTTCAGAAAGTGGAAGTCGAACCGCCGGTTCTGGTGACAGTTGCGAACTCTTATCACCCGCTCGAGTACAAGTCTTTCGCCGGCACTTACAGAGTGCAGCAATTGCAGCGCAATCCTGAAGAGCTTGGCAAATTCATCAAAACTATCGATCTCGACACCGTCGGCGCCGAAATTGATCGTTGCGGCTTGAAAGGCTCTCCGACCATCGTTGCGGCCACTGAGAAAGTGGGCGAAATCGGTGGAAGCTGTGTGGTTCATCAAGGCCACTCGCCTGAAGAACTCGTTCAGGAGTTGCTCAAGAGTTCCAACATCAAAGAATATTTGGTTGCTTCCTAAGAAAGTGCTTTTATCCTCAAACTCGCACCGAGTTAACTAGAATCCCAATCATCGGAATAACAAAATGACAGAAGAAGCCCCAGACGCCGCAGCAGTAGATGTCTCGCAATATTGCCCGAAAGGCGATGTGCTGGTTGTCGCCGAGCACATCCTGGGTGAATTGCAGCCCGTCACACTCGAACTCCTCGGCGCCGGAAGACTGCTTTCGGACAAAATGGAAAAGTCATTGATAGCCATAGTCATGGGTCATGAGCTTGGCGATATACCGCAGAAATTGATCGAACACGGAGCCGACAGAGTCTATGTCGCCGACCATCCCGAATTGAAAAATTACCGCACCTTGCCTTACAGGCGCGTGGTCTGCGACTTCCTCGAGTCTCTTCCTGAGCCCCCGCACACCTGCTTGCTGGGTTCCACCACGACCGGTCGCGATCTGGCACCACGCATCGCCGCTCACTTCGACACCGGTTTGACGGCCGACTGCACGGAATTGGACATCGGACCTTACGAGCATAAGAGCAAAGTAGACCCGAGCAAAATCGGCTTGTATCCGAATTGCCTCTATGCAATCCGCCCTAGTTTCGGAGAGAGCCTGAAGGCCAGAATTCTTGGACCGTGGAAAAACCCGCAGATGGCTACGACCCGTCCGGGCGTGATGATTCCACTGAAATCGGACTCTGCTCGCAAGGGTGAAATCGTCAAATTGAATGTTTCATTCAAAGACGATGACGCACGCCTCATCGTTGCCGACACTGTGCGAGAAATATCCAAAGGAGTAAAACTGACAGAAGCTGATGTCATCATCAGTGGTGGCTATGGCATGGGCACGAAAGAGGGTTTCAACCTTCTTTATGAATTGGCAAAATGTTTCCCGAACTCGGCCGTCGGCGCATCCAGAAAGGTCGTTGACCTGGGCTGGATTCCCTACCAGCATCAGGTCGGACAAACAGGCAAAACCGTAAGACCAAAGCTTTACATCGCTTGCGGTATTTCCGGAGCCATCCAGCACCGTGTCGGTATGTCAAAGTCGAACATGATTCTGGCGATCAATAAAGATGCCGACGCACCAATATTCAAGTTTGCGCATCACGGAATCGTGGGCGATGTTTATCAGGTTCTGCCTGAGTTGATCAAGCAGTTTAAAGCAGTACAGTCCGGACGAGAGGTAGAAGCAGTTGTCAGCGCGCATTGAGTACGATCTTCTTTTGGTAGGCGGCAGTCCGTCCAATTTGACGCTCGCTTATCGTTTTCTCGAACTTGCCAAAGATAGCGGCAAGGAATTCACGATTGCCATTCTCGAAAAGGGAAAGGATTTCGGCTCAAACATATTGAGCGGCGCGGTTTCCAACCCGCACGTGTTGAAGAAGGTTTTCCCGGACTATAAGGAAAAGAATTTCCCGATTGAAGCCGAGTGCACTGAATCGAACATGTCGGTACTCTCGCTTCAAAAGAAGTGGGATATTCCCAGCAAGATGTACCCAAAGTCTTTCGATAAGAGAGGCTATTTGGTTCTCACTTTGAGCTACGTGACAGGCTGGCTGGCAAACCAAGTCATGGAAAAGGCAAAAGAAGTTCCAAATGTAAGCGTCGATCCTTATACTGGATTTTCCGCTCACAAAGTTGTTTTCGAAGACGGCCGCGTTGCCGGTGTTGCAGTTTCCGAAGATCCTAAATCCGAAGACGATTATGTCTATGCCCGCTTTACTTGCTTCGGCGACAAAGGATTTATTTCTCGCGACGTAATCGACCACTTCAAGCTGAGAGACTGCCCGCAAATCTGGTCGGTCGGCGTCAAAGAAGTTTGGCAAGTAGACAAAGACTATGCAGGCAAAGTCTGGCACACGCTCGGCTGGCCGCTTCTCGATGGCACCTTCGGTGGTGGCTTCGTGTACGGCATGAAAGATAACAAATTGACCATCGGCATGGTTATCAGCCTGGACAGCGCCGATCCGAACATGAACCCGCAGCTCAAGTTGCAGGAATATAAAAAGCACCCGTGGATCCAGGACATGATCAAGGGTGGAAAGCTGCTCAAGTACGGCGCTGCGCTTTTGCCGGAAGGCGGATATTACAGCTTGCCCAAGAAATTCCACTTCAATGGCGGATTGCTGCTCGGTGATGCGCTAGGCGTTCTGGATGTGAAAAACCTGGCCGGTATCGACCGCGCTATGGAGTGCGGATATGTGGGCGCGCAAGTCGTATTCGATGCCCTGATCAAGGGCGACAGTTCGGAAGCCGCTCTGGCTCCGTATGACGAACGCTTGAAAGACAGCTTTGTCGTCAAAGAGTCCTACAACAATCGATACTTCCGATACGCTTTCCAAGAAAATCCGCGCTTGCTCGGGCAGTATCTGCCTGAAATGGTTAAGAGCATCGACAAGTCCACACCCTGGATCGGCATGCTCAAGATCGGCTTCAAAAACCCGCTCAAGGCACCGAAAGACGGGATCAGATCGCTTGGACTGATCGAAGGAAAATTCGATATCGGTCCGATCAAGTACCAGCCGGACTGGAAGCACATCATTCCTGACTTCGTTGCACCGAAGTACGACGAACCTCAGTACGAGAAAGCAACAATCTACTCTCGCGCGGATGCCGTCTTCTTTGCCGGAACGAAATATCACGAAGGCAATCAGCATATCGACGAATTCAATGCTGACGTCTGCGTGAAGTGCATTTCGAAATACGAGGGCTTCGGCAAAACGACACCTTGCGTAGCCGACTGTACTGCCGAAGTGCACAGGGTTGATGTGATCGACAAAGTGAAAAGGCACGGCATGTCTCTGGAAAACTGCGTGCACTGCCGCACTTGCGAAATCGTCTGCCCGGAAGTAAACCTCCGCGTCAAGCCGACTTCACAAGGCAGCGGTCCCGATTTCCTCGGACTATAAAGGCGTTTTTTCGTGAATTCCTATATAGCAGGTGGGCTCTTCATCGTTCTCACCACGGCGCTTGCCGTTGCCGGAATGCTTTACGTCCGAAAGAAAGTCGGCGTTCAGCAATTGATCACTCACCACGAAGTAGCGGGTCATCTTCTTTCGGTTATAGGAACTTTGTATGCTGTTTTGCTCGGCTTTGTCGTCGTCGATGCCATGCAGCATCAGCAAGACTTGCGAGTCATTGTCGACAGCGAAGCAACGCACTTGTGCAATATCTATCTTGCCGCTCACGGCTTGCCTGGCGATCTTCAGCGCTCGATTCGAAATCATTGCAAAAACTATGCTGAGATAGTAATCAACGAAGAGTGGCCGATGCTGGCCAGAGGCGGCTACAGCCCTGAAGCGTTCAAAAACAGCTGGGGTTTATGGAAAGAAATCACCACTTTTGACCCGAAGACCTCACGAGAAGAATCTATTCAGCAGCAACTCATTTCGGAAATCTGCCAAGTGACGGAGAATCGCAGAACCCGCCTGGTCAGCGCTTCTCACGGAGTAGCTCCGGTCATGTGGATCGTCCTTATCGTCGGTGGACTGTTCACTTTGATCTTCACTTACTTCTTCGCAGTCGAGAATGTAAAAACGCAGATCGTGATGACCGTACTGGTAGCCATGACTCTGGCTTTGAACATTTTCCTGGTCTTTGTATTCGGCTATCCATTTTCGGGAGACATCTCGGTGAGACCGGATAGTTTCAAGCTAGACCTGGGGGTCTTCAAACACTTCGAAGATGGACAGATGCCGCCGAAAGATCACCTGCTTTTCGGAAGATGACGGGCGCTTGCCTGGGGGACTCTGAAGTCGGAGAAACTAACTGCCGGCAGATGTGCGAGAATCTGCAAATTGACTGTTGTCTTGTGCATGAGGTGCCCGATGCCAAGAACCCGCCACGCCTTCCTCCTCGCGCTTCTTTTATCAGCCTCTCTACTTCAGCCCGCTTGTGCACAGAAAGGCAAGTTGAAGCCGATTACCATTGCTCAGTTCGGACATGTTTTTCTCTACATGCCCCTCTATGTCGCGGTAAAGAAAGGCTATTTCAAAGACGAAGGACTGGATGTGAAGCTGGTCAGCACAGGCGGTGACGAGAAAACCTTCACCGCCGTGATCACCGGCAATGCTCAATTCGGGGTTTCCGATCCTACGTTTACCGCAATTGCCAGAGAGCGCGGGCAGGGAGGAAAGGTAGTGGCCGGCATAGTGCGCGGCGTCCCTTTCTGGGTAGTCACTTTCAAAAACGATATTCAAAAAATCGACAAGCCAGAAAATTTCAAGGGAAAACGCATCGCCACTTACACGGCTCCCTCCACGAGCTACGCCGTGATGAAAAAGGTTTTGCAAAATGGCGGCAAGAAAGTGGATGCCAAAATCGTACAGGGCGCCTTCGGCACCTTGCTTGCCCTGGTGAAGGCCAATCAAGCCGATATGGCGCTCGATATCGAGCCTATTGTTTCCGTGGCCACAAGCGAAGGTGCAAAAATTGTCTATTCACCGGCAGCTGTGCTGGGCGACTTCGCTTTTACGGGACTTACCGTATCGGATGACTACATGAATAAAAATCCGGATGACGTGCAAAAGGCGGTTAACGCAATCGCTCGGGCAATGGAATTCATTCAAAAGGACTACGAGGGAGCCGTCAAAGTCGCCTGTGCAGATTTCCCGGAGGTCAAAGAGAGCGTAATAAGAGAAGCTCTCCGGCGACTGATCAAAGAAGGGACGATTCCAAAGTCTCCCTTGCTTCCGGAAAATGCCTGGAATAACGCCATCTCTCTGCGCAAAGAAATCGGTGATTTAAAGAGTGCCGGTGCGTACAGAGACAATGTCGACATGCGCTTTGCCTTGAAAGTCAAAACGGTCCCATCGGCATCACCGACCAAACCAGCAAAGAGATGAGCGCAACATCGCCGCTTTTGACGATCGAAAATCTTTGCTTTGATTTCGACGGTCAGTCGGAAAAGACAGTCAATGCATTAGAGTTGAGCGTGGAAAAAGGGGAAATAGTTTGCATTTTAGGGGCAAGCGGCTGCGGAAAAACTACGGTATTGAATCTCATAGCCGGGCTGCTCAAGCCGAAATCAGGAACGATAAATTTGCGGACCGAGGCTGGTAAGCGAAACAGCATCGGCTATATCTTCCAATCAGACGCGCTTTTCCCCTGGCGCACAGTAGAGGGCAACTTGATGCTTGCTTTCGACATAAACAAAAGTCTTGATAGAAGCAAAGCAACTGAGACGATGCAACAGTACCTTGCGATGTTTCACCTGAGCCGGCAAGTATTGATGAAATACCCGGCGCAGCTATCAGGCGGAATGCGACAGAGAGTAAGCATCATTCAATCTTTGATGTTCGATCCGGATTTGCTGCTTCTGGACGAGCCGTTTTCCGCACTGGACTATTACACCAAGCTGAGTCTGGAAGAAGAGTTTTGCAATCTTGTCAAAGAAAAGAAGAAAGCGGCGATTCTTGTCACCCACGACATCGAAGAAGCAGTTGCTATGGGCTCCAGAGCATTCATTATGAGCGGCGGGAAATTAGCCAAAGAATTTGGGATAAGAAGGGAAACAGAAAATGAGATTACTCGCGGCAGCGAAGAGTTTGCAAAACACTATCGAGAAATTTGGATGGAATTGAAATCAATAATCAGCGGATAGAGAGAAAAAAAAGAGATGGACACTGCGAGCAAGACCAAGCTAACCTTCGCACAGCGCCTGCTGTACCCGCTTCCGCTCATCGTTTTCGTCATTGCCTGGCATCTGGCGACCCACGACAATAAAGAACGTCAATTCATTTTCTCAAGCCCGATGCAAGTAGCAGACGCTATGGAGCGGCTGGCTAAAAGTGGTGAGCTGTTTACGAATTGCCAGGTCACCATCATGGAGGCCGTCGCCGGATTTGCACTCGGAACAAGTGTCGGCGCGGTGATTGGTCTGGCCCTCTGGTATTCTCGCGTCGTGGCAGAAATTTCCAAACCGTACATTACGGCCCTGGCAACAGTTCCTATCTTTGCTCTGGCACCGATCATCATCTCCTGGTTCGGCATCGATATTCGTTCCAAGATTGCCCTGGCATTCTTAACTACAGTGTCTGTAGCCATCGTTCAAAGCTATCAGGGCGCTATGTCCGTAGAAAGTCGTTTTCTAAAACTAATGCAAGTAGCAGGCGCCACACGCTGGCAAACTTTCAAACTTTTAGTCGTGCCTTCTTCAGTTATTTGGGTCATCAATGCAATGAAACTGAATATCGGTCTTGCCTTGATGGGCGCCTTCATCGGAGAATTCATTTCCTCCGAAGAAGGGCTCGGACACATGATTGTGAAAGCTTCCGGTCTTTACGATCAGGCAACCGTATTTGCAGGAGTGATCGCGCTGATCATAATCGCTCTTGTGCTGACTTTTATCATCGAGCAAATCGAGAGCATGCTGATGCGCTGGAAATCTGCATAGATGCGCAAGAGCGTCGCAATCGATTACTTGGCGACTGGCTTCGAAGGTGATGACTGAGGCGGGTCGCTTGGTTCTGTTATGCCTTTGAACCAGGTCTCGACATTCTCGAAATTCTTCGCGTAATCGAAAACGACACTCTTCGAACGCGAGCGGCTCACGCATTTCACTTGCCACTTGTTCTCTGAAATCGGGTTGATTTCCACTTCCAGATCTTCTCCCGGGGATCTCCAGCTTGCGCCGGTCGAAGCGCGCGCAGTAAGATGCTCCGTATCGTCGGAAACCTGGTGAACATATGGCACCATCAGCAGTGCCTTTCGGCAGGCAGCCATCGCTTCTTTGCTGCTGCCCTCGAATATCAGCTCTCTAGACTGCTCCAATTCCCAGAGCTGGCTGTGTTCTCCTTTGGCCCTGTTCATGCGCAAGAAAAGATCGAGTGGCAAGAGCACCGCAACCATCAAAATGGCAAAGACCATGCCGATTTCAAAACCCCATTTGACTCCATATTCAAAAGCGTTTTGATCGCCTTTGACGGTCAAAAAGATGATGATTATGAGCAGTCCGATACCACCGCCGAAGCCCAATGCTCCCACGACGATTGCTCGGATAATTCTGGCTATGTATTGTGCCATTCAAAGGTTCCGAAACTAACTAAATCTCTTCTTCGGCTGCAGGAATATCCTGATTCATCGACCAACGCAAAAAGCGCAAGAGCATATACAAAGGAGGCAGCAAAACCACTGCAGCAATGAATTTATCGATCAATCGTTTCATTTCCACTCATCCTCTTAGTCGAAAACTGAAAAAGGCTTCCTTCAAGTTCCTTTCAGCGAAACTAATCGTCTGCGTCATCAGCCAGACAGGTAGATTCATCATCGTCATCGATTTTGACTCCTTCCGCCTGAATATCTTCCACGTCCACGGCTTCTATTTCAAGCTCTTCAACCTGAATCTCAGCCGATGATGAGCTTTCGTTTTCAGTCTCATCAAGATTTTCGGCATCGAGCATGCTTTCGTCGTCAGGGAATCCACCCATGGCATCCAGCGCCTTCTGAGCTTTCGAGGCAGCTAACAACTCCCTGGCTTTCAGCTTTTCAGCCTGCGAACGCTTGGGAAACAAACGGGTGCGACAGCGCGAGCAAAAGCAGTAGCTGCCTTCGCTCAAATGTCCGAAATCGGCCATTTTGAAACCAACCGGAAGATAAGCGCGTGTCGCAACGAGTCGTCTATCTAAACCTTTGAGACGACGTTGATAGATTGTCACGTACTCGTGTCGGCAAGTTGCCGGTTCTTGACCCATTCAGTAAAACTCCAGGAGACCTACTTATATATATATGCACTCAAACACTCAATTTGGATACGCCTAAATCCAAGCTACTGCTTTACTACGGGATATTCCTTTAGCAGTCGCCCTCGCCAGTATATGACGACGGCCAGACGATGCTCAGCCTTTACGGTAGAGGGAGAAGAAAAATAAAGCGTGCGCGTGCCTCCGGTCTCCATCGGCGGCGAGGAAGGAGAGGCGACGGGCAGAGTTACGGAACCCGCCGTGCGTTTGGAAGAATGGTCATAAAAAACAACCTTCAAAGACAAATCTTTGACCGGCCTGCCGCTTATATTGCGAATGCGAATTTCACCTTCGGGTGTAAAACTTCCTCTGGCCAACCAGATGCGACTGGAACTGAGTGCTATCGGTGGCACCTTCTCGAAATACTCATCCGGCTTAGATGCCAAACTATTCTCGTCTTCCAGCGGTTTATCTTTGTCTTCCGGCTTGCCTATCAGCAGCGAAAGCTGCTCTGCCACTCGCTCGGCGCGCACCTTCACCGAAGCGGACTCCTCTCGTTTGCCTTCTTTCAGCAGTTTTTGGCTCCAGTCAAGTAGTACACCTTCGAGTTGCTGCAGCAATTCCGGCTTATCTCCCAGATCCAGGGCATCTTCCAGTGCGCGAACCGCTCCCGGATAGTTGTTAAGCTTCAAATCGAGATTAGCCAGAAGAACATAATTTTCGACACTTCGTTCTTTGTCGGTAAGGTCTATAAGTGCAGTTTGCGCCGCTTGGAAATCGTTCTTTTCACACAGAAGCGTAATCAGGTGGTGTCGGGCCTCGAGATTATTCGGATCTGCCTTCGATACCAGATCGTAATTCTGGATGGCACCGGCATTGTTGCCCAGCTGTCTGTATATCAAAGCCAGATTCATTCTTGTGATCGGCTCGTCCGATACTTTGAGCGCTGTTTCGAGCAGAGAAGCAGCCTTTTTCTGGTCCTTCTCCTTAGTTTCCGCAAGCGCAGCCAATTGCCTGTAGCAATCGCTGAGACGATGCGGAATCAGCGAACGCAGAGGTTCGCTGACATCTTCGGCATGGGAGTTGGCTTGTTTCAAGTGAGCAACTGCCGCTTCCAGGTCGGCAATGCGAAGATTCTCTTCGGCCCAGGCCAGATACAAACGCGCTCGCTCATCGGCACCGTCATGGGCACCCATTACTGACGATGCCGAATTGAAAAGTTTTTCCGCTTCGGCAAAGTGGCCCTTAGTCGTGTAGTAGCTCGCATAGGCACTGACGACTGGAGCCAATTGTCGTCCTGCTATACGCAGTCGCAGTGCGGTGTCCAGAGCGAGGCGACCTTCGGCAGGTCGATCGGTAGTCAAATATCCCTGGGCAAGATAAGGATAAATATTGGCATCATCAGGACGTTCGCGAGACAGCTTCTCAAGGATGGGCACTGCAAAAGCCGACTTGCCCGATTTAATTAAGTCCACTGCTTGTTCAAAAGGAGTCTTTTCAGGCCTGCCGAAAAAAATCACCAGAGCCACAATTGATGCGCCAATCAGAATAAAAATGAGAACTCGCCACTTTTTGAAACCACCTGTTGTGGCTGGTTGCGATTCCAAATTTTCACGCGCATCCACATTGGACATCTAATGCTTCTCAATTGAGATAAAACGCATATGTAAGACTCATCAAAGTTATAATAACGTGCAATATGACCACTGATATAAATCTGACTCCGACTGCATCCCCCATTGAAATCGCCAGAGGCGATAGAGAGGGCGTGTCCCCGCCGATTACCGGCCGAACCTGGGGCACTGCTTCCGAATGCCGCGCGGCGGCTCTGCTCATCCACGGGCTGGGCGCGCATAGCGGCTGGTTCGAAGCACTTGGCCGCCGCCTGAAAGTGCGGCGAATGTTCGCCGTAGCGCCTGACCATGTAGGTTTCGGCAAAAGGCGCAATGAATCTTTCACGAGTTTTCACCAGTGGCTTGACGACACGGTTACGGCCTACAACTATGTGCGCGAGAAAGTCGGCGACAAACCGATATATCTGATGGGCAATAGCATGGGTGCTCTCGTCGCACTCAAAGTAGCCAATCGCATCAAGCCCAATGGTCTGGTTCTATTTTCACCCGGTTTCGACGGGCACCCACAGACTTTCGACCTGTTTTTCAGAGTGCATTCGGTTTGGACGGCGATGGTCTCCCCCGAAACAGAGCTTGCTTTGCCTTATGCTCCGGATCAAGTGACAAGAGATGTCGGTGTTCGCAAGTGGATCGATGCAGACGCTGAAAGAAGATTCAAACTTCCGGCCAAAATGCTCTTTGAACTGCTGATGCTTTCCCAGGACGTGCAGAACCGAGTAAAATCCGCACCCTGTCCTGTGTTAATGCTGACTGCCGGCAACGAAAAAATCGTCAACAACAAGATTAACGATGCGGTTTTCGAAAGAATAAATGCTCCATCCAAGCAGAAGCATGTCTTCAAAGACGCATGGCATGACTTGATGTTCGACCCGGTAATCGACGATCTTGTCGAAAGAGTCAACACCTGGACGGCCGAAACAGCACCAGAAAAGCTGATTCTGACCTAGCTGCGGGATGCCACAACGGGCTGCCCGTGAGTATTGGCATTGAAAAGCAGGAAAGGCGCACCATATATGGTGCAAAAGCGTATTCCGGTCAAGCTTTCAAAAGCGGGCAGGGTTTGCTTATAGAAGATTAAGAGCTCTTCACAAAACCTCCAAAATCAGTATAGATTTCTCACAAACGGTCCACCTATTGGGAACCCGCAGTAAAATATAGGCGTCTCACTTATTCGACTATTCGCGCCAGGGGCGCTGTATGGAGAGGTCTGGCCGTGAAGAAGAGCCTAGCAACGACATTTTTTGAAAGAGCCGAACTGCTTTCCGACCGTGAAGCCGTGCGCTACAAGGAAAACAAGTCGCCATACAAGTCCATGACCTGGTCGGCCCTCGCCCGTCTGGTGAAAGAGATGGCCGCCGGACTCATCGACGCCGGTATCGAAGCAGGCGATCGCGTCGCCATTCTTTCCCAAACCTCCCACCTCTGGGCGGCTGCCGACCTTGCCACCATATCCAGTGGCGCAGTGACGGTACCCATTTATCCGACCAGCTCTCAGTCGGATATCGATTTCATTTTGAACAATTCCGGAGCCAAAGTTGTTTTTGTCCACGGAGAAGCGCTTCTCAAGAAGGTGTTGGCCTCGAAGCAAGAGGCTCTGAAGACAATCGTCCTTGTTTCTCAACTGAACAAAGGACGTTCTCTGAGCGAATTTCTCGCTGAAAACGAAATCAGTCCTGATTTCGTGATTGGTCTCGAGGAGCTGAGACAGAAAGGTCTCAGCCAATTGGATAAGAATCCTGAAATTGTCAGCGGGCGAATGGAACAGATTCGCTTTGAAGAAATGGCTACGATCATATATACGTCCGGCACGACCGGCACTCCAAAGGGAGTGCCTCTCACGCACGGAAATATCGTCAGCGTTCTGGACGAGCTCAAGAGCGTTATCCCGATTGATGAAAACGACGTCTACCTGTCTTACTTGCCGATGTCGCACGTTTTCGAGCGAGTTTGCGGCGAATATTACTGGATTTATTCGGGCGGCGTCTGCGCCTACGCAGAGGGCATTGAGACCATGGCGAAAAACATGGCTGAAGTTAAGCCCACCATGATCTTGACCGTACCTCGGGTATTGGACAAGATTTACGCCAAAGTAAGAAGCGGCATCGACGGAGCCTCGGGTAACGCTAAGCGGCTTATCGACTGGGCTTTGAAAGTCGGCACCGCGATGGTGGATGCCGAATCCAGTGGCGTAAAACCCAGAGCGGGCTTGAAAGCCAAGCACTGGCTGGCTGAAAAGACCGTATTTCGCAAGCTGAGAGAGAGAATCTGCCCGTCTCTGCGCCTTGTCGTTTCGGGTGGAGCGCCGGCAACCGGCCATACCATAGAATTCTTCAACGCTATCGGCATCACGACCATTGAAGGATATGGATTGACCGAGACGGCAGCCCCCGCTTGCGTCAATCTGATGAACAGGAAGAAGATTGGCACTGTCGGACCGGCTCTGCCGTGCGTCGAGATGATCATTGCCGATGACGGTGAAATTCTCGTTCGCGGCGCCTCTATCTTCAAAGGCTATTACGGTCTGGAAGAGGCAACTAAAGAGGCATTCGTCGATGGCTGGTTCCGCACCGGCGACATTGGTATCATCGACGGTGACGGCTACCTGAAAATTACCGACCGCAAGAAAGACATCATCGTCAACTCGTCAGGCAAGAATATCGCTCCTCAAAAGATCGAAGCAATCCTCAAGACAGTTCCGTTCGTCAACCAAGCTGTCGTTTTCGGAGACAAGCGCAAGCAACTGGTCGCCCTCATTGTTCTGGATGAGCAAGCGATGACCCAACATGCATCAGACGAAGGATGGAATTTCAACAGTTTTGCAGAACTCGTCGAGATGCCTGAAGTGGTCAATATGCTCAAGAAAGAAATTGCCGAGCGCTCCAAATCGCTTGCCGACTACGAGAAAGTGAGCAACTTCCATGTGCTGGCCAACGATCTTTCCGTAGAAGCAGGCGAACTGACAGCCACCTTGAAAATCAAGCGCAATGTCGTCGTTAAGAACTACAAGTCGATAATCGACAAACTCTACAAAGAAGAGAAAGTTCAAAACAAACAATCGCAAGGACAACCCGGCAAAGGGCTGGTTTCCAGCAGCAGATAGGCAATAAGCCTGCCGTACTCGAGCTTCAGCTGAGTGCCGTAGCCGATGTGGCGCGGTCACCCTTTTCCAAAGCGGCTACTCTCAGTACACGCGAGCGTCCGGCTTCCAGAACAAAGAGGGCACCGTCGCCTCCAAAAGCCACGCCGGTTGGATTTACCAGTCCTACAAGGAAAGTCTCGCTACGCCCTTCGCGATTAACGCGGAAGACAGAGCCTGCTCTTCCTGCCGTGACATAGATTCTGCCCAGACTGTCCATGGACAAATTGCCGTCATAACCATCTGCGAAATTGAAGCTTTCCGGCTCGGCTACCTGAATGCGAGCGACCTCGCGCCCATCCAGAGAGCGTTTTACGACAGAACCGGTAGCATGCTCGAGACACCATAAAAATCCGTCAGAGTCCAGAAGAAGTCCCTGAGTACCGTGTCCCGGTCCGCCAACCAGCACTTCGTACTCGCCGGTGCGATCGATTTTGAATATTCCGCCCGTATTGGACGGGAAATTAGAAACGTAGATCTCATCTCTAGTGCCGATGGCCAGGTCGGACAAGAATGTTCCACCGCCGGTCAAACTGCCGTCCAGTTGAGCAAGAATTCGTCCCGACTTATTGGGGTCGATTCGGTAGACGGTGCCTTGAATGGTGGCGACATACAGAACACCTTTGCGATCGAAACGCAAGCCGGAAATTGTGCTGTTTCCGCGTATGCGCGCGTATTCGGTCAACTGACCGGAACTGTCGACAAACCAGACACTGCCGTCGCAAGCGAAATAGACGCCGCCAGGACCCGATGCCATGCGGGAGAAGCGATTGGAATAGGAAGCGTTGAGCTGCGAAAGCACTTTGACTCCGTAGCCTCTGGGTGCATCAGGCAGGTCGATGACAGACATTTGCGGTGCAGCAGCTGCCTGTTTTGACTCCTTCTCGACAGGCAGCGAGAAATTGTCTTCCTCCTCAGCCATCTCCGCCGAAGTGATATCAATATGGAGGATGAGATGAAGCGGCACGAGGATACGGCGAATGTGAATCTGCCCGTCGCTTTCGTGTGAATACGATTCGACATCGATGTGATCATGGTCAACCGAAAGGACTCTTCCGGTCACCGTGTTATGGCAGCCCATTCCGTACCAGATTTGTATTTTTTGCCGGTTTTCTACAAACCCTTGTAATCTGGTCCTGAAACTCATAGGTAACCGCAACCCCCAAGATACTAAATCAGCCTAAACCACTTATCTAACGGACTTCCGTCTTTCCTGGACATTTACTCTTCTTGTTGTTCCCACTCGGAGCGGTCAACCATAAGAGCTTGATTCCAAAACTGCTCTAGCTTGTAATACCCTCTTTCCTTCTCGTGCAACACATGGACGATAACATCGCCATAGTCAAGAAGCACCCACCTGGATTCCGATTTGCCTTCAATCCCAAGGGCTTTGCAACCCAGGGGTCCCAGCCTATCGTCCACCGCCTCAACAATCGCCTTGACCTGACTGGGTGAATCCCCTCCCGTGATGACGAAGTATTCCGCCAGAACGGTCACTTCCCTCACATCAAGAACAACAGTGCCCTTTGCCTTCTTAACTTCAGCCGCGTTTGCTGCGGCAAAGGCTGCCGTGCGCGAATCGACTGCAGTTGAGCTTGCGGATCTTCGTCCCAAATTGGATTTCCTAGTATGAACAACTATATGATCAGTATTATAGTTGTTCCCATTTTAGCTAGCATTTCACGCAGCCTGAGCTAACTTTTTGCCGAAACTTGCGGCAAAAAGGCCCCCCATTTGGTGATGCCGCCGCTGGTTTGCTGCTTAATGTTGCGGAATCTGCCGCCCAGTGAAACATTTCGACCTTTTTTTCGAGCGATAAAAAGCACTGCCACAAAAAGATCGAAATTGGTGCGCTTTTTTCTGCACGACGAACGGATTTTATCTTTCACCTGCAAAAAAAAAATCGAAACCGCAACCGAACAATGACTGCAAACCATTGCCTGGCATACACTTTCAGACTATCAAGCGCAAGAAAAATGGATCCTTCAGCTACTTAAATAGCGCAAAACTTTCCTTATATCTATGCGAATGACTGCCGAAAAGGAGGTTAGAAAGTGCATCTCGACATCCGACAAGAAAAACAAATCGGCAAAAAACGTTTATCAAGTGCGACATTTTATGCGCACCTATCTTGTCTATGGGTGATAGGTGCTGTATTCTTGCCCTCTACGTAGAGTTGATTACTAGCTCGTAGACCCAGGATAGGCACAGGAGGAGACTCAGTGAACAAAGCAGAACTCGCTGCAGAAATCGCCGCCCGCACAACGACTACAAAGAAAGCTGTAGAAGAGTTTTTGGCGGCCTTTACCGATGTTGTAACCGAAGAAGTTGCTCGCGGAAATCGCGTAACCCTCGTTGGTTTCGGCACATTTGAACGCAGAAGCCGCAACGCTCGCGAAACAAACAACCCGCAAAAACCGGGCGAAAAGATCAAAGTACCGGCGAAGAAAGTACCGGCCTTTGCTCCTGGTAAAGAATTCAAAGAAAAAGTAGACAGATAAGATCCCCAAAGATCTTAATTGAAAGACTTTGATGAGGGCGCGAAAGCGCCCTCATTTTTGTTCGAAGACCGGCTTTTCATGAGGATATCGCACATACGCCAAAAGATATGGATTGGATTATTCAGCGCAATCGAAAAGAAAGTCAGAACGTTTTTCCAGCATCAAGAAAGAATCAGGATGATGTTCCGATTCAAAGATTGACTGGCGATTAGCAGCGACTATTTACTGTCAGACTCGGAATCCGGCTTCTTAAGAGCTCCTCCGGCGGTCGAATTTTCTTTGCCTTGAGAATTCGAATTTTTAGCACCACTGTTCTCGGCATCGAATTCATCTTTTTCTACTTTCTCGACCGGCTCGGTTTTGTTTGCGCCACCAGACTCGCCGCTATCCTTAGCCGGAGGCGTGCCTGTAACTGCTTGTTCCACTTGATTTTTCGGCGCCGCTACCGTTCCGCCTCTGAGCAGCAAATTGAAATTTTCTCTGGCTGCTTTTCCCTCTTCTATAAAGCCGGCCTTGTCCAGCATGGTAGCCAGCAAAAATTGCGCCCTTGGATCTTGTGGATTTTTGTCGGCTAGCCTGCGCGCGTATACAAGAGCCAGTGCCGTTTCACCGTTCTTCGTCAGGAGCGCGGTCAGACGAATGCAACAGTCCGAGAAGTCCGGGCGTCTGCGCAAAGAACGCTGATAGCTGTTTTTAGCCAGAGACACATCACCTGCAGCCTCAGCAGCTTGGCCGAGATCATACAAATAGATCGAATCAAGTACGTCATGAGCTCCGTGAAAATCGCTGTAAAGCTCATAGGATTCACTGAGATACTTGGCGGCCTGTCCGTAATTACCGGCCAGCCATTCAGTCAGACCTTGATCATATGCTCTGTAAGATCGCTCGAGAGCGGTGCGCTTTTCAAGATCATTAGCGCCGGAAGTTTCCTGCCGACGGATTTGGGCAGCGGAAGGTCCATGATGTGCCGCAGCCGGCGCAGCCACTGGCCGTCCCCTCGTTCTTGCAGCGCGGCGCGCGGATGTGCGCGCGCGCGGCGCTCTCTGAGACCTTCGGCTTGCCACCGAGCGTGAACGGCCGGCAGAGGCTCTCCTGGAGGTGCGAGCCTCTGTCTCTAGAACGAAATCACCGAGAAAGGACCAGACCAAGAGCATAACGAAGACGACGCGAAGCAAATTATTCGTTCGCGGCAGAAAGAACCGGCTAGCACTTGCATCCGGCTCTTTCAGTAGTCGGTAAGAAACGTCAGGTCCCATATTCGGGTTCTGTTTACGGTCTCTAGATGGTTGGATTCTTGGCTTCGCACTCAGCGCGCTCTTCTTCGCTTACACCCTTCATTGTCAGGTTGACGCGATTGCGATCGTCGATTTCTCTTACCTTGACGATCACGCGCTGTCCGATAGATACAACATCTTCGACCTTTTCTACCCGGCGGTTCTCAAGTTGAGAGATGTGCACCATGCCCTCTTTGCCGGGCAAAAGCTCGACGAAGCAGCCCATCGGGATTATCCGAGTGACTCGACCGCAATAGATTTGTCCTACCTCGATACGCTTCACCAGATTGAGAATCTTATCTCGAGCTGATTCTCCTCCGGCCGCTTCGACGCTGCCGATGAGCACTGTGCCGTCGTCTTCGATGTCGATGGTGGCGCCGGTCTCTTCGATAATCTTGCGGATCATCTTGCCGCCCGGTCCAATGACGGTTCCGATATCTTCCGGGTGAATATGGATGGTGATGATGCGCGGCGCCCACTTAGACAATTCCGGGCGAGCCTTCGGCAAGACTTCTTCCATCTTGGAGATGATGTGATTACGTCCGCGTTTAGCTTGATCCAGCGCCACTCTCATGATGTCGAGCGAAATGCCTTCGATCTTGATGTCCATTTGCAGTGCTGTAATGCCTTCCTTGCTGCCTGCGACTTTGAAGTCCATGTCGCCCAGGAAGTCTTCCAGTCCTTGAATGTCGGAAAGGATAGCGAAACGATCGCCTTCCAGAATCAGGCCCATCGCGATTCCGCCGATGGTTTCTTTCAGTGGAACACCTGCATCCATGAGGCTGAGAGATGAACCGCAGGTAGACGCCATACTGGTAGAACCGTTCGATTCGATGACTTCGGAGACTACGCGCAGTGTGTAGGGGAATTCGGCATGATCCGGAAGTGCCGGCATGATGGCGCGCTCAGCCAGGGCACCGTGACCGATTTCTCTTCTTCCCGGACCGCGCATCGGCTTAACTTCGCCGACTGAGAAGCCGGGGAAATTGTAGTGGTGCATGTATTTCTTTTCGGTTTGCGGATCGATTGAATCCAATCTTTGCGCATCACCAGCGATGCCGAGCGTAGCAATCGAAAGCACTTGAGTAGTACCTCTGGTGAAGAGGCCCGTACCGTGGGTGCGAGGAAGAATGCCTGCCTCGACAGTGATCGGACGAATTTCGTCGCAACGTCTTCCGTCTGCGCGCTTGCCGGTATCAAGTACTTGCGAGCGCATCAGTTCTGCTTCGTACAATTCCAAATATTCGGCGATTTTCCCGGAAGAAACAGTCTTCAATTCATCTTCTTCCGGCAATTCGGCGATGGCATCGACAACAGCCTGCTTGGCGGCGTCTATTAGCGCTCCACGCACGGCCTTGTCGGTTACGCCTTGCATCGATTCTTTCAATTTTTCGGTTGTCTTTTCGCGAATCAAATCTTTGAGCGCGGTGATTTCAGCAGGAGCTTCGAAAGCTTTTTTCTCGATTCCCAACTGGCGCAAGAATTTGTTCTGCGCTTCCACCTGGCGCTTGATGTGCTGGTGAGCGTAATCGATTGCAGCAAGAACGTCCTTTTCGGTGACGAACTTGGCACCGGCTTCGACCATCATGATTGAATTTTCGGTTCCGGCGACCACCAGGTCGAGATCTGATTCATCGAGCTGACTGTATGTAGGATTGGCAACCAGCTTGCCAGCGACTCGTCCGACCCGTACGGCGCCAATCGGTCCGTTGAATGGCAATCCGGCAAGACCAAGTGCCACTGAGGCTCCCAGCATTGCATAAGTATCTGTAGGATTGTCTTGGTCGGCGGACATGACAGTAGCAACTATTTGCACATCGTTGCGATAGCCTTCCTGAAAGAGTGGGCGGATCGGTCTGTCGATTAGACGGCTGATCAAAATTGCTTTGTCCGGAGCCTTACCTTCGCGTCTTCCGAAACTGCCGGGAATACGACCGACGGCATAGAGTTTTTCTTCGTAGTCAACCAGAAGCGGGAAGTAATCTATTCCTTCACGCACATTTTTGCTTTCGGTTGCGGTAACCAGCAGCATGGTATCGCCGCAGTAAATTTCAACTGAGCCTGAGGCCTGCTTTGCCATTCGACCGGTTTTTACAGTTACAAGTTTGCCGTCGATATCAATTTCAAATGACTTGACTGCATCCGGTGAAAGTGTCTGAACATCCATTGTTTCTTTTCCTTCTACTTCTTCTGATTTAACTTCTAAATAAAGCTCGATATGCCAAAACTCGACCGGCTCAATCAAGCCAGATCGATTACTTGGTGGAGATTTCCAATTGCTCTTTTCGCTTGTGGCTAAACAAAAACTGCACAGGATGAGCCGAATTTGCCTGGGATCGATAATGACGTCTTAGGATCCACTAGATGAATCTTTGTCCGATTCCTGTAGTTCTAAAGATCCAGAGCGAAAAAAAGGGCGAGCCCTAAAGCTCGCCTTCTTAGAACTTAGCGTCTCAATCCCAGCTTTTCGATCAGGCTTCTGTAGCGATCGTGCGCTGCACGACTCAAGTATTGGAGAAGCCTTCTTCTTTTGCCGACCATCATGAGAAGTCCGCGGCGGCTGTGAAAATCTTTGGGGTGAGTTCTTAGGTGCTCGGTCAACTGATTAATACGCTCAGTCAGAAGCGCAACTTGCACTTCCGGCGAGCCGGTGTCTTTGCCAGAGCGGCGGTGAGATTCTACGATTTCAACTTTATGTTCTGCTACAAGTGCCATTGACTGTTCGCCCTTATTCTTGTGTTTTTCCTATGATCTATTTCTTGGCAGTAGTAGATAATATCACAGTGCATGCGCCAGTCATGCTTTTGAGCACTTTATGACCTTTTTTGTATCGTTAAGGCCTTCTTCTTAAGCAGGATATAATCAGCACTTTGAAGATTCGGCTTCGGGACATCTTCCTCAAATACCCAGTACTGGACGGATTCAGGCGATCCGTCCTGGTTGGCGTCTGCAAAGCAGGCACCCTTTTCTCAACTTCTACTTATCCAAATACATTCTTCTATCCGGAAGAGACCCGCCCTTATCTTGACAATCTCTGGCAAGAATTCGCTTCGGGGGATGGCAAAGGGGAGGATCAATCCAAGCCTGCCATTTTTGCCATTTACCATGGACGGATGGTCGGCTTGCCGAGTTTGAGGCCCAACAATAGATTGACTATCTTAATCAGCAACAGCAGAGACGGCGAAATCATTGCCCGGGCTCTGAAGGAGATAGGATTTTCCACCGCTCGCGGTTCGCCGGCCCACGGAGGCGTTCGCGGCGCCCTCGAAATGAAAACTGCCGCCAAAGCCAATAGTCGTCTGGCAATGATGGTGGACGGTCCGCGCGGACCACGTTATCAAGTAAAGCAAGGACTGGTACGGCTCGCTGAGATAACAGGCTTGCCGATCATTCCTTTTGTAACGCACACGAGCCAGAACTATTGGATGGACAGTTGGGACAATTTTATGGCGCCGTGGTGGGCTACACCGATGGTGCATATCTTTGGACATCCAATCGATATACCGAAAGGCATAACAACCGAAGAGAGCGAGCAGTTCACGGAACTCTTGCAAGTTCGAATGGACAGGATGCGCGAATTGGCAGCATCCTTTTTTGCTGATGCGGAAAAATACAATTACAAGAACTAGTAAAGATTGCGCTCAGAACCATAAAAACAGAACGCGCCCATTCTTTCGATTGGGCGCGAGTCTTACATATTGACGGGAAGAAGCTTAGGGCTTTTGCAGCTCGGGCTTCCACTCATCAAGGATTGCACCTTCAATAGGGCAAACCGACAAACAGGCACCGCAATCAATGCAAGTGCTGTCGTCAATGTATGTGTACTTCGTCGACTTAGTATTGACTTTGCCTTCTACCCAGTGGATGCACTCTACTGGACATACAGGAATACAATCACCAATACCTTCGCAGACGTCAGCAACTATGGTGTAGGACATTTTGGCAAACTCCTCATAGCTTCTTGTCTGTGAGAACCTCACGGCTCTCCCCACTACTAAACCACAGTGGAAGATGAGGGCCACGACTTACGGCAATTTTTTAACGAATTTTTCTTCTTACACTTGCCAAAATTCTTCGCGCGCAGACTATAAAAGGAGCGTGCAGACAGACAAGAGGTCTGACATCTGGAGGTCTTCCAATAATGTCCGAAGTCAAGGTTCAGGTTTTCTCTACTCACGGCCAGCCGGTGGGTTACTTCATAAATCCGAGTTTCGCCACTTTTCCGGAAGGTGAATTCGAGATATCAGGAGAATTCTTCGACACTAATAACGAACGCACTCAGCGCATCGACTTCAACCCGGAAGCCGTTCCATATTCATGCGACCTTTCGCAGGCAAAGGAAATTCCTTATAGCGAATTGATCAATGTCTACGTTCAGCGCGGCAGACAGCCCGTAAAAATGACAGGCAAGGGCAAGAGCTAATCAAGAGCCCGTTCGGCGACATTTCCATTGACAGGGAAATTTTGTCAATTTCCCCAAAATAAAAGAGCAGCCGGAGGGGATGGCTGCTCTTTCGGGACCTCGCGAATTCAATTTGTATGCGTCAAACCAAAAGATCTGGGGGGCTTTTGTGAGGGTCGAGCGACGCAGACACGATTGAAGCACGTTGTCAGTAATGACGCGCGGCGCTTTACAACCGGCACTATTGCTTTTATAGCAGTTTCGATCCACCCTTAGATTATGGGCTGGGCAATAATTGTTTATCCCCTCCCCTATCTTCGGCAGAGTAACCCGATACCATTTCCTGAGCATTATATTTATATAGAAGCCCGCACAGGGGGCAATAGGAGACCTAAAGGACACAGGGACGCTAAAAATGGCGGAAACTAGGGAGCGTCTGGTACTGCTAATAGAAAATAACGAGGCTCAGCTCAAGCTTTGCCACGATGCCATCCTGTCGCAATCACCCCTATATGGGGTGAAAAGCATATCGGCGGGACGAGAAGTTCGTGAGGTAATGGCATCCAATCACTTCGACCTGGTGGTCATGGACTACGAAGTACCGGATATGAGCGGAGATGACCTGATCCGCGACATTCACCAGATCAACCCGAATTGTCCGATTATCGCCATGACAGCGGCTGACAGCCCGGACAAGGCGCTCAAAGTTTTGATGGCAGGCGCCAGTGACTATTTGCCTAAAATCGCCGAATATCACAAGTTTTTGCCCCGAATGATTACGACCAATATTCAGAGGGCTTTGCTTCTGGAGAATTTGCGCGAGATGTATCAGCGCGTAGAACGCATATCTCGCGACGAGGCGCTCCTCAATCGTTTGATAGTCAACATACACGGCTCCCTGGACCTGGAAGAAATCATCGACCGAGCCGCACAGAGCCTGGCGGACGAATTCAAAGTGTCCAGAGCGATTATTTGCTTGTCCGCCGATCCCACCTCTTCCATGCGAATTGCTCGCCAGGTGACGGTAGCGGATGCTACAGCGATTTCAGAGAAGAGTGTCCTCTTCCAACGCTATCATGATTTGCTGCTCGACGTGGGTGAGCGCCGCCCGCTGGTGGTCATGCAGGAAGACACATTTCCTTTTGCCACCGATGTAAAAGCGGATCTCGTTCACCATGGAATTCTATCGATGATCATGGTGCCTCTTGTCTATCGCGGCCGGCTAATGGGTCTGGTCCACCTTGATCAGTGCGACGAGTCCAGACTGTTCACCCAGGCCGAAATAAGCCTGCTCTCTCGCATTGCCAACCAGCTTTCCATCGCTATCAGCCAAGCTCGTCTTTACCAAGATTTCGAAACGCAAAGCAACTCGATCAACAAATTGACGGACTTGTGCACGCAGCTCAATTCGGTCGTCAACTCGACTCGCGACCTGACGGAGCGTCAGGAGAGCCGCGAGAAGGTGCGTGTAAAGCTCTCTACCCGCGAGATCGAAGTACTTCGAAAAGTAGCTCAGGGACTCTCTAACAGAGAAATTGCCGAAGCCCTGCACATTACCGAAGGCACGACCGAAGTGCATGTTTCCCGCTTGAGAAAGAAACTCAATCTGAGCAGCCGTGCCGCTCTGGTACGTTATGCCTACGAGAATCATCTCTGCTGATTATTCGAGAATGACAGTGCCCTGCTGAAAATCGACAGTCAGCTTTCTGCCGGACATGAGCCGTTGGCCGAGCACAGGATGAGTCTTGGCGCCGCCGAGAACAACTACGTTTTTCAATTCACCGCCTAAAGACATCATGCCGATATAGTGATTCATGCGCACCCATTCACTGCCCGCTTGAACTCTTCTAGCGCCCAGACGACGCCATCCCAGAGGAGCGGTCAAATCTTCGGGAATGACTATGGCACCACCGAATTGCAGATTGATCAGCGCTTCCACCTCGATTTCCAAACCATCGGAGGCGACCAGAATTATCGGCAGAAGAACTTTTCCCGACTCATCGATGCGACCGCGCACGGACCTGTCAACCTTTTTTCGTTGTGTCAGGCTCGCTGAGCCCTCTTCACTGAATGCCACCATATTCAAACTCAAAGCGTGTCGATGACAGGATCTTTGTTGAGACGATAAGCGAAAAACGAACCGTGCGGATGTCTCTTTCTTGCACGGGCGAGCACCTCGTGGTCATCTTGCCCAAGAAAGTAGTCGGCGGAATTGGGCTCGATGACGACCAACCAATTTTCGTAGCGATCACCCAATTCATGCATGAGCCGCTGGAAAATCGGCCAGCAAGCATCGTCTAATTCCTCTGCGCTTAGTTGAGGCAACGCGGGTTTCCTTGGCTGGGACGTAACATAACTGTACCCGAAGACACACCGAATCAACCTGTTTGACTGGCTTCGCCCAGGAGATAGCGGCCGTTTTTCTCGCTTAGAACCGCTGTCGACCGCGACTTTTGTCCTATAAAATGCAGCGCCCCTACTTCTTGTCCTCCGTACCGAGAAGCAGCCATGCTTCTTTTCTCAGGCTGTGCACCGAGTCGTTTGACTGAGTGGAAGTGGCTAAAGACGAGCCGGCAGTAACGGGCAGGTCGGCAATCGAGCGGCGGGTGCCTAGATGTCTCATCTCTTTGATGTCATAGCGGTACCAGTACTCGGCATCCCGACGCGATTCGCAGCGTTTGGCCAGAGTTTGGTACAAATACCGCGCTTGAGAATCCACTGGCATCGACAGGGCTAGCTCAGTCAGCATTTGCTGAGCTTTTGCGAAATTTCCAGTCTTCAAAACGGATAAAATTTTCGGCAGCTGTATTGCTTCAAACTTACGACAGGTCTTCTCTTCATCAGTTTTCGGCTCTTCAGCAACGAGTAAATAACTCTCATCACCGGCATCTCTACTTGGCGACCTGACTTGGTTATGGTAGCCTGATGTCTTCTTTCTCTCGATCTTTACGTCCCGTTTAATTCTTGTTGGACTGCCGCTTACGTCCTTTCCCGCTCTTTCGTTTTCGAGATCAGCAAAAGCGCCCCGGCAATAGACGAAAGTTAACAAAATAGCGCCAAAAGCCGCGCAGTTTCGAGAAAAAGGCTCTGCCAATATAGCCACCCGACATATAGGGGAACAGCAGACCGGTATGATCGTCAGTTCTATACGAGTTCACCGATTATCTTCAAGATTATCATCACGCGGAATAGCAAAAGATTCAGGCAAGAGTATATGGGGCGACGCCCTCTTTCCTGGAGCACAAAGGGCTCAAAATGTCAGGGTTAGTGATCATTAGCAGCGACACTAGCCACTCTCTAACAAGCCTAAGAAGTTGATTACACTGAATACCAAACCAAGCCAAGAAGAAAAGCAAGCACCTCTTACCAGTGCGGAGAAATCCGCAACACGGGTGCTTGCCCTAAAATTCATGGCTTTCTGGGTGCTTTCGATTGTCCTCATTGCCGTGGTCGGACTGGCATTGAACGCCGACTGGTACAAGCCGCAATTCGAATCGACACTCTCTCAACTTTTTCACCGCAAAGTGAGGCTGGGACATATAAGCTGGCGCATTGGCTTTAACGGGCTGGCGATCGCCACCAATAAAGTAGAAGTCGATGAGATGGACGATGCTCCGTTTCTGCGCGCGCAGCGCACCGAAATAGGTGTCTCATTCCGTCCCCTGATGAAGGGCGACGTAGAATTGCATCACCTGGACTTTCGCAAACCGGAATTCTGGCTCACCCGGCAATTGAACGGTGATTGGAATTGCGCCGATTTGATCAAATTCGGACCGGATGTGCGCATTATCCAGATGAATGACGGTCGCGTTCACTTGACGGACATGGCCGCTCCTGCCGCGTACAGAAGCAGTATCAACTTAGACAATGTGCAGCTGAAATTCGTCTGGCCCAAGAAGAAAGTCAGCAAGCCGTTCTTTCTGTCTTTCGAGCTGAAGCAGCCGACCTACAAGACGCAAGTACAGCTTGACGGTCTGGGCGTCGGAGCGATCGAAGATTGGAAGAGCAATCACTACACCATTGCTCTTCTTGCTCGGCGCATCAATCCGGATGATGCACTGAGACTGGCGTCTTTCATTATGAAACCCGAGGACGCAGTGCAGGTAAAAACTCGCGACCTAAGCGGCCTTTTCGACGTGACGGTCAAGGGCAACGGAACGCTGGACAAAGGCATCAAATTGACAGCCAATATGCAGGCTGACGGGCTGGTATTGCGAGATCCGCAGCTGGGGACGATAAAAGCACCAAATGCAAAATCAGAAGGACAGGTAATCGTCGACAAGAACAAAATCGCCTGGGAAGAACTTTCTCTCAAGCTGCCGGGAATGCATCTCGTATCGACCGGACACTTCGAACGTCAGGGAGGAAAAACGGGCGGGTACTCGACGAAATTGACAGGAAAGGTCGAAGACTTGCAGGTCTTGAACAAATTGCTGGGCGCGCCTTCCGGCAAAGGCTCTCAATCTCCGCTCATGATGCTGGATGGCATCAATCCCGATCGGTTGACCGGAAAAGCCGAAGTGATAGTCAATATCGAGAACATCAACAATCACACCGAAATCGAAAGCAAGTTCAATGCCGGCGGACTGCTGTTGCGTGACATCCTGCAGGAAGCCGCGCCGGACAATGCGCGTTTTGCAATTTATGCAGGGGTGCCCAATACATCGATGCTGGAAGGGGACATCCACCTGATTCCGGGGCAGTCGCTGGAGGTTCGCTCTGCACACACCGATATCGTCGGCGGCAAAGTGACAATCACCGGCCGCACCGAATTGAAGAATCGAATTTCCAATTACGTCATGGAAGGCAATTCCATTGATTTGACGAAATTCTCCGCCAATATGAATGCATCGCGTGAAGCGCTCAAAGAGATGAGCGAACGCATTAGTGTTCCTGCCAAAACCAGATTGCAATTGCGCGGACTGGCCGACCTGAAGGCAAAGTTGCAGCGCAGCGGCAATTCGACCAGGCAGGACATATCACTGACGCTTCGCAATGCCGATTTCTTTTTCAGCGATGCTTCGCTCAACATAAGCAAATTAAACGGCAAAATCGGCATTACCGATAACGACTTCATTTTCGACCACCTGACCGGCATCATGGACGGTGGCACCTTCAGCATGACCGGCAGGGTGCCGATTCGGGGCGGCGGCATGAATCTGGCCGTTGCCGGCAAGAAGATCGATCTGGCCAAACTGACTCTCGCGCTGACAACTTTCAAAATGCAGGTTCCGCAGATGTCCGGAATGAAAGCATCAGGAAGAGTGAAAGAGGCCAGCCTTAGAATCACCGGTTCTCTCAAATCACCGATCGCTTCAGGCACTGCCATTCCCGATGACGTTCGATTGGAACTGGCTGATGCGAAAAACTTTATTCGTGCAAGCGGCGGTTCTCTCAATCTGACCAAAGATCTGCTCACACTAAAAGACATGACGCTCACGACAAGGGGCGGGTCGGCGCAAGTGACCGCCCGTATAAAAGGAGTGCCCGGGCAGGCAGAATTTGTGGACGGCAGAATCAAATCGCAAGGGCTCGATCTTGCCGACTTCGACGCCTGGATTCATTCGCAAGTGGTTCCTGAGCAAGTTCGCAAAGACTACCAGAAGATTCTGGACACTTACTCAGTGGCCAAACTGCACGGCAAGATTTATGGAGACCTCTTCCTGAAGGACGATCCGAGCAGCACTTTGCCGCGTTTTGACGGCGTCATCGGGCTGATGGGGGTGGGGTTCAGAGTCGAGAACGAGATGATCGGCGTGGACAGGCTGAGTGGTGTTCTAGCCACTGCAAAAAACGACCTGCTGCTTCAGGACATCGCCGGCTGGATGAACGGCAGCCAATTCCAAGCCGATGGTTATGTAAGGCAGTTCCGCACTCAGACGCCTTCTTTGAGTTGCGACATCCGGGGTTCTTTGAATTCCGCTGAAATCAACAATTTGATCTCGACTTTCTCACCGGCAAAGAAAGCCAGCCAGCTGAAATTCTCATGCCAGGGTCCGATAGAAGTTCGCTTGAAGGCAAACGGCACCAAGGATGAGATGAAAGTGAGCTTCTCCGGGCAAGCCAATCGCAAGAACAATGTCAAACTATACGGTCCGTTTGGAGTATTGCACCAGCCTTCCAACGAATTGATGTCTCTGGACGGGGCGGTCACTATTCATCCCAAGGGCGTGACAGTCAATGACGCTCACCTGTTCGTCAGCGATTCGGTCTTGAATTTCAAAGGCGAGATCAAAGTCAAAGACGACAACAACGCGAACCTGCTCAACGAGCAAGTGATTAACTTGGCCATCATCACGCCCAATCCGCTGCCGGCAAAACGCCTGCTGGCTGGTCTTGCACCGCAACTGGCAGACAGTTCCGTTACAGGAACAATCAGCGTCGACGGTGCGATTAATGGTCCGATGTCCAATCCCAAAATCAACGGCAATTTCGATCTCGTCGATGTGGGAGTGCCAAAGCTCAATATTTCCCATGCCACCGGTCACATGCAGAGCCGGGATCCTTACGATCCACGGTCGCAGGCGTCGCCTATCAATGCTCACGTCGAGATGAAGGAATTACAGCTAAAAGCGATCAAAGTCACGGAAGTCTCCGGTGAAATGAGCTTTAAACCCTCGTCCGGTGAGGACAAACTCCCCAAGATCCGGCTTGCAAACATGAAATTGAAAGCCGGCGGCGGAACCGTGAATCTCAACGCCTGGGTAGATCCCGAGACCGAGAAATTCGGCTCCCGGTCGGACTTTAAGGGCGTCGATCTGAGCATCATCGCTACTGGCCTGTTTGGACACCCCGGAGAACTAACCGGTACTGCCGATGGTGACCTGCTGCTGAAGTCGCAAGGCTCCGACAAAGACGAGATGATCAAAAATTTGAACGGCAATGGAAAGTTTCATATAAAGAACGGCGTCCTGGCACGCTTTGGACACCTGCAGGCGCGTCTTACTCAAGCAAATCTTCTGCAATCGGGCGTTCTTGGTTTTAACTTGAACAATCTTCTGCAGAGCGTGGTGCCTGTAAGAACGGGCGAATTCAAAGAACTAATGGGCAGTTATGCCATCACGAAAGGTATGCTCGCCTTTACCGAGCTGAAATACAACGGCGAAGACATGCGTCTTTGGGGAGGCGGAACAGCGAATCTTGTGGACGGCAAGGTCAACATGGAAATCGCCGGCACACTCCCGAGAGTTACAACAAGCGTGCTGCGCGGGCCGATTGGACACGTGACTCGCGGCATGACCATTCAAAAATTGCTCAATGCCGTCACGTTCAATAAGTTGGAAAAACTGCCGTCTTTACCTGTTCTCGGTGACATTGCCGGTGACAAACCAAGAACATTCACTTTCAAAATGTCGGCGCCTCTGAACGAACCTCAGGTGCTTGCACAATCGATTGAAAAGTCGTTCAAATGGCTTCCCTCCAAGCCGCTGCAATCCGCGCACCCGGTGCCCGGCATCGACGCGAAATTGTTGGAAGCCAAAGCAAACTGATCACGGAGCTGCACCTCCCGCGGTGGCGCCAGTCCATTTTATCAGCCACCTGATTCAGTGGCATAGTCCGATAACTTGATGACACCCTATGTGGTGCCATCCAAAATCGCGTTTTTTGCTTGACTCTTGACGAAGCCGGAGTATGATATATCTCAGACATACAATCTCCACTAACAAATATCCAGCAATTCGAACATTCGAATTGCTCTTTCCGTCCACGGCGAAAGGTGAGGCACGATGCATTCGGCGCCACCACATTCGGTGCCATCCGGCGCACCCGAGGACAGGCGTATCAACGCCTGTCTGAAATCCTACATTGATTTTGTCCGCTCGGAAAAATCTTTGTCGGTCAATACTCAAATGGCTTACCAGCGCGATTTGCTCTCATTCATCAATTGGCAAAGAGAGCGAGAAAAGCAATCCACTACACGGCAGGATTTGCAGCAATACATAGGCTACTTGCGCCAGAAAGGACAAAAGACAAGTTCGATAATCAGAGCAATCGCCAGCCTGAGAGGTTGGTTTGCCTGGCAAAAGACGACAGGCAAAGTCGAAGAAGATCCTCTGGAAGCCATGCACAATCCCGTCCGCTCGAAAAAACTACCGGCAGTTCTGAGCAAGGACGAAGTCGAAAAGATGATCGCTGCGGCAGAGAACCTGCGCGACAGGCTAATCGTAGAATTGCTCTACGGCGCGGGTTTGCGTGTCTCGGAGCTGGTCGGTCTCGACGTCAAAGACGTCAATCTCTCGCAAAGCTATTTGCGATGCTTCGGCAAAGGTTCGAAAGAGAGGATTGTTCCGATCGGACGCCAGGCACTGGTATGCGTTCAGCAATACTTGAAAGAGCTTAACGACACTGAGACGCTCCCACAACCGGTTTCCCAGGCGAAATCATTGACCCAGGTCAAACACGTGGTCAGACCACTGTTTCGCGACCGCAGCGGCAACCGCTTGTCGCGCCTGGTAGTGTGGCAAGTTGTTAAGCGCCTGGCGAAAAAAGCCGGAGTAGAGAAATCCCTATCTCCGCACACGCTCAGGCACAGCTTTGCTACACATCTCATAGAAAACGGAGCGGACCTGCGCTCGGTCCAAGAACTGCTCGGGCACGCAAATATCGTCACAACCCAGCTCTATACGCATGTCAGCAGAGGGCATTTGCGCAAGGCGTACGACCAGGCACAGACGGCCTTTGTCAGTGAAAGTCCAATGGATTTCTCGCCTCAAATTGCAAAGATGGATGAAATTTAATTCCGGGACGGTTACCTCCGGCATATATAGAGATAAACTTAGAGTCAGTTGCTCAGAGGCGACCTACGGGTGTGCGAGCAACAATGGGCGAGAACAAAGCTAGTCTTTGCGAGCCGACCCCAGAGTCTTATTGCTTAAAAGCAAAAGCTCGCCGAGAGCTAAACGAGTCGAACCGAGACTCTCCGATTTGATGCTAGCGATGCATCGATATCCGAAAAACTGCCTCAATTCAAAGTCGATACTTATATCAAGGTCACATTTTAATGAGTCGAAACGCCAAGGTAGAGGGCACAAAGATTGCCCAGGCCGCCAAGGATCTCAACGTTACGTCAGTAACCATCAGGCGGTACATTACTGAGTTCAATATCGAAACCACATCAGACGAAAACGGCATCAAAGTTCTTCCGGATGTCGCCATGGAAGAATTGCAAAAAATTCGCGAATTGAAGGAAGAAGGTCTGACCAATCCCCAAGTTTTGGAAAAGCTCGAGGAGATGCGCACTTCCGATCGCAAACCGGCGAAGAGCAAAGCCAAGGCAAAGACTGCTTCCAAAGCAAAAGCCGAGCCGGAAATAGAGGAAGAAGAAGAGGAAAAACCAGCACCTCGATCTAAAGAAAAAGAAAAAGAGAAAGAAAAGGACAAAGAAAAAGAGAAGGACAGCAAGCGTCCGGCCAAGCGCATCTCCAAGAAAGAAGCGCCGCCCGAAGAAAAAGACGAAACTGAACCTGTTGAAGAAGAAGAAAAAACGGAAACCGATGTTGATGCCGACGGCTCGCAAGCCGAAGGCGAAACCGGCGATGGCAAACCGAAACATTCACTGACTTGCCAGACCTGCGGCAAAGTTTTCGAACACATGAATCCGCGCCTGCGTGACTGCCTCGACTGTTACAGGGCCAAGCGCAAAGAGAGAAGACGCGGCGGAGCAGAACGCCACAAGAATGTCATTCAACACCCGCTTGCACAGCAAGCTGCCAGCCGTCAGGCTCAGCGGAGCGATGCCAACGGCATCGCTGCCGAAACCGACAGATACGTCGAAGAGCCCAAGCGCGAGCGGTCGCCGCAAACTCGCGAGAATCGCGAAAGCCGCGAGAGAATCGAGAGAGAACCAGCAGCCGCTGCCGCTTATGTGTCTCAACCATCATCGCAATCGCAGGTGGTGGCGCAAGGTCTTCAGCGCACGGTCAGAAACTACCGAAAAGCAATTGAAGAAACCCGCAATATTACTGGGTCTTTGAAGCGTCGACTGGAGCGTCCGGACCTTCCGGAAGGCGAAAGAAGGTGGCTGGAACAAATCTACGCCTATCAATTGATATTGCACCAGGGCTGGCGCCATTTAGCGGAATACAAGGCCGCTACCCAGCAACAAGGCAAGGGGGGCGCTGGCAGCTCATCCAGCTCATCCAGCCCGACACCGGCATCTATAGACGACTAGAAGTCGTTTCTATTTATCAAAGAGGGAAGCCGCAAAGCTTCCCTCTTCTGTTTACTTGCAGCAAAGCCCCGAGGCGATATTAGAACGGATCGGGCATGTTCAAACCGGGCTTCGGTCCCAGCGGATTATTGAATATTTGATTCGGTGCATTAGCAGGCGGCTGTCCGTTAGTGACAGTCTTTTGCGGGGCGCCCATGACCGCATTCGGACCGCTGATTGAGATTGGCGGTGTCGGCAAAAGCGGTTGTCCTGATTTCAGCGCCGGCACCGTCGGTGATGTCAGTCCGGGCAGAGGCAAATTGCCAGCCGCAAATCCTGTAGGCGGCGGCGACATATGGCTGAGGTCGAGCGAGCGATTCAGGCGAACCGCTAAAATCTCGCCTTTTTCCATGCGGAAATCCGATCCCTTCTGCCTGAAACCGGGTTTGTAACCGATCAAGCGTCCAGTCAGCGTTCTGCCGACCATACCTAGAGAATTGATCGTCGACTTCGGATAATAGGCGGCGGCATCGGCGGCGCTGGTTCGCCGGGGATTTTGCATTTCATCCATATTGGGATTGTGGACGATAAAACCGCTAATAGGCGTATTGCTGCCGTCCGGAAAAACGATCGTCTGCAAATTTACTTGCAGATTGCCCGGATGCCCATGTCCTGTCAATCTCGAGGGAACGGCATTGACGACGGCGCCGACGATCCTTGAATGACGCGGTACGACTTCCACGCCGTTTCTGAAATATCCGTCTTCCAGGCGAATCGAAAAAACATCGCCTCTCTGATTCTTTCCGGAAGAGAGATCGTCTTCGAGTACGCCTGACAGCAGCGTGCCGATTGGCACTCGCGCGCCGACCGAATTCCATATATTCGAGCCGACGCTGCCGGAATTCATGCCTTTGGGGGTGAGCGGAAAATTGCCCTGTGGAGTATCCATGATGCTGGAAGAGGGCATGTTTTGAAGACCCTGCGCCAGTGACGCTTGCGAGCCAAGACACAAGAGGGAAATCAGGATGATATTGCGAAAACTGGCTGCCACTGCCGATTGCCTCGTCGTTGCTGGCTAAATTGTAATCTCTTTCACCCGGCAAGCCAAGAAGTACGCCATGATCAAAAGTTTAGTTGATCCCGAGAATTGCTGCCTATGTGACGATTACGCAATAGTTGCAGTCGCTCAAAGCAGCCGCACACCGGGCATTGGGCTCTCTGCATGCTAGAATTACCGGTCCGGCTTGTGCCGGTTTATATTGCCTCACCTTGCCTGCAAAGCAGGACGCGCATGACCATAAGGGGGATTCAACTTGTCACGCAAAGAAAAGCAAGAAAAGTACGAAGTTACCTATATCGTTCGTCCGAATATCGACGAAGAAGCTGTCGATAAAGTATCCGCAGCTGTGGACGAATACATCAAGAATTTGGGTGGAACCGTAGAGCTGACCGAGAAGAAAGGTCGCCGCCGCCTGGCTTACGAAGTAAACAAAATGAGAGATGGCTATTACATCTACTCGGTCTTCACTATCAAGACTGAACAAGTCGCCACGATTAAGCGCATGATGACCCTCTCCGAGGACATCATCCGTTTCTTGGTCGTTGTCTTTGAAGAATCGCAAACGCCGGTAATGGCATAGTTTTCGTTGTATTCAAAAGCGTCTTTTCCAAGTCTCAACTGAGGACTAGCTGATGAGCCTAAGCAAAATAGTTGTCTCCGGACGTGTCATTCGCGCTCCCGAGAAGCGTTTCACACCATCGACAAACGTAGCTGTTACCGAATTTTCGATTGCCGTTGAGTCTCCACCCAGAGACGGTCAAGTCGAAACCACGCCCGTAAAAGTTATTACCTGGCGTGATTTGGCCGAGCGCTGCTCGACCGAAGTCAAAAAGGGCGACCTGGTCGCCGTTGACGGACGTCTGCAAATCAACAACTACCAATCTCAAGACGGACAAAAACGTCGCGAAGTGGAAGTGGACGCTGTCAGTGTCGAAAATCTCTCGAATCTGACCGGCTCACAAGGGTCATTCTCCGAAGAGAAAGGAGAAGCAAACCTGGCGAAAGCCGGTGTTAAAGGCGGTCAAAAGGCTAAGCCTGCAGGCGACACCGATGACCTGGACGCAATCTTTGCATCCGACGATGAGATTCCGTTCTAAACAAATCCGGCACACACGAGCGCAAAAGAGCGCCCCTGTAACCACACTACTTATTGATAAAGGAAATAAGAAATGTCACGCATGAATCAAGATGGACCACCCCGCCGCCGCAAGACTTGCGGTTTTTGCGCTGATAAGGTCGAACATATTGATTACAAAGACCCGAACCGCTTGAAAAAATTCGTCACTGAAAGAGGCAAAATTTTGCCCAGACGTATTTCCGGCAATTGCGCATCGCACCAGAGAAGTCTGACCGTTGCCATCAAGAGAGCCAGAGATATAGCCCTCATGGCGTATACAGCCGACGGTTAAAGTCCCTGAATAGTTAGAAGCGCCAACGAATTAACCAGTTGTAATATGGTGTAGAATCGTTGGCACGCGCCGAAGTGGTGAAATGGCAAACACGCTACGTTCAGGGCGTAGTGCTCGCAAGGGCTTGTGGGTTCAAGTCCCACCTTCGGCAAGTTTTTCGTTTGCCAATGGCAACATTACATAATCGGTCCCAATCATGAGGAGTACGCTTGAGCATAGACAAAGGTGACGTTCGCCGCCCCAACGATCCCAGAAGAGACATGCCGCTTTTGAACGAGCGCATTAGGGATAGAGAGGTTCGCCTCATTGATGAAGAAGGTAACCAGCTGGGCATCGTTCCTACTCGCGAAGCTTTAAACACTGCTCGCGAGCGCGGACTTGACCTTTTCCTAGTTCAGCCCGATGCAAACCCGCCTGTAGCCCGGATTATGGACTACGGTCGCTTCAAATTCGACCAGCAGAAAAAAGAGCGCGAGACAAAGAAAAAGCATCATATCGTCGATGTCAAAGAGATAAAGATGCGCTACAAAATCGAAGAGCACGACTACAACGTGAAGCTTCGCAACGCGCAAAAATTCCTCAATGACGGCGACAAAATCAAAGTGGTCATCATGCTGCGCGGTCGCGAAATGCAGCACTCGAAAATGGCTATCGACCTGATGAATCGCTTTTCCAACGAGCTGAAAGAGCTGGCACTGATCGACAGAGAGCCACGCCTGGAAGGCAAGAGCGTCATTATGATCCTCTCTGCTATTCCGCAGCGCGGTAAGCCTCAGCCGATAGAGAAGCCGGACCCCAAAGCCGGGGCCTGATTCTGCAATTTGAAGAATCGTGTCTCAATGTCAGCTAAAAGATTTAGCAATCATTGACAGGCAGCCATATTTAGAGAGGAAGAGTGTTATCATGGTCCTCTCTGCAATTCCGCAGCAGGGATGACTTTGCCTGCGGAACGGCCGGACCCCAGATCTGGGGTTTAATTCACTGTCTCAGGGATGGTGAAACGTTAGCCGAAACCGGCAAAACGTAATTCGTATCCACCAATTAGAACGTAAAGGGTCACTGGCAATGCCTAAGATGAAGACCAACAAGGCGGCAGCCCGCCGGTTCAAAATAACCGGTACCGGCAAAATCCTGCGCCGCCAAGCCGGCAAGCGCCACATCAACGAATGGATGTCGGCGAATGTCAAGAGAAAACTGAGAGGATGGGCTCCTCTCGATAAGACCCAGGAAGACAACATCCTGGAGTGCTTCCCGTACACCAAGTACCTTCGCTAAGAAGTCTTTTGTACCTGTTCGCATTCCTTCGAATGAGCGAGCGCCTTGCATAAGGAAGTCTCCTCTCCGATGGCTGGTTTCGCGCTTGGCAATGCCAAGAAGCACATTCCGAAGGAACATCACACAAACCCTGAGCCCATTAGCGGGCCAAGAAGGAGATAAAGATGGCTAGAGTAAAACGTGGGAATGTGCTGCAAAAACGGCACAAGAAAATCCTCAAATACGCAAAAGGTTTTCGCGGCTCGAAATCGAGACTTTTCATCGCCGCCAACCAAGCAATCATGCGCGCATGGCGCAATGCATTTGCCGACAGAAGAAAGCGCAAACGTGATTTCAGACGTCTCTGGATCACCCGCATCAATGCCGGCACCCGCGCCAATGGACTGAGCTATTCGCTCTTCATGCACGGTCTGCAGAAGCAAGGCATCAACCTCAACCGCAAGGTGCTCGCTCACATGGCAGTAACCGACGAGAAGGCATTCGCCGGTCTGGTCGAAACAGCCAAAACCGCAGTCGGTCGCAAGTAATAGTGATATTCGGGTTCGACCGAATCGACTAAAAATTGAAAAGGGCGGCGCCAGGCGTCGCCCTTTTAGTCAGAGTCTTAGAATGCAAGTCAAAGAAATTTCCAGCTCCTCCAATCCACTTTTGAAGATGGTTCGATCTCTGCACGACCGTAAGGGCAGACGAGAGAGCGGGCTATTTCTTCTGGAAGGGATCAAACTGCTTAAGGAGGCAGCTGCAAAGGATATAGAAGTCGAAGACATCATCGTCAGCAGTTCTTTCCTGAAAGAGGGCATGCCAGGCATGCCGCAACTGGACAGAAATGAAATTGTCGTTGTCGAAGACTTGCTTTTCTTGCAACTGGCTACGACCGAGACTCCGCAAGGAGTTTTAGCGACCGCCAAGTCATTGAAAACAGATTTGAGTGAAGTCCTTAAGCAGAAAGATGCTTTTGTCATAGTGGCAGATACGGTGCAAGACCCGGGCAATCTAGGAACGATTATGCGGGCGGGATTGGCTTTTGGCGCCACCGCAATTGTTCTGACGAAGGGCACAGCGGATCCTTTCAGCCCCAAAGTTGTGCGTTCGGCAATGGGGGCCCTTTTTGCCCTGCCGGTCGTATTAGATGTGCAATTAGACGAGGTGATGGAACAGCTCAAGGCACATCAGGTGACCTGTTTTGCCATGGATCAAAATGCCGAAGAAAGCCTCTGGACCGCCAGTTTCCCTGATAGACTGGCGCTGCTGCTCGGCAACGAAGGCAACGGTTTGTCTTTAGAAGACATGAAAAAAGCAGACCGCGTCATTTCCATTCCGATAAGCGAGCGCTCGGAATCTTTGAATGTAGCAATAGCCGCCGGCATTGCCCTTGCTTTTATAGCCTCCAAACGCGCGATTGGCGCCAGCTAGGCGGTCTGAGAACGCGACAGTCTTTGCGAAAATTCTCGCAGATCAACCGGCATACCGGCCCAGTCTCTTCCAAGACAAGAAAAAATCAGCTCTGCAATCGACTCTGGTATGTCCAGATCTCTGGGCAACTCTTCGACATACCAATTCACCCACAGGCTCAAGTCCATCTCAGAACCTGGATATTCAGGAATCCGGCCGGCAACCAGTCGATAAAGAATCAGCGCCGCATTCATTACAGTGCCGCGCTCGTTCCACTGCTTCTCTCTGAAGCCCCTGGCATAGGAGATCGTTTGCGCAATGGGATATACCGGTCTGTAAATGAAATCGGCAAATTCTGCCCCTTTCCACGCGACAAGTCTCTGTCTGTGACAATCAAGTTTTACACAGAAGGCGAATTGCGATACAGGAACCAACCAAATTTGACCGATATCCAGGTTTTCTACGTATTGCGGGCATCTGGCTTCGAGTGCATAGAGCGACGCATCAATGGCATTCAGCAATATCTTCGCTGCAATCGAAGATGCAATTGGCCCGTTTCTAGAAATCTGAGCGAGATTTACAGCGTCGGCATGCTCATAGACACGCACATGAGCCTTTTCATATTTCCAGCGCGGGGCAGGCAGGTCAAACCAAGCTAGAAGGCGTAAGAAGGCGGGATGCTGCAAATGAAGGGAATGGCACGCATCAGACTCGAGAATCCATTCGCGCAGATCTCTCGAGTGCACCGCTCTGCATTCAACAAAAACAGGACGGCCCGTGCTCACAATTACCGCTTCCTGCAGCAGCCTATCCCAGCGAAAGCCAAGATTTCCCAGTCTCAAATCAAAATCGCCGAGCGCAGGAACACTAGTAACGGAGAGGATTTCACCACTGTGATTTAGGCATGTCCGACAAACAGTCTCTTCGGCAGAAATTTTCTGCCGGCAAGTCCCACAGACGTAGCTCTTTGATCTCAGCCATGTTTGCCTATCGACTTCACGCTCCATATCAATCCAGGCAGCCAGCTTAGAATCCAGGTCAATCAGCTCGGGACCTTGCCGATCGCAATCATCCTCGCTGCTGAAAGGGCGGATCAAATCGATGGTGAACTCATGACCAGAAATGCCTACGGTGTCTCCGTTTTTCAAACTGTATCGCCGGTTTGGCTCACAAGTATTGCCGTTGAACAAAGTCCCGTTCGTGCTTCCTAAATCTTCGACAGTGCAGGATTGGCAAACATAATCGATGGTGGCGTGACGAGAAGAGACAGTCTCATCGGGCAAGACTACAAGAATGGAAGGACATCCGGTCTGTGATTCTTTAGGCTTGAGCAATCTAGATAAAAACGCCGAATCTTTGAAAGATGAAGCTCTGGTGAAAAGGACACGATCTCCCAAAGAGAGCCTGATTTTCTCCTTTATGCATTGAGCGGAATTGTCGAAAAGCTGAACCTTCATTGAACTCCGTTTACGGTTGGAAAATGATCCGGCTTATGGAAGAAGTTCTTCCTGCCGAGCGTTGGACTATTGTAATCAAGATCTATAAACCCGGCAGAGGATATCGACGCCGCAACAGCCGATTTTCCTGCCGGAGGCGAATTATCGCGGCAGGCTTGTCATGGTCCCGAGTAAGGGTCAGAATAGCTTGGTGTTAACCAAACGGCTCGGCTTGTGGACGATTGCCGGGACGCGCACTATGATTAGCTTCTAAAACCTGACACCAGTACACAAGTGACATCAGACTTACATCAAGAGAACCTGGAACAGCAATCTCCCGTCGAGGTCGTTTCGACGGAAGCTGAGAGCACGGCTCTGATTTGCGACGAACTGTCCGCCGATGACGGCACAGCTCTGTCTTTAATGTCGGATGAGATTGATTCGCCGGCGCCAGATGACAATCAGAAGGACGGCGAAGGGCATGTGATGTCCGTAATCGAACATCTGGAAGAGCTTAGAATGTGCATCATACGCTCTTTCTTTGCTGTGCTCATCGGCATTTCCATTGCCCTTTGCTTCGGAAAAGACATTTTGAGAATCCTCAAGGCACCGGCAGGCAATATACAGTTTCAAGCTCTTTCGCTGGAAGAGCCGATTCTCGTCTATTTGAAAGTCAGCTTCTATTCCGGCATCGTCATTGCCGCACCCTTCATTCTCAACGAGATCTGCCGATTTGTTGCTCCCGGATTGACCAAGAATGAAAAAAAGGTGGTGCTGCCCGTGATTGTCTGCAGCCCCGTGCTCTTCTTTTCCGGCGCCGCATTCGCCTATTTTTGCGTTTTGCCCAGCATGCTTCACTTTTTTGCCAGCTTCGGAGAAGGAGTGATTCAAGTCAATCAGCGACTGGATTTCTATGTCTCACTGGTGAGCTCATTCCTTCTTTATATGGGATTGTGCTTCCAATTGCCCCTGGTTATTTGCGCACTATCTTTCACCGGTCTGGTAACCTCGAAGCATCTGCTCAAATTCTGGCGTTACGCTATCCTTGCGGCAGGCATACTAGCCGCTGTCGTCACCCCTGATCCAACTGCGTTTTCCATGCTCGTAACCATGGCAGCCCTGGTAGCTCTTTATGGACTCTCGATTATCCTGGTCAAGTCTTTCGGCAAGTAAGTGAATTGGCTCTACGAGCATGACCTGACAGTATGGCTCATGATTCCTATCATGATCTATACGGCAGTTCAATTGAAGCGAGGCTGGCCTTCGATTGTCGATGATCAGCTTACTTCGGTCGATCGCCATGTTTTAAAACAAGCATCCATGCTGCTCATACTGCCTCTTGTCGTGATGATTCACGAGCTTGGGCACGTCGCCGCCATTCTCCTTCTGGGCGGGCAGGTTCTGGACTTTCATTACGGGATCCTCTGGGGCTCGGTAACACCGGACGGAAAGTTCAATTCGGCTCAATACCTGACGATATTCCTGGCTGGAAATGCGCTGCAAGTGTTGACCGGTCTGATTTTTCTCTGGGTAGCGGTGATGGCGAAAACACCGTGGGTGGTGGCGCTCTGCACTTACTCGGCGCTCTGGTCGATTGGAGAAACTTTGATCTTCTACACCATCATGTCGATCTTCGGTTTTTATGGAGATTGGCGGATCATTTACAGCAGCCCTGAGCGCGGCGCTGTAATTGCAGTCGGTGTCTCGCACGCCCTGACCGTGGGCGTAATGATCTACTGCGTCTATTCGCAAAGATTGCGGCTCTGGTTCGCGGAAAAAACCAATCCCTCGTGGGCCAGAAAGCACCACTTCGTCCAGATGAAGGCGCAGCGAGTACCGACGGCCGAACATATATTAGAAGTAGGCTGGTCTTACTACACCGCCGGTCTGGATCATCAGGCGCTCAATTGCGTCGATCATGCGCGCCGGGCAGACCCGAAATTGCCGGATGCGTATTTGCTGGAAGGTTGGGTGCGCCACGCTCAGGGAAAGACGGACCCGGCCATAGAGAGTTTCAAGAAATTAGCTGAAAACCTTGAAGCAGAACCGCTGCTGAGAGGAAAAGCCTTCATCGCCATTGGTCTTGCAGAGGACGAAAGACTGTTGCGCGTACCCCAGTCTAAATTGCAAAACACCGAGCGCTGGGGAAATGCCGTCTGGGCCTACACGATGGCTATCAAGGTCTTGCCGGAGATTGGAGACGGTCTTTTTCACAGGGCCGTGTTACTTAATAAAGCTGGTCTTTACGATCGAGCAGAAGTCGATCTCTACTCCGCGCAGGAAAGAAAATGGCTGGATGTCTCACTGTCTGACCTGATCCCGAGAGAACTGGCAATTGCAAAACAAGGAAACGTTGCCAAGGAGTAATTAGATTTCAGACTTGACGACTTGAGCTTACTTATAATGACAAGCCGATTTGGAAACCCCGGTTAGACATTACATGCAACTCATATGAATCAGGTTTACCTGTGGTGTGTAGCGCTTCTCACAACCGTCATAGCGGCAAGCACGCTGTATCGCTTGTGGACTGAACGCTACCGGCTATCAAAAGAAGATTTGAATGACGAAGACAGGGCATTTGCCTGGCGCTTAGTGGTATTCGTCATTTTCCCGCTTTTCGTTTTCCTTGATTTGCGGGCAACGACAGTGACTACAGAGTTTCTCGGTGGTTTCATCAAGAGCTTCACCTATGGATTCATCTGGTATGAAGCCATTCCTGCCGGTCTGACCTCCCAGCGTTTCGTCATCCCTTCATTGTTTGCCGGCGAAGTGGTGCAGTGCATTCTGGCGCTCCTGCTTCTGCCGTCGATGCTTTTCAGGCCGCATCCATTTTTGTCTACTGTGATTGGCTATACCGCGGCATTCGTGCTCGGTCTCAACTTCATTGCCGAACCTATTCTTGCCCTGGTCGGATTTGGCGGCACCAAGTGGAGCGTAGCTATGACCATGGCCCCTGCAGCGGCGCGCATGCCACTGATTACGGTGCACATTGTTCTGGGCGCGCTTTATGTCTGGATGATGAGGACGGCTCGGGTGCGCTTGTGGTTCTCGGAATTGACCAGGCCGGCTGCCTCCGATGAGCTGAGAAGAGCTATTTCGACCTGGCACGCCAGCCCGGAAAGTGCTCGCCTGGCCTTTCGTGTCGGACTTCTCTACGATCGTGCCGGGCTGCGCCGTCAGGCAAAGCGCCTACTGGGTCGACTGAAATCCGAGTATCGCCATCCCTTATATGCAAACTTTCTTGAAGGCATTCTGACCTACCGTCGCCGTGAATACAAAAAGTCCAGACAAGCATTTTTGCTCACCTCGAATTATCCAAATGTGGACGGAGAACTCAAAGGTACATTGCTCGCAGCTGCCGCCTGCGCAGCGTTTGCGGACGGCGAGCTGATTGACGCCATCAATCTTTCAGAACGTGCCCTCGAGTTCGACGAGCAATGTCTGGTGGCACGGATGGTGAAAGTGGACGTCTATCTCCGCCAGGGCAACAAGGAGAAGGCAGGCGAGGAGATCCTCGTAGCCATGCGGATGGGGCTCACTCTCGATCTGGAAAATAAAGTGCCGATCGATACGGATAGAGCTTTCGAGTGTCTTCTCTCGGCCGAAAAGGAAACTGCTCAAGAACGAGCCCTAGCCGGGACGAGGCGCAGAAATTAACCTGATTCAATACGTATTTTCCCCACCCGTTTTAGTAAAAACGTCATTTCTAAAACAAATAGACTCTTTTACTCTTTTAAATAACACTTATAATCTCACTGGAAGCATTGGCTCCGGTGGGACTGGCACCCGAATTACATCACTCCGTTAAACAGCAGGTCTGGCTTTGCTGAGATCGCTATCCAACCCCTGTAGTATCCGCACAAGAATGCTCCTCTTGTGCCTAGGAGTGGCTGCGCCTCTGATTGCCATCGGCAGCTTCACTTTATATAAGTCTTACCAGACACTCAGACTGGAAGCCTCTCGGGCCACAACCTTTCAGGCAGCCATAGCCGTGCGCAGCTTGCATCTTTGGACGCAAACCCAGCTCGATACCGCCGGCGCGATCGCTCAGCTGGCAGCTCTGCGCGGAGGCAAGGTCGAAGCCACCCAGAAGATTTTTGAAACAGCCCTCAAAGCCGAGAAACAGTGGCACGATCTGGCGCTGCTCAAAGACGGCAAAATAATCGCTGCAGCCGAACGCGGACAGAACGGCGTCAAGGCTAGAACCACAGCAGTCACGCTGGACCCGCCCACCAAGGAATTTATCGCCAATGTCGTCAGATCGGGTGTACCGGCAGTGTCCGGTTACACTCATTCACCGGTTTGCGGCGACCCATCGGTGCTGGTGGTCGTGCCCGTCAAAGAACAGGGCGTCCTTCTAGCCTCGGTAGACCTCAACTCAGTGCTCAGCATCTTCCATGGATTGAGCGACAACAGCGACACGGTCATAGCCGTAGTAGACAGTCACAAACGTGTAATCGCACGCACCCTGCAAAACGAATACTGGCAGGGCAAAGACTTCTCCAAAGCGAAGTCGGTGACGGCCGGCTCCAAGGCTCAAAGAGGCAGTTATGAGGCTGTTGGAATCGCCGATCCCGTTACCCGAGCATATGCCTTCGATCATGTACCGACTACAAACTGGTTGCTCGTGGTCGGCGTTCCGGTCAGCGAAATTTATGGTCATGCTCATGATTGGTTGGTTCTTCTCACCGCCATCGCTGTTTCGTGTGTTGCGGTATCGGTCGGACTGGCTCTCTGGGCTACGCTGCACTTCACTCGCACAATTCGCTTGCTGGTCAAAGAATCGCTTGCAATCGGGCACGGAGACTTCACCAAGCGAGTCAATGTACCGGCAAGAGATGAGTTCGGACTGCTGGCCAGAGCCTTCAATCAAATGGCTGCTCGCCTGGAATTGAACCAGGACATGAAAAACATGACCGATCAAGTTTCGGAATCGATCCGCAAGTCGCTTGATTTGGACCAAATTCTGAACACGACTGTGCGCGAACTGGGACAAGCATTGGGCTCGAGCCGCTGCTGCCTGGCGCTGGTAGACACGCATTGCACGCTCGACACTTCCGACGACGAGCTGATGTTCGACTATGTTTGGACCGATCCGCAAAAGGGCGGAACCGAACTGGCCAACAAATCGATTTTGATAACCAAGCACAGTGTGCTCAAACTTATTCTTCAACAAGGTTCGATTCTTTCCCTTGATGTTCTCGACGATGGAGTAAATACGCCGCTTTTCGAAAATGCAACCGAAGAGCAGTCGCAAGACTGGAAATCGGTTCGCTCCTTGATTGCATGTCCAATCACGACGAATGAAGGACCTCTGGGTATCATTCTTGTCCATCAGTGCGACCGCCTGCGTGTATGGACCGACTACGAGCTCGAACTGGTAGAAGCGATTGCTCGTCAGGTTACCTTGGCCATGCAGCATGCCCGCTTGTACAACCGCACCAAGCAGATGGCTGAGCAGGAAATACTGATCAATCATATTGTGCGCTCAGTGAGAAGTTCGCTGGACCTCGACACAATATTGAATACGGTTACGGGCGAATTGCTCAAAGCGCTCGGTGTCGAGCGTGTGCAGATTGCCCAGCCGCGCAATGAGGGTCCGCTCGTTGTCACCCATGAATGCCACGCCGGGCATCTGGACAGCGTCAAAGGCGTAAGCTTGTATCCTGACCAGCTGGACTTCCGCGTAGCCCATTCGCCGACCATAAAATCGACGCGCGCCGCTAATCTGCTAGCCTCGACCATGCAAACGTTCCAGGCGAAAACGGGCGAAGCACTGAATGCCAATTCGCAATACGATCAACTCGAGCCCATGATTCCAGCTGAGCTCAGAGCGGAAGTAATGACCGGCCGCAACACGATCTTGGGCATAGACCTGGATCGACTGAGCAAAGGTTATGCGACCTTTGTCGAAACTGACGACGGCGAACTGGTGCAGATACCGATTGATGCAAACACAGTGCAGGAAGCGCCAATCGCGGTAATCACGGACATAGATCTCGATTCGCGAGCCATGCCTTTCCGCCACTTCCTCGACCAGAACGGTACTCGCTCATTGATCGCAGCACCGCTGGTCAGCGAGAACAGACTGGTGGGCTTGCTCGTCGTTCATCAAACCGAAAATACAAGAGAGTGGACACCGACCGAAGTGCGCCTGGTAGCCGCTATTGCCGACCAGGTGGCGGTCGCGATCGAACACGCTCATCTTTTCGCGACCGTCAAGCATCAGGCGATTACAGACGGTCTGACTACGCTCTACAACCACGTTTATTTCAAAAACCGCCTGCAGGAAGACCTCAATCTTGCCAAGAGAAAAGGCACGTCATGCTCGCTGCTTATGGTCGACCTGGACAAACTCAAAGTGATCAACGACAACTACGGTCACCCGGTGGGCGATGCCGCCATACGCCAGGTCGCTTCCATCCTCAAAACAATCCTACGTTCCGGCGACACGCCGGCACGCTACGGCGGAGAAGAGTTTGGCGTCATCCTGCCTGAAACTTCGCTGTTCGAAGCGGCACTGATTGCAGATCGTATTTGCAGCCAGATTAGGAATTGCCACGTACCAGGACTGGGCAGAATCACTTGTTCAATCGGTGCTGCTTCATTCCCGAAACAAGCAAGCAGCGCAGCAGAGCTGGTAGAGCGAGCAGACAAAGCGCTCTACGTAGCGAAGAACAGCGGACGAGATCAGATTCGCATCTATGAAGGCGAAGAACCGGAAACGCATGAAGCACTGCCGGCGCCACCACCTGCCGTTGACACTTCGAGCAATCTCAAGCCTTCTGAATAATGCAGAAGCGACTGGTTCTATTTGATATCGACGAGACGATGATCACGTCTGATGGAGCGGGGCGCCGCGCCATCAGTAAGGTTCTAAAAGACCGCTATGATATCGACCCGGCCACAATCAAATTATCGATGTCCGGAAAAACGGACCCGCAAATCCTGACTGAGATCATGACGGAAGCGGGTATCGAGAAAAAGGAGATTGAATCGTCGATTCCATCGATGATTGAAGAATACCTGATTCACCTGGAAACAGAAATTCGCGAAACCAAAAACTACATCGTTCATGATGGCGTAGAGGAGATTCTCGCAGCCCTGGCAACGATGGACAATGCCTTTCTCGGACTTCTCACCGGCAATGTTGAAAGAGGCGCACGCATGAAGCTGGAGCGTTTCAAACTCAATCACCATTTCCCGCTCGGGGCCTACGGTTCTGATTCGGCCAGCCGCCTCGATCTGCCTCACGTGGCTAAGCAGCGCGCGGACGAACACTTCAAGACGACCTTCGAGCCGCGCGAAATAGTTGTGATTGGGGACAGCATTTTCGACGTTCTGTGCGCAAAACACTACGGTGCAGTCAGTTTGGCTGTCAATTCAGGACGCACTACACGCGAGGATCTGGAAGCGCAAAATCCAGATCATCTGTTTCCAACTCTTGCAGACACGCGGTCGATCATCAAAGCCATTTTCGACTGAGAAAGACTAACGACGCCTGCCGTCATGACGGTGATTGCGATTATCACGAGTGATGGCCATGATGCCTATGCCGATAGCTGTTCCGAGCAATACCGATTTGGCATCGAGGCCTTGCTGCTCTTGCGGCTGTTGCCCTGGTTGAGGACGTTGAGGCGGTTCTATTCTAGCTACGGCTTCATTGACTATGACAGGATGACCGAATCGATCGCTCTGGCGCATGTTCACAGAAATATCCTTGCCACCGCCGTTATATCCGGGAATCGGCGAAACGACAAGGTCATCGCCCACTCCGCTTTGTTCGTATCGCTGAGTCTGATTGACCAGTTTCATGAAGTCACGAGGGCTCATACGAGAAGCGTCTTCTCTCAATTTCTCCGCGACCGTCTCTCCCTTGCCGCGATCCAAATCTCGAGCCATCATCACAGCTCTGTCGTCGATCCAATCTCGCCCCATCGCAAATTACCTCGTGTATCTGACACGGTTTAATGTCGCTTTTAATGTGTGGCATAAGTGTGGCACCGAAAGCGGGAAATACGCTGTGCCAAGGGCATCAAGCGTCCTTCTCGGAGCGCAGACCGGAGATCGAGCAGAATGACTTCGGCAGCCGAGTCAGGAAACAGATTTACTGCTTACTTCGTGACCAGCTCACGCGCGATGACTTCATCGATGATGCCGTATTCCTTGGCTTCCTCAGGAGTCATGATATTGTCGCGATCATTGTCTTTTTCGATTTGCTTTTGCGATTGACCGGTATTCTTTGCGAACAATTCGACAAGCAATTTCTTCTTGCGCAGGATTTCTTTGGCTTGAATTTCAATATCCGAAGCTTGACCTTCGGCGCCGCCCATCGGCTGGCGCATAAGAACACGGGAATGCGGTAATGCAAGCCGTTTTCCTTTTGCTCCCGAGGAGAGAAGGAAGGCGCCCATTGCCGCCGCCTGTCCCATGCAGATCGTCGAGACATCGCTTCTTATGTGCATCATCGTGTCATAGATAGCAAAACCGGATGTGATGCTGCCACCCGGGCAATTGATGTAGAGACGAATATCCTTTTCCGGATCTTCACCTTCGAGAAGAAGAAGCTGGGCAACGATGATCGATGCAACGACGTCGTCAACGCCCTGTCCCAAGAAGATAATCCGCTCTCTCAATAGTCTGGAGAAAATATCGAACGAGCGCTCGCCTCGCGCCGTAGTCTCGATGACTGTTGGATTGTAAGCCACTGGACTTTCTTCTATGGCTTGAAAAATCTTTTTGCGATCGGGAGGAATGTTCATATCTTCTCCTTCGACCTGAGTGCACGCCAGCGCAAACGGCCGATCTCTCTGACTTACCTGCGGCTTATTATAGCCGCGTCACAACTGGAATTCAGGCAAAGAGCATATTGAAAACGAGAATATTAAACACTGCCCGCGCCTTTTGTATATAATGTGTGCGCTTTAAATAAGGCGAATCGAGGTCTAAAAGGTGTCCGACAAACAGAAATTCCGCGGAAATCCGAAGCGCACACAGGCTTTCATAGGTCTTGGCTCCAATGAAGGAGACCGGCTCGGCTTCGTGCAGCAGTCCATGCAGATGCTCAAGGACGTAAGCGGAATCAAGGTTTTGGAATGTTCCAGCCTGTATGAGACGGAGCCTATCGGTGTGGAGTATGACAAATGGTTTGTCAATGCAGTTGCTTCGGTGGAGACCACTCTTTCTTGTAAGGCGCTGCTTGATGCTGTTCTTGATATCGAAAAACGACTGGCGATCATGCACGGCAAGGAAGAAACATTGAAAGACTGCGTGCCGGGTGAGAAACGCCGCCGGGTCATAGACCTGGACATTCTCTTTTTCGGAAATTCTATCGTTGAAGAAGAAGAACTGAGAGTGCCTCATCCCAACGTTCCCTTTCGCGCCTATGCCCTGGTACCGCTATTGGAAATCGCACCTGACTTCCAGCACCCGACTCTGAAGAAGACCGTCACGCAATTGCACGAGTCTCTGTCAAAACCTGAGATTGTCTACTTGTACGGCACTCGCGGCGACAGAGAAAGCCGTTCTTGATATTGATACCGACCAGGAGATAGCATGGCTGACCTTAACATCAGGATCGGCACCGATATTTGCTCTGTCAGCCGCATTCGCGCTTCTTACGAGCGCTTCGGCAACAAGCTGTTAAAGCGCATTTTGACAGAAGCGGAAGAAAGGCATGTAAGCAGTGCCCGCCACCACATGTTCGAAAGGCTGGCCGGGCGGTTTGCGGCAAAGGAAGCAACGGTCAAAGCACTGGGAACCGGATGGTACGGTGTCGGCTGGAAAGAGGTGGAAATTGTGCGAGAACGCTCCGGCAAACCCACTCTCAAATTACATGGACGCGCATTAGAAGTGGCTGCTCGACAGAATCTCACAAAGTTCGAAGTTTCAGTCAGTCACGAGCATGAATTTGCCACAGCCACAGTGATTGCCCACTGATGGTTGCCGAGTCCGGTAGAATCGTCACTCTAACCACTGACTTCGGTCAGAGAGATCCTTATGTCGGGGTAGTAAAAGGCGTCATCCTGAGCCGCTTTCCGCAAGCATTGATAGTTGATCTCAATCACGAGATTCCGCCGTTCGACATAATCGCAGGAGCTTGGTCACTAAAGATCAGCTTGCCCTATTTCAAATCCGGTGCCGTTCATATTGTTGTTGTCGATCCCGGGGTAGGTTCGCAACAAAGACGAATTGCGCTAGAACTTGATGATGGCATAATCCTGGCTCCCGATAACGGCATCACGACGCCTTTTATCGAAAACGCAAAGAGAGCATATTCACTGGAAAAACCGCGTTTTTTTCTCGATTCGGTATCGAAGACTTTCCATGCTCGCGATATTTTCGCTCCCGTGGCAGCACACTTATTGAGCGGCACTCCGTTGAAAGAACTGGCGGTGGAAGTCGATAAGAATTCAATTTCAAGAATTGAAGGGCTGGAGCCAAAGGTAGAGCCGGGGCTTACAGAAGGCATGGTCGTTTATGTAGATAGATACGGAAATCTGCTCACCAATATAGAAGCGGAGATTAAGCCCAGGATCAAAGAAATACTCATAAGTAACCAGTCTTTGAAGATCGCAAATGGCAGCTATGACACCATAGATGATGGCCATGCACAGGTGCTTTGCGGCAGTCATGGTTATTTGGAAATCGCAGCGCGGCAGGCAAGCGCGCAAGATATTTTGAAAGTGAGATGCGGCGAAAAGGTTCGTATCCTTACCGACTGAGTCCAGCGCCAATACTTGCCCGCTCATGCGCGCAAGACAGCCTTTGCGATGGCGCGAGGGCCCCGGGCGACACTCGCGCATAGGAGCGACACCACGACAGAGATTCAATCAAAGAATCGACGCTGTCCGCGGCCCGCAATTTCCTATATACGCATTATACATACATTTGTATGCGTGTCAATACAAACTAGGCGCTTTCCGGAATGTCCTCGTCCGGTCCGCCTGGCGGTTTTTCCTTGTATATCGGACGGCCGATTGCCATGGCAATCATCAAACACTGGTCCACTCTTTCCATCGTTTCTTGAGGAAAAGCACCAATCTTATTGACCAGCAGGGTTTTCGGGATGGTAGCGATAACCGTACAGTCGATAACGCTGTCCAGTCTTAGCCCCCCGGCCTGCCCTTCCGGTGTGTTCATCATCACCACCACCTGCGTGGGTTCACGGGCTGCACGGGTCGTATTACTGGTTAATGGAACCAGTAGAACGTCATCAAGCCGCGAATTATTGTAGTCGTTGGAAATTAAGACCGCCGGGCGGCGCTTAGTCTGAGTCGTGCCTTCATCCGTGGTGTACGGAAAGGACACCAGGACGACGTCGCCCTTCCTATAATTGACCGTCTTCTGGGACATTCAATCCCTACTAGTAAGAACCCAGCAACCAACTGCCTTTCATTGTACCAGCAGGCAAAAGAAGTCCTAAAAAGAACCCACGCAACACAAATGGGCTCTTTCGAACCCTTTTGACAATATGACCAAATTCGACTAACTAGGCGTATACCGCGTAGGCGTCGTCAACCGCTTGCTGGTCTTCACCGGAGAAGCCGCGTCTTACGTTCAGGGCAACGAAATCGTCGCGCTTGGCGCTGGCGCAGTCTGCTCTCAGCTCGGCTTCAGAAGTCGGTTTGAACATCAATCTCGCAGCGAACAACAATCTGGATTCCCAGGTCGTCGTAGCGTTATCGAAATCGACTTTGTTTGGTTGGTCGAATCTGTAGCTATCGTCTGGCTTCATCTACTCGAACTCTCCAATATGGGGAGTGCTCACGTTTTAGGAGTATAACATGGTCTTCAAGAGATAATTCAGCAATTTTTATCAAAAAACCGAAGAATTAATGAATCTCATATTGCTCCTAAATAGGTATACCCGAGTTGAGCAAGATAATAGACAGGATGTAAGTAGGAATTATTTAAGAAACCTTGTGCGCGCCATTACGCTCGCCAAAGTGCTCTTTGAGAAACTCAATAGTCCTTTGCGTAGCGTTACCGGGCACGAAAACCTCTTTTATTCCTTGAGAGAGAAGCAACTGCCTGTCCTCTTCTGGAATCACGCCACCACCAAAAACAAGGATGTCGTCGACTTTCTGCTCTTTGAGCAGCTCGACAACACGGGGAAGCAAGGTCATATGAGCACCGGACAAGACGCTCAGCCCTATGGCATCAACGTCTTCCTGAATTGCTGTTTCGACAATTTCTTCAGGAGATCTGTGCAGTCCCGTGTAGACGACTTCCATTCCGGCGTCTCTGAGCGCCCGAGCCACCACCTTCGCACCGCGATCATGCCCGTCTAAGCCGGGCTTGCCAATTAAAACGCGAATCTTCTTCTGTGCCATAACCGTTTTCCAAACGCTTCTACAATTGCCGAGACGTCAAAACGCCAAGTTCAGTATATATGGAGCGATTTAGTCCTTCTTTTCTATCAAAGGAACGCGCTCGGCAATGATCTTCGCCAGTTTCTCGAAGCCTTTTATCTCTCGCCTGTTAATCAAATAAAAACATCTGCCTGACTTGACTCCGGCATAGACCAGGAAATTCCACTGTTTGAATTCGCTGATCTGGCTCCAGGCAAGCCGCTTTTTGAAGTAGAGCAACTTGAGTGTCAGGTATTCGGGAGTGACAATCACCTCGTTGGCCTCCAAAATCATCGGGATGAGCATAGCCACATCAATGAATGCCAAAAACAAGAAGCTAAGCAGCTCCATGTGGATAGGCATGTTTCCGCCGTGCAGGATCCTGTCTATAAGACTCATCGCCATGCAGATATTGAGAGCAACGATGATAAGTGAAATGAATATGCGAGAGACATGCTTGAACCAGTGCCTTTTGAAGACTTCCTTCTCTTCAAAAACAAATTCCGATTTTGGCGCCGGCTTCATTGCATGACCAAATTTAGTAACTCACTGATTATCCCAAATCGCCATCGGCAAATTACAAATAGCAAATGAAGAAGAAATGATTGAAAGCGGTCTTCTGAACTTTCATCGCGCTACAATTCCGCCTGGAACTGGATTCGCTGCGGTATGAAAGCTTCGTGCTTTGACTGGCAGCAATGGTGGATGTCATGACAAAACGCAAACTGGCAGAGTATCTATTCGACCGCATCAAAGATTCCGGCGTCGACACGACGTTCGGAATTCCGGGTGATTTCATTCTGCCGCTCTACGCAGCCCAAGAGAAGACCAAGCTCAAGACAGTGGTCATGACTCACGAACCCTCCGTCGGTTATGCGGCTGACGCCTATGCCCGACTGAAAGGACTGGGCGTAGGGCTGGTGACTTACGGCGCCGGTGGTCTCAATATGATCAACTCGGTCGGTCTTGCCTACGCGGAAGAATCGCCGCTGCTAATCATCTCCGGCAGCCCAGAAACACGCTACAGGAGCCAAAAGCCGCAGCTCCACCACTGCGTGAAGAATTTCGACACCCAGTACAACGTTTTCAAAGAAGTGACGGAATCACAGGCGCTGCTTGCCAACCCGGCTACGGCACAAGATGAGATCGATCGCGTTTTCGAGACCACCACAAAATTCTCTCGCCCCGGATACATAGAAATTCCGCGCGATATGGTCAATTACGAGCTGGACATTCAAGAAAGCGCTCCGCGCTCGATGGAAGCGCCTTCGGCGGCACTGGAAGAAGCGGTCCACGAAATAATCGACCGCTTGAAAGAAGCTCAGCAACCGGTTCTTTTCGTAGGTGTGGAAGTAAGGCGTTTCAACCTGAAAGACAAAGTGGTGGCACTTGCCGAAGCGCTCAATATTCCGGTAGTCACGTCCATCCTCGGAAAAGCCTCTTTCCCTGAGTCTCATCCGTGTTTTGCCGGAAACTATTTCGGTCAATTCGGCAACCCCAAAGTAAAAGACTACGTTGAATCGGCCGACCTGATACTTTCCCTAGGAACAGTGCTCACCGAGATGGAAACGGCAGGATACACCGCCAAGCTGCCGGCAAAAGCACTTATCCAGTGCACTGCGCATGAAGTAACGGCCGGTCATCACACCTATCACGGAGTCAATCTCAAATCGCTTATCGATCAGCTGATTGAACTGACCACATCGAAAGTCAAGCCAACCCTGAGATTCAGCCTGCCGACAATCGAGCCTGAATTGATCGAGCCGAAGGCAGGAGACAAAAATCTCACCGTCGCTCACATGATCAATCAGCTCAACGACTTGATGAGCGAAAAATTCTCAGTCGTATCCGATGTGGGAGATTGCCTGTATGCCGGCATGAGCTTGAAGACGGATATTTTCATCGCCCCCGGCTATTACTCCAGCATGGGCTTCGGAGTGCCTGCCGGTATTGGAGCACAAATCGCCAATCCCAAGCGCCGCTCGGTAATCCTCGTAGGCGATGGCGGCTTCCAAATGACAGGCATGGAAATCAGCACAGCCATTAAGCTCGGCATCAATCCAATCGTTATCGTCTTCAATAATGCCAGCTACGCAATGCTGCGCTTCATCGATCAAAAGCGAGACTACTACGACCTGCAGAGATGGGATTACGCTATGCTCACCAAAGCCCTGGGCGGCAAAGGTGCGATCGCGCAGACGCCGGAAGAATTCAAGCAAGCCTTGAAAGAAGCGAAGAACAGCGATTCGCTCTTCTTGATCGACGCACGAATTTCCGAGGACGACATCTCTCCGACTTTGAGACGATTGACGGATCACTTCGGCAAAAAGGTGAAAGCGTCGATCTCCTGACAAGGACGAAGCTTAGTTAATCTAAAGAAGGTTATTCCTAAAGGTTGCCAGGAAGCGGCTATAATTTGCCGAACGCCCCTTATCAGGTTCGCTCAGACTGTTCGGTAATACATGCTCGATAAAGAAAAAAAATCTACCATGAGAATTTCGCTGCTTCTTACGGCGTCAATCGTGGTCGCCTCCGCCAGCGCCTCATTCGCGCAGGGTGATGTGTTTTTCGATGAAGAGCCACCCAGCGCCAAGCCGAAACAGCAGGTTGAAGCGCCCAGACCGATAAGAATGGAAATTCAGGACAATGAAGAAATTTCGCCAAAGAAGTCTGGCAAACTCTCTCTTTTCAAGCACGCATCTGAACAGAGGAATCAAATTGCATCTAAAGATTCCGACACAGTAAAAGACGTTCCTGATGAAAATCCCAAGACGGGAAGCGGACTTTCACACGCATTGTCAGCCCCCAAAAGAGCAGCAGGCGTGATGTGCGGGTTGATGGTCGGAGTTCCCTACAAAGCAGCCAAGACTATGGCCAGTGAAACAAAACGGATGAATTCGCAGGTTACCAATGACCTCACCTGGGACGGGAAGAAGCCAGACCTGACTGCACGCATGTTCGGAGCAGCCATGTCCGTTCCTTACGGTCTGGCGACCGGCATGGTCACCGGTGTGGTCAAAGGGGCTGAGCGCGCGATGCAAACAGGTGGTCGCAAACCACTCAGCAAGGAATCGATGAGTATCACCGATCCCGAATACAGATAAGGTTCACAACCCGAATTCGAAAGAGCCTCAAAACTTACTCTTTCGGCTTGAGATAAGGCAGTGCCACACGGTACAGCGTGCCCTTGTGCTTCTCGTATTTCGAAATTGTTTTTTCTACGGCGCCACTGTTGATCAACTGAGCCAGAGCGGTATCGATCATGTCTTTGAATTCCATCTGACCGCGTTTGAACATCCAGCAATTAGGAAACACTCGAATCGGCCTTTCCATTTTGACTGATTCTATTGCGCCTTTGTTGTGTTCGAGAAAAGCTTCTGCAACAGCAGGTTCCTCGAAAGAAGCATCAGCTTTTCCGGTTGAAACATTGAGCAAAACTTGCTCCACACCAGACAATTGAGGTAAAGACAATTTTTTCGCCTGAGGGAAATCCTCACTTGCTATTACTTCTGCGGTCTCACCGTCAACGGTGGCAATTACAAACTTTGCGTTATTGAGACTGCTCAAATTCGCTTCGGTAAAACGTTTGTCACCGGCTTTCACCCAAACTTTTATCGGGCTGTAATAGAGAGGATCGCTGAAGTCGACGAGCCTGGCCCGGTTTGAATTAGTCCAGATCGGAGTAGCAATCATGTCATAGCGATTCGTCTGCAAGCCTTCCAGCATTGTGCCCCAGCCTACTTCCTCGGTAAATTCGACTTTGAGCCCGAGATTTTTCGCCACTTGCTCTAAGGTATCTATGCCAATACCCGAAAGCTTTCCAGTATTTGGATCCTTATTGCATCCAGGGAAATAGACTACATATCCGCATTTGATGACGCCGCTGCTCATCACCCGGTCATAGAGTGATTCGGACTTGGCTCTTGTTTGCACGGTGGAACTGGAACAGGACTGTACCGCAATCGCGCTCACTACCAGTAAAGCTGCACTGAAAATACGCATAGTGACTGATCTACAGATTGCTTTGAACACGCTCGCCTTTCCTCCGGTTCAAACAATGCCAAAAGTATATAAGCTTGGCTTCCGAAATCATGTAGCCGACTCGATAACCGAAAGAAAACGCTTTACACGCTCCTGTGAAGGAGAGATCAGCACTTCAGGCCCGCCTTTTTCGATGACCTGCCCGGACTCCATGAATATCACAGTGTCAGCGGCTTCACGAGCGAAATGCAACAAGTGAGTGACAGTCAAAATTCCAATTCCGGTCTGCGCCAGTTTTTTTCAGATAGGAAAGAATAATCGCAACTTGCTCTACATCGAGAGACGAAGTTATCTCATCCAACAGCAAATATTTCGGCTGCAAGAGCAGAGCTCGTGCGAGAGCAGCCCGCTGCCTCTGTCCCAGAGACGCCTCATTTGGATAGCGATAAATAAAACTGCGCATCTCGAACAAGTCAATCAATTCCTCAACCTTCTGCTGATCTTCCTTCGAATGGCGCAAAAAAACCGGAAGGGTGATATTTTGCAGCAATGTAAGATGAGGCCACAGGAAAAGTTGTTGAAAAACAACCGTCAGCTTCGGCCAGGGAGGCTGCAGCTTTTTGCCTTTCTCGAGCGGAAATCTAACACTCCAATCATCAACCTCGATTGAACCGGAATGCGGTGGATCGAGCATGGAAATAACTTTCAAAAGTGTGGTTTTTCCAGAACCGCTCGGACCAACTATGACTGAAATCTGCCCGGGCTCCAGTTCCAGGTTTACACCGTCGAGAATATTCTGACCGCGGTATGATTTTTTCAGATCAGTTGCTTTCAGCATGGTACCTTATTTCTCGGAAAAATCCCGCGTATAGCGAGCTTTGAGCCAGAGCGCCAGTCCATTCATAGGCAAGCAAATGAAAAGAAAGAGAACGCCAAGGGCCGTATAGATTTCAACAGGACGGTATATCTGAGCATTGATTTGCTGCGCGACACGAAAAATTTCCGACACAGAGATCAAGCTGGCAAAAAGAGTTGCTTGCAGCATGTTTACTTGAATCATCAAAAGCACAGGTACAGTCTGACGCAAGACAATCGGCATCTGAATGTAGATAAGCACTTGCATTGGTGTCATTCCGCAGACCATACCGGCTGTCACGTACTGCTTTGGAAAATCGGCAAGCACCCCGCGAATGACGTCTGAAACTGCAAAGGCGTTGATTATGGAAAGAGTAAGTGCAGCTGTTACAAACGGATCGATCACCAGACCTAGCATCGTTTGAAGCGGATAGTGAAGCCAAAAAAGAAAAACAAGAATAGGAATGCCGGAAAGTGCGAACGAAACAATGCGGCTGGGTATGCCCACCAAGATATTCCATTTCGCGCCCAAAATGCCGAGCACGGACCCACAAGCCAGTCCAGCGGACCAAACAATCATGGCAAGCTTGAAAGTGACAATCAGTCCACCGGCAAAAGCGCTCTGATATCTAATCAGAATGTCCCAGACGGACAAAAGAAAATCTCCCTGATCAATTCATCGGCGGGCGGGTCACCATTGCATCATCCAAAATATAGCAGCGCGAAAGGCAAGTTCGCGGACATACTAGTGAAAACGCCTCGTGAAGTTGAATGTCACGAAGCGTCTTTGATCGCCGAAAATTTGTCGAAAGGCAATTGCCGCTACGAACGAGTATCTACTTTCACAAGGGCTTGCAGTCTGGTTGCTGTCATTTTTTGCAGAGCACTGTCAAAAGAGAGTTCTTTCTCGTCTGCTATTTTCAGGGCCCTCACCGCCGCTCCACGACTAATTTTGCCGTTGTTGACCAGGGTTTGCGCTTTCACCGCGGCGACCAGTTGATTTTCGGAAAGCCAGCCTGAAACGATGAGCACACGCCCAACCCGCATGCCAGTTTCCTTGCCGATCTGCATAGCCTCATCGATATCCTTCTGGCTTATATAGCCAGCTTCCGTCAAAAGCTCGGCAAGACGGACCGAGTCGGATGTGTCGTTGTCATCAATTTCGGTCATAAGTCAAAGCTCCCATCGTTTTTTCCCGGATTCCGAATTTGACCACTTGCTTCAAACCTGTATTTAGGAAGGTTCGCCCTCTTAAACGCAGTGCTCATATTTCTCGGGTCCGGTTAGGCCTCCAGATCCTTGGAGCGAAAACCGCTCTGTTTTTATTCTTCCCACTGCTTGTGAGAATCTTGTGAAATTGATCATATTTGATGTGAAATCAAGTCAACATCACCTTTCCAGGTGATGCCAGACGAACATACAACTTGAGCCCATTAGATATCGAAATTTGGATCCTGTGGGGATGCAAGGTCACAAGCCATCATTTCTTCCAAGGTTGCCAACATCAAGTCATGTACGAGTGTCAGGCGCTCGTAGCTGTTGATTGCAGCTTTATCTTTGAATGCGAGCACATGGATGCCAGGTGGAACTGTCCCATGCTCGGCAAGCTCTTTCGGCTCATCCTGTATAAAGAGCTTGAGATGAGGCTGAAGCTTGATCAACTCTTGTATGCGTGTACTGGCGAAGATTCTTTTGACGAGATTCTCATCCGATCCTTTTATTATGTATTCGCGATCGAATTCATCTTCCCCGATTTCAATGTCCTGAGCTCCGAAGATCTTGCTTGCATCGCCTGCCAGACTGCGATTGTGAAGATCGAAGCTGAATGCTCCTTTGGACTTAAAAGGAAGGAACGCAGCACTGCTGTCACTTACGGCACCGCCAACACCCTTCTGGTGCATGTGGTAAGTGATGCTCCAGGGCTTGCCTGGCACCGGCACTCGCATTACGAAAACCTTCTGACCGTCGTCGAATGTGCCTTGATGCTCATCGGCAAACTCCATCCAGACGGACTTCCAACCGTATACGCTACTGCGTAGTTTCATAAGCCTTATCTCCTCAGCCACTTGCCGGGTCTTGAATCTGGAAGAATATAGCAGGTAACCATTTTGGCGTCGAGGAATTGGCATGACCGCTTTAGACGATAGAGAGCGGCAGGGGAAGGAAATCAAGCCAGAAGAAAAGAACGCTCTGACGGCGAATCTCGCGACCGGCAGCCTGATGAAGGCAATCTGGTCTATGTCCTGGCCATTGATGGTGACGACAATATCCAGTTCCCTTGTCGGTCTTGCCGACATGCATGTGGCAGGCTATTTGGGAAGCTCATCTCAAGCCGCAGTAGGCGTGTCGGAACAAGTCCTTTTCATTCTCATGATTTTCATAATGTCTACAGGCGTAGGCGCGCAAGCAATGGTTTCTCGAGCAACCGGAGCCGAAGATCAAGAAGAGGCGTCCAGAGCAACCGGACAATCGATCCTGTTTGCCTTCCTTACCGGGTTGGCGCTTCTGGTGATGGCAAAATTAGGGGCTCACAAAATTGTCGGCTTATTCAGCCGCTCTCCGGAAGTTGCCGAAATCGGCGCTCAATACTTATCTATATATTGCCTCTATCTGATTCCGTTCAGTTTGCTCAACATCATCAATTCCGCCTTTCGCGCCATTGGAGATTCACGCACGACGCTCATCATCATGCTCATATCCACAGCTGTGAACATAGCCGGCGATTATCTTACGGTGCTCCACGGCTGGCCTGTCGCCGGTTTGGGGGTTAGAGGCGTGGCCTGGTCGGGGGTGATCGGAACCAGCGTCGGAGCTTTGGTGGCAGTCAGTTTTCTTATGCGCTCGCCGCTGAAAGGCTGCACGCGCTACATGTTCACCTTTATCGCCCCGGTTATTGGTCGCATCGTCAAAATCGGCATTCCGGCTGCGTTGCAGAGGCTCGGCTGGGGTCTTTCAACCTTCGTCATCTTCTTCATCTTGCGCTGCTTAGAAAACCCGACAGAGGCACTGGCGGCCTGGACTATCGGTATCAGAGTAGAAGGCCTTGTATTCATGCCGCTTATGGCTCTCAGTTTGGCAGTAGCATCGATAGTCGGGCAAAATCTCGGCGCCAAACAGGAAGAGCGCGCATTCAAAGCCGGCTGGCACGTCACATATATCGGTCTGGGCATGATGCTGACCAGTTGCGCACTTCTGGTGGTTTTTTCGCAGCAGCTCTCGGACATCATGACACGCGATCATGCAACTGCGCTGATCACCGCCTCATACATACGCTACAACGCATACGGCGGTCCCTTCCTTGCTCTGGCAATGGTGCTCAGCTCCGCTCTTCAGGGCGCAGGCGACACGAAAACCCCGATGATCATTTCCTATATATCCAATTGGGCAATCAGGCTGCCTGTCGCTTATTTCTTCGCCATAAATATGAATATGGGTCCGGACGGCGCATGGCTGTCAATGACGCTGTCTGTTGCAGTGATGGGAATTTTGACCGCCTGGAGATATCAGTCCAAAGCCTGGTTGCAAACCCAAATCTGAGCTTTTGAGATTTTTTCGCCGCCAAGCGCGTCGTTTTAAATACTTTTTGAAAGAAAATCGAGAAAATTGATTTTGGAGGCGATTTTGTAATAGTACTGTCACAAATTGTCCCTAATCTAAAAGTATCCCAACCAAAACATTCAACCAGTAATTCTCTCCTTTTGCTCAAGGACTCGGTGTTGCGCATGCTAAATTCTGTCGCCTCCATTACTACATTCGCCGCTCCGAAGTTCAAACAGCTTCGTCCGGAGAGCGGCATAGCCAAAGAGCAGGCAATGCCCGACGGAACAACGATAAACACTGATTCGGAAGGCGAAATCGTCTTCGTCGAATATGCGTCCGGCATTAAGGTAAAGCGCAATCCCGGTTTCACCATGGTCTCTATGCAAGATGGGTCTTACATGGTCGGCGCTCCCAGCTTTTCCTGGTTGCGCATCGACTGAAGATATCTGCAATTGCTCAAAGACAAAAACGCCAGCCAATAGAAGTAGGTCAGGCGCACGTGCCCTGTTCCGAAATTGAATTCAAACAGGCCGGAAACGGCAAGAGAGGCGCTGGCAGCCAGAAGACCCACGGCCACCGAGCGCTCGAATCTCAACCTTTGCAATTCAGGCTCTGCCAGTCCTTCGGTATGCGCAGGCTTGGATAATTTAACTGTCGTCGAAAATATCGAGTAGAGAAGATATAGATAAGCGGCAAAGCCGACTAGACCAGTTGCGGCGAGCATGTGCAGATAATTGCTGTGAGCGTGATCGAAATAGCCCTTGTCCGGCATTGCGGACTTGGCATGAATAACACCGAAGCGAATCAGCGAACTGCCGAAAATCGGCTTTTGTTTGAACTTATCAATTGCCGCTTCCCAGATGTGAAAGCGCGCAATCACGCTGGGATCCTTGAATGGTCCGGAATTGCTCTCATGAAAGACTGCCGCTGCCTTTTGCTGTGGTTTGAAGAGAATGTCGACTCTATCTTTGACAATCGGAACGCAAAAATAGGACAGACAGCCAAGCAAGAACAAACCGGCAAGAGAAGCAACCACCATCTTTCTGGAAACACTAGCGCAGACCACAATCACACCGGCAATGACGCCAAGCCATGCGCTTCTTTCCGCACCGAAAATAATTCCTATGGTGACGCAGCATGCAATCGCTATGGCAATAGAGCGTTTGCCGAACAAGCCCGGCAACCATCTGTATCCCCGGCAGAGCAGAAGAGCCAGCGCCATCATCATCACTGTTTGCATCTGACCGGCAAATGCCATTGGCTGTTCCAAAAAACCTGTGCCTTGCAAATAGTCAGTTCTGGAGCCGGTCACCCACCTGATGAAACCGTCCGTCATGTGATGCAGGATAAGTAAATTCTGGTCATGTGGAGGATTGTCGGTAATATTGCGCAAAAACTCCTTCATGCTCGGTTCGATCGGAGCATACAAACAGGAAAGCGAACTGACTAACAAGAGCACGCAAATGGCGGGAGCGCGAGCTCCGTCGCTGCGGCGCAAGACCTGACAAGCCCAGGGATAGACTATCAGCGCCTTCAGGGAAACAAGAGTTCTTGTCGCAACTCTCAATCCGTCTGCGGCCGTTTTTCCGTCCAGAAGCGGGACACAAAAAGCACCAAACATGATCACGAGAGTAAAGATCGCCAGCGGCACGAGAAGCGGCGCATCATCACATCCTACAATAGCCGGCAATTTTGAGCGCACATACTGAAAAGTATTGACGCTGCCGTCTTTAGGCATTTCGTCCAGAACAATCTTTAGAGCAAGAAAGCTCGTGGCCGCCCAGAAGATCGCGCCGACAACGATTCCAATCCAAACGGCGCTAATCGAGATCGGCAACCAGACCGCGAAGAAGACAAACAAATATCCCTGCCATAAAGAGAGTTTGTCGTAAAGATTTTTCCACTTCGTCGGTGTTTGCGACAAGCTATTTGTCGAACCTCCGAACAACGGCATCCTGTCTTGCAATAGACTCATCAACCCGGACTAGACTTTGGTCCCCATCAACTTTGACCAGGTCTTCTGGCTGTCATTCCAGTCAATCATTCCCATCACTTCTCTCATCTGGCTGAGCGTTTGCGAAGCGACTTTGCGCGCCTTGGTATTGCCGAAGTCGATAATTTTGAAAACTCTTTCGGGATCATTTGCCAGCTTCGAGCGCCTCTCGCGAAATTCAGCAAAGCGGTCATTAATCAGGCCGCCAAGCCGTTTTTTGCAGTCAACACACCCGATTTTGGCGTTCTCGCATTCATCTTTGACAGTGGCGCGCAGTTGCTCATCGGCAACTGCCTTGTACCAGGGCCAGGGAACTTCGCACAAATCAGTGTGACCGGGGTCCGCCTTGGCGATGCGCGTGCGATCGGTGACCATGGTGCGCACTCGTTTTATGGTGTCATCGGCGGTATCAGCAATTTTGATGTCGTTGCCGTATGACTTGCCCATCTTCATACCGTCCATACCCTTGAGAAGCGGGGTTACGGTAAATTCGGGCTTGGGCTCGGGAAAGAAATCAGTGCCGTAAGTATTGTTGAAACGGCGAGCCACGTCGCGAGCGAATTCCAGGTGCGACTCCTGGTCTTTGCCGACCGGCACCAGCTCGCCTTTGAATGTAAGAATATCGGCAGACATCAAGACAGGGTAGCCGAGCAAGCCATATGTGGCTTTCTCGCGAGCTTCGGACTCATCTTGCGCCAACATCCTGACCATGTCTTTGAGAGTCGGCTCCCGCTCAACCCAGTTGTGCGGAGTGATCATGGAAAGCAATAAATGAATCTCGGCAATCTCCGGAATGGCAGACTGCACGTAAATTGTCGCTTGCTCCGGGTCGATGCCAACGGCCAGCCAATCGAGGGTAATCTCGAATACGTTGGCAGGAACCGAGGCGCTGTCTTGATATTTGGTGGTCAGAGCATGCCAGTCGACGATCGAATAGTACGACTCATAACGGCTCTGGAAATCAACCCAATTGAGTAGCGCCCCAAAGTAGTGTCCGAGGTGCAAGCGTCCAGTAGGACGCATGCCGGACATTATGCGCTTGGTAGCAGCCAATCTAGCTCTTCCTTTCGGCAGCCTTGGCGATTACTTCTTTGATGCGTTCTTTTTTACGGCGCTCTTTGGCCAGACGGCGTTGCTTCTTTTCGCGAGCGTTGTATTTCTTGGTCATAATGTTTCTCCGGCCTTTCCAGGCATAACTGCCCACTTTGATAAGAATGGGCGAAAAGTGAATATAGCACGACTATATAGGTGTGGGAGCAAGGCTCAATGCTTTCCAAACATTTCTGCGTTTAGAAGTTTTTGAAGCCGGGAAAAGGCAGCCGAAACAGCCTGAGCGCCCCGGGCTTGCTATCTCGTATAACAAATGTATATAAGCTCGAATTGATGTAAACGGCTAACCATCGAACATGACAAGGACATTGCCGCTGCTATCGCGACATTTCTCAGCCAAAATGCCGAAACTAACAACGATTCGGCCCAAATTTACAAAAGTTAATCTACCTCTTGACTGCTAAAGAAGTGGGCTGACCGCGAGATTTCCAACTTGATTGGGTAAATAACCAGTGTGTGACAGTTGCCGAGTTGACACTGGCAAGTTTTTACTAGCAGGAGTTTACGAGATTGGCGTCTAAAGTTCGCGATGAAGTAGCTGACGATTGGCAAGAAGCCTTTGATGAGGAAGAAGCTCAGCAGGGGCCGGCTGCCGTTGTCGGTCAGGAAGAAGAGGCAGAAGAAAAAGAGCCGACAGGTCCTGATGGATTTACTGAAGACTCTGTAAGACTGTATCTTCGCGAAATCGGCCGCGTAAAAATGATCAAGCCGGACGAGGAAATCGAGCTGGCTAGAAGAATTGCCTCCGGCGATTTGGACGCCAAGAAGAAGCTTATTCAAGCCAACCTGCGTCTGGTAATTTCGATCGCCAAGAAGTATGTCAATCGTGGTCTGCCTTTCCAAGATTTGATTCAAGAAGGCAATCTCGGGCTGATTCGAGCAGCCGAGAAATTCGATCACACCAAAGGTTTTAAGTTCAGCACATACGCCACCTGGTGGATCAGGCAGGCGATCAGCCGCGGTCTGGCCGATAAATCCCGTACTATCCGCGTACCTGTGCACATGGTCGAATCAATTAACAAATTGAAAAAGACCTCGGCCAGACTTTCCCAAGAATTGGGCCGCAAGCCGACCGAGTCGGAATTGTCCAACGCAATGGAATTATCTGTAAATAAGATCACCGAAATTATTCAGGCCGACAGAGAACCAGTTTCGATGGAGATGCCCCTCAACAGGGATGAAGAGACTTATCTGGGCGACTTGATCGAAGACAACATCACTTCGCGTCCGGACATGACAACGGAAGAAGAGCTGATGCGTCAAGACCTCAACCGCATGCTCAGTCAATTGACACCGCGCGAGCGCGACATAATGCATTTACGTTATGGGCTGGAAGACGGCAGGCAACGGACCCTGGAAGAAGTCGGCCGACTCTTCAATATCACCCGCGAACGTGTTCGTCAGATTGAGCACAAAGCCTTCAGAAAGCTCAGGCAGCCAGCCTGGTCTTCGAAGTTGGCCGGCTATCTTGAAGATTGATAAACAAAAGCTCAGAGAAAAAAGAGCGCCAAAAGCCGCTTTGTGTCGGGCGAAATAATATTCTTTCGGTCAGCTTAGAGGGCTTGTCTTAAACCTTAGCTGACATCTTGATAGGGTTAGTGCTGGATGCAAATGCATCCGGCGAGTTTTGTTACTCGATAAGTCTCACCCAGATCCAACCGGTAGATCATGAGCGAGAAAGCGCGGCTGGCGCCGGAAGAATTGAGCGCTCTCGTAGATGACGGGCAGCGTCAAAAACTGAGGATGCTTCTCAATGAGGAGCATCCGGCCGATATTGCCGAGTGGTTGGCTGATCTGGACAACAGCCACAGGCTTTCTTGCTTCCGACTCTTAGACCTGGATAACGCATCAGCAGTGCTGGCGGAGCTGGAACCCGAAACCCAAGGAAATTTGCTTAAGGATCTGGGCGATATAGGCGTCGTTCCGATCATCGCCAGGATGAGCCCCGACGACGCGGCGGACTTGCTTGCCGAACTGCCCAAAGAGAAGGTTCAGCAGATCATCAACCAGATGACCGACACCGAGGCCAAAGAAGACATCCAGGAATTGATGGGCTTCGAGGAAGACTCGGCAGGGGGCATCATGTCCACCGACTACCTGGCGGTGGAAGGGAAATTGACTGCCGATCAGGCGATTTCCTATTTGAGAGAAACATACGCAGAACTGGAAGATGACATTTATGACGTATACGTAGTCTCGGAAGAAGAAAAGCTGGCCGGTCGCGTCACTTTGAAAGAACTTCTGATGGCGCCTCCGGAGGCGCTCGTAGAGAGTTTGATGGACGATAACGTCATCAAAGTCTTGACCACTACGGACCAGGAAGAAGCAGCCGAAAAGCTCAGCCGATACGACTTATTGACACTGCCGGTCGTTGATGAATCAGGAAAACTGAGAGGGATTATCACCGCCGATGATGTCATCGACGTATTGTGGGAAGAATCAACCGAAGACTTGTTCCAGGCCTCCGGTATCACAGGTGAAGCCGGAGACCTCGGTGAACAGCTGAGCTTGAGCGTTCGGCGAGCAGTCGGTGCGCGTTTGCCCTGGCTTCTTATCACACTGGGAATCGAAGCCGGTTCTGTTTCGGTGATCACACACTTCGACAGTGTCATCAAAGAAACCGTCGCCGCCGCATCTTTCATGCCGCTCTTGTCGGGCGTTACAGGCTCCGTGGCAACGCAAAGCACTTGCATCACTTTGCGTGGAACCGGCATGGAAAAACTTGCCTGGCGTGTGATCCTCAAACATGTCTTTCACGAAGCGCGTGTTGGCATGCTGCTCGGCATCCTATGCGGAGTGGCCACGACCCTGATGAGCTGGATGTTTCACAGCGTCAATCCGACTCTCGGTTTCGTCGTCGGATGTTCGCTGTTTGTCACAATGACTTGCGGAGTTTTGATCGGAACCCTCATGCCGATGGTCTTCCAGAAGCTTGGCATCGATCCGGCGCACGCCAGCGGACCTTTCATCACAAGCATTCTGGATGTTTGCACCATGACTATCTATCTGACTATCGTTCACCAATTCCTTCTCTACACGACAATGGGTGTGGTTAAATAGCGACACTTCAAAAGACAATACGGACGGCAAAGACAATGGAAACGAAGAGCAAAACCGCAAAATCGCCAAACGAACGCCTGACCGAAAAGCGCGGACAAGCAGTTGCCGTCAGCGAAGCGACCCTGAAAAAGCGTCACGATAAAGGCACCTTGCACGCCAGAGAGAGGATTGCCGCGCTGCTGGACGAGGGTTCTTTCATCGAACTGGACCGCTACGCCGTTCACCACTGCGAACACTTCGGACTGGACGAGAAAAAGGTGGTCGGCGACGGAGTTGTCACAGGACAGGGAAAAATCGACGGACGACCGGTTTATATCTTCGCTCACGATGCCACCTTCCTTGGTGGCGCACTGGGAGAAGTTTTCGCCCGCAAAGTATGCAAAGTAATGGATCTGGCGAAGCAAGCGGGCTGCCCGGTAATCGGTCTGAACGAGAGCGGCGGCGCGCGCATCCAGGAAGGGGTGGCCTCGCTGGCCGGCTACGCCGATATCTTCTACAGAAACGTCAATTCCTCAGGCGTGATTCCTCAAATATCGGTGATCTACGGTCCGTGTGCCGGCGGCGCCGTGTACAGCCCTGCAGTCACCGATTTCACGATTATGGTGGACAAAGCCAGCTATATGTTCATCACCGGACCGGAAATCGTGCGCACCGTCACTGGTGAAGACGTAACTTTTGACGAACTGGGCGGAGCGCGCGTCCACAACGAGAAGAGCGGTGTCGCGCAATTGCTCGCCGAAGATGAGGAAGAATCTTTCTGGATGGTCAGAAAGTTGCTTTCTTATTTGCCTCTGAACAACCTGGAACCGGCTCCCTTCGTAGAACCCGGTCCTGATGCCGAACCGGCCGAAAGCAGTGCCCTCGACAGCGTCGTTCCGCATGACCCGGCAAAGCCGTACGACATGCACGACGTCATCACCAAGATTTTCGACAATGGCGATTTCTTCGAAATAGCGCCGCTTTACGCTACCAATTTGATTACCGGATTCGCCAGACTGCACGGTGAGACGGTCGGCATTGTAGCCAATCAGCCAAAGAAACTGGCAGGCACCCTGGACATCAACGCATCTATAAAAGGAGCACGCTTCGTTCGTTTCCTGGACGCGTTCAATATCCCGGTCATTACTTTTGTCGATGTGCCAGGCTATTTGCCGGGTCGCACACAGGAGCACCACGGCATCATCAGGCATGGTGCCAAACTGCTTTATGCCTACTGCGAAGCGACTGTGCCGAAACTGACAGTCATCACGCGCAAAGCCTATGGTGGAGCTTTTGACGTAATGGGTTCCAAAAATGTGGGCGGCGATTTTAATTTTGCCTGGCCTACAGCCGAGATCGCCGTCATGGGTGCAGACGGTGCTGTCAATCTTTTGTATAGAAAAGAATTGGACAAGCTCAAAGAAGATGCTCCGGCCAAGCACAAAGAGCTGGTAGCCGAGTACAGAGAGCGATTTGCCAATCCATATGTGGCTGCCGAGCTGGGATACGTGGACGACGTAATTCTGCCCTCGGAAACGAGGCGATATCTGCACGCGGCACTGGAAGTTCAGAAGAATAAACGCATCGAGCGACCGAAAAGAAAGCACGGAAATATTCCGCTCTAATTCTTCTATTTCTTTCTTGCTCTATCGACATCGGGCTGAATCATTTTGAAGATGAATCGGCCGGGTTTGACTTTCATGTCATCCGGATGCAAAAGACTCTCATCTCCAATCACATTGGGATCATCGATTTCTTCCGGGTCGTAGGATGTCGGGCTGGCAGAGTCTGATTCTTCCTCATCCGCCGGCAATTCAGATGAAGCAGAAAGTGGCTCTGCAGCCGACACGCCATACTCGAACAGATTCAAATGGACGGTAATCGGAGCTTCAAGTACAGATTCAAACCGGGAAACAGGATCGAGATTCGGTCCGCCCAAAATTTTATCTACGTGTTTGAACAACTCCTGCGAGAAGGGTTTGGGCGCCACCACCATGACTGATTTCATGACCGGCCTCTTCTTATCCAGCTGCTGGGCTCTGTGCAGCAATTCCTTAAAATAGGCGGTCGCATATTTAGGTACTTTCCACTGCTCGTGATTCTGAACTACAAGTGCTAAAAGCGTTGTCCCACCCGAAGCATCTTCAAAATGCACGTCATACATCGGCAAAGCTTCCTTCTTGAAAAAGCCCTGCGTGACAGGATGAACGGTTACTTTGACAGCGCGAGCGATTGACTCCCAGAACGCCCTTTGCCTGTTGTAAAGCCCGCTTCGATGCAAAAGTGTGAAGAGATCTGTCATAACAAAATTTACGAAATCCGAGACTTCTTGCGGCACTTTGCCGGCTTCGCCTACCAGGTCCACATTGGCCGCCGCTATCTTCAAATCCTGCGGCGAACAGCTTCTTGCTGTAGCGACAACATTGTTCAAGGTATAGGCCGCGCTGTTGCGAACCTTGATTTCAATAGTATGCGTTTCCGGTAATGACATCGAGCGAGCTTCCTAATTATCAGAATGAAGATACTAACGCGCGTAACGTGGTACATCATATGTTAGCGGTATGAGTCGTTATCGCCTGTCAACGGAGGTCTGTTTCAGTCCGTAAGCGTTTTTGAGCCCACCAGTTATCCCACAAAATCCTTCCTGAGTCCCGCCCGAATCAGGTAAACTGGAAAAGTGGCTACTTGGCGGTCGGCAGCTCGCCCATTTCGGGTCATAGAGTTGCTGGTTCGGAGTATTCGCGGCCGCGTGTTGCGTTTAAAGAACCTCCTGACGTCCCGCTTCAGACAGTTTGTTGGCTATTGTTTCAGTATTCGCATTTACAGCGGTCTTGCCTTAGAAAAAGATGCCTATCCTTCCTTCTCGGAATAATTTCAACCAAGCAGCTGCCGGAGTCCTCTTCGAATTGAAGAAAGGCAACAAGGAGCAGCGCAACGATTTTGTATGGAATCACCAAGAGCGCTTCTACGCCATAGCCTACATGGCAACGGGCAATCCTGAATCTGCCACGCAGTTGACCATAATGGCTTTCCGCAATGCTTTCGCATCGCTCAAACACACCGACCCGAAAAAGACGAACATGCCTCTCTGGCACTGGGTGTCGCAGTTTATCGTCGATGCGTGCTCCGAATATCACTCGCAGTACACCGGTCCGTTACCGCCTGGTGCGCGTACGGACCCGGCTTCAGACGGTTCCGGCAATATGGACTGGGAAACGACAGTCATTCTGGGGACACAGAGAGTCAGGCGCTGCTTGAGCACACTCTCTGAAGAGCAGCAGAAAGTATTTATGCTGCGCCATCAGCTCGATCTGACTTACGAACAAATGGGTTTGGTCTTGCACCAGCCGAAAGAGACCATCCAAGCATGGCTCTACAGAGCACGGGTGCAAATTGTTAAATGCCTTGGTAGGGGATAGTTCTTTAGAGAGCGCGGTAACTGATAATGAATTGCAGTCGATTCCGACACTTGATTCAACAACGATTCGATATGGATCTGCAGGCGCAGGACGAGCGAATGCTGTCCGCCCACCTGGAGACCTGCGAATCGTGCGCTAAATTCCACCACCAAATTCAACAAGTTCTGCTTGCTGCCGATGACGTTCAACTGCCGGACGACTTGACGCCTCCGCAACCCGAAGCGCTCGCTCGCGCCATCATGGAAGACCTGCCCGAGCAGAAGGCTTCCCCATTTGCTGTTTTCGGCAATTTATTCAAAGGCAAAGATAAACAAGACAAGAAAGCTCCGCCGGAACCAAAAGGCGGCGGTCGAGGCAAGAAAGACACCATGCCTCCAGGAATGGAGATGGACATGGAACCGACCGGGGGCAGTCGCTACCCGCATCGCACTCAGCCGATCAATCAGCCAATTACTCAGTTTGAGGATTCGGTGCCGCCTTCCATGGCACCGCCGCAAGCAAAGGGCAAAGCACCCGATGATCATTCCGGCACGGCGACAAGACTGAAAGCGATCGCCAAAGGCATGTCCGAACCGATGATGGACAGCCGCGAGGCACAATCGACTACTCGTTCACTCGGTGAAAAATTCGGCATGGCCGGGCCTAATCAACTGACGGACGACCAGCCGCTCACGCTTGCCGAATCTATTAGAAGGAAAATTGCCGAATCGCAAAGAGCCACCGGCGAACACGAACCTATATCTGTAGAAGACGAATTGGGTCCGGACGGAAGCGGCCGCCACCAAGAGGAAGAACCAAATTGGATGAAGCCGCCGGGCTTGCCCAATC
>JAIETE010000004.1 GCA_019745505.1 Candidatus Obscuribacterales bacterium | reverse complement strand
TGAGGCAGGACTCCGGATTGGCGCAGCGTCTGTGCATTGCGCTCCAGGTACTGCCGGCTGTCGATCGGATCATTCTTGCCGGCTTCGGCAAGTACTTTTTCGCTCGCATCTTTAACGACAGGATTTTGTACGTTGCTGACTTCGCCAATAGAATCTGCTGGCATATGAATAACACTGCCTCTAGTAAGTTTAGGAAAATGTATGTACCGGGGGGTGCCGAGATACTACTCTCAGCCCGGTGACAAAATCATGACAATCTCGCAAATCCTCTGGCAGCGTAAGTTTGCGCCTCAAAACGGCACCTGCATGCCGGGCGTTTGTCAGACTCTGCTAGTAAGGAATTTGGCAACACATCACCCTGCGCGTATGACTTTGCAGTCGTCGCGATTTTCGCAATTAACGCTTGAGCGGATCGTGCCGCCGTGACGTTTTTGATCTGAGAAAGGGTGAGGCAAAAACTTGCAGCTCTATTTAGTCCCGATTAGGAAATAAGAGAGCTTGGGTTGCGCAAGTGGTAAGTCTCAGGCGTCTCAAGACATCCCTTGACAAGGGACAATCATACGACGATTTATCCACGTGTCTAGTGGGGAAAATACGTAGTCGAAAAAAAAGAACCACGCCGGAAAGGATTCACAATTGAGAAAAGAGTCGCCTCTTGAGGCTTACAGACTCTCGTCTTGAATGTAATCGCCCCCAACTGGAAGCTTGTCGTTGACCCACATAGCAGCGACGGCTGCGACTACACAAACAACAAAACCTTCAAGATATCCCATAACCTACCGTTTGATTGGCTGTCTATTACTTTTAAAAATTGGCTGTATGTCTTACATACAGTGCTATGGTTCCATCCTAATCCCGCCCTGTTTAAGGACCGGTTAAGAACGGGGCTTTGTAAACAGTGCCCGTGCACTTCTGAACGAAGTCTTGCCCTTCTCGGGGCTTAACACTTTCTTATATTTTAGTCAGTACAGAGAGCCAAAACAATGCTTGAGATCTGTGAATTGGCTCCTATCGCCAATTTCGGGCATCTTTGTCTCTTATAGAAAAAGGACGTGCGCGAGGCACGTCCTTCTAATTATTTGGTCCTGGAAGCAGGTTCCGGCTTAAACGCCGACGCCTGCCAATTCGGTCATGCGACCGGTTGGAGCTCCGTTGGCGTTGCGAATTCCGAGTGCGTCTTGAGCAATGATCAAGCGCTGGATTTCACGGGTGCCTTCGTAGATATTGAGCACTTTGGCATCACGGAAGAAACGCTCAACTGGATACTCATCAGAGAAGCCGTAGCCACCAAAGATCTGAACTGCATTGTGCGCTGCTTTGTTAGCTGCTTCACCGCAGAAGAGCTTGGCCAGGGAGGTTTCCAGAGTGTTGCGGACGTTCTTGTTCTTCAGGTGAGCAGCTCTCAAATAGAGCAAGCGACCAGCTTCGCAGTCTGCAACCATGTCGGCAATCATGGCTTGAACTTGTTGGTGTTCGCCAATCGGTTTGCCGAAAGTCTTTCTTTGCATTGCGTACTTGGTGGATTCGTCGATGCAACCTTGTACAAGGCCGACAGCACCGGCAGCTACCGAGAAGCGACCGTTATCGAGTGCGGACATCGCTACCTTGAAGCCGTCGCCTTCAGCACCGAGCATGTTTTCTTTCGGCACTCTGACTTGATCGAGATAGAGAGTTGCCGTGTCGGAAGAACGCAATCCGAGTTTGCCTTTGATCGCTGCAGCCGAGAAGCCTTTCGACTTGGTGTCAACGATGAAGCAGCTGATGCCTTTGTGACCGAGCTTGGGATCGACAGTTGCAAAAATGAGCGCATGAGATGCGATCGTTCCGCAGGAGATCCAAACCTTCTGTCCGGTCAAGATGTAATCGTTGCCGTCTTTGACTGCGCGGGTTTGTTGGTTACCGGCATCCGAACCAGCTTCCGGCTCGGTCAAACCATAGCAGCCGATGTATTCACCGTTGCAGAGCTTGGGCAGCAATTCTTTCTTCTGCTCTTCGTTGCCCCACTTCAAGATGGTCAAAGCAACCAACGAAGTTTGCACGGAGAAGAGAGTTCTTGTCGATGAGCACACGCGGTTGACTTCTTCAGTCATCAAGCCGTATGCGATGTAATCCATTCCAAGACCGCCGTACTTTTCCGGCACTGGGCAACCGAGAAATCCTTCCTTGAAGATTTTCTTGGCGACATTCATGTCGAATTTGCATTCGCGATCGTTCATCTGAGCAACCGGTGCAACTTCGCGCTCCATGAATTCGCGCATGTGCTTGCGATAAGCGATTTGCTCTGGTGTAAAGTCGAAATCCATATCCTATTCTCCGCGTTTCTATTTAGTTTTGCTTTGTAAGTGAGAGCTGATGGGCTTGAGTGTTTGAGAAAGCTCTCGCCCGAGACATCCCGGGCGAGAGCCTTAATTCAATCTACTTTTTCTTGGTCGGGTGATTGTCGATTTGTGCTTTCTGCAATTGACCGGAGTAGTCGATGTAGACAGCCTTCCACTCGGTGAATTGCTCGATTGCTGTGGTGCCGGCTTCGCGGTGTCCGTTGCCGGTTTGCTTGACGCCGCCGAAAGGCAACTGAATCTCAGCGCCGATGGTCGGAGCGTTGATGTAGACGATGCCGGATTCCAATTCTTCAATTGCTTTGAAGGCTTGGTGAACGTCACGCGTGTACATCGAGAGCGACAGACCGAATTCGGTTCCGTTGGCTACTTCGATAGCTTCTTCGAAGCTGTCGACTTTGATGATTGCAGTTACGGGTCCGAAGATTTCTTCTTGAGCGATGCGCATGGTTGGCTTTACATCACCAAATACGGTGGGCTCGTGGAAGCAACCATTTTTGAAGTCGCCTTCAGTAACGATATTGCCGCCACAGAGAAGTTTGGCGCCTTCTTTCTTACCGATTTGGACGTACTCGTTGATGCTTTCCAATTGACTCTTGTTCACAACCGGTCCGACTGTTACATCCTGATCGAGACCGAAGCCGAGTTTGAGTTCTTTGGTGCGAGCGACGAATGCATCGGTGAACTTCTTGTAGACATCACTGTGCACGATCAAGCGGCTGGCTGCTGTGCAACGTTGTCCGGCAGTACCGAAAGCTCCCCATACAGCGCCTTCGACAGCCAATTCGATATCGGCATCGGGCATGACGCAGATAGCATTTTTGCCGCCCAATTCACAGCTGACTTTCTTCATCAATTCGCCGCAACGGCCGGCAACGCGGCGACCAACTTCAGTCGAGCCGGTCAGTGAGATAGCTTTGACGCGCGGGTCGTCGACAATCGACATACCAACTTTGGCGCCCATGCCGGTGACGAAGTTGAGAACGCCCGGGGGAAGTCCTGCTTCGATCAGCACTTCAACCAACATCAATGCGCAAAGAGGCGTATCGGTAGCTGGTTTGAAAACAACAGTGTTTCCGCCGACGAGAGCCGGGAAGATCTTCCAGGAAGGAATTGCCACTGGGAAATTCCAGGGAGTGATCAAACCGACAACGCCGATCGGCTGTCTGATTGCCATGGCGAACTTGTTGGGCATTTCGGAAGGAACTGTTTGACCCATCAAACGGCGTCCTTCGCCGGCCATGTACTTCGCCATGTCGATGGCTTCTTGCACATCACCGCGTGCTTCCTTAAGCACTTTGCCCATTTCGCGAACCATGGTGGTGGCGATTTCTTCTTTGCGGCTTTCCAGCAAATATGCAGCTTTCAAAATGATGTCGGCACGAGCAGGAGCCGGAGTGCGGCGCCACATGTGCAACGCATTTTGAGCAGCATCAACGGCAGCTTTCACATCATTGGGAGTCGACGAAGCGAAGTAACCGATTACTTCATTCAGGTTAGCCGGATTGTAGCTGGCGAAAGTTTCGCCTGTTTCAGCCTTTACCCACTTGCCGTCGATGTAGTTGTGATAGGTGCGCGGAGAGCCGGCCTTGGACGGCGCGCTCTCTGGGCTCTTTGTAGATGAGGTCATGACTTTCTCCTGCAGTTTTATTGAATAACGTGCAAACTTTTAGACTTCCGGAATTCTTTTTCTTACTTGAGCTTCATCGCCTTTTCGAGGATGTCGCAAGCCTTCTCCGCATCCGCATCGGAAATATTCAGCGGCGGGATTAAGCGAATAACCTGACCTTGCTGTCCGCAGGTCAACACGATCATTTTTTGCTCCAGGCATTTTGCCGCGACTTGATCGGCAATTTCCTTGCTGGGAGCGCCTTTCTCATCATTGAATTCCAGACCGATCATCAAGCCTTTGCCACGGACATCTCCGAGGTGCTTGTTGCTTTCTTGGAATTTCTTGAGACGCTTCATGATGTCGGCGCCGAGTTTGGCGGAGCGCTCAGCAAGCTTCTCTTCTTGAATTATATCGATCGTTGCCAGGGCAGCCGCGCAGCTGACGGGGTTTCCACCGAAAGTGGTGCCGTGACGGCCGGCCGGCCATTTGTTGGTGATGTCTCTTCTGGAAACGAAACCGGAAAGCGGCATACCGCCTGCGATTCCCTTTGCCATTACAAGGATGTCCGGCTCGATACCTTCGTACTCGATGCAGAACATTTTGCCGGTGCGAGCAAATCCGGTTTGTACTTCGTCGATGATGAGCATGATGCCATGCTCGTCTGCGAGTTTGCGCAATTCTTTGATGAAGCCTTCCGGAGCCGGTACATAACCGCCCTCTCCCAGGATAGGCTCGATAATGAACGCGGCCACTTGAGTCGGGTTTATGAACTGATGGAAGAGCATATCGATGTATTCGAGAGACTCTTGGATGACTTTCTTCGCATCGCCTCTGTAGTGCGAACGGTATTCATAAGGGAAAAGAGCGGTGTGAATGGCTCCTGGAAGCGGCTCGTAATTTTCGCGGTAATAAAGTTTTGATGTGGTCAAAGCCATGGTCATGAACGTGCGGCCGTGGAATGAACCGCGGAAATTGATGACAGCCGGACGACCCGTGACGTAGCGAGCCAGCTTGACTGCGCCTTCTACGGCTTCTGCACCGGAGTTGGCGAAGAATGCCGAATTGAGGGTCTTAGGTGTGATCTCAACAACCTTCTTGGCCAGTTCGATATAGCGCTCATGGTGCACAACAACCGAGGTGTGTATCAGCTCTTCGCACTGCTTCTTAACTGCTTCGACGACTTTGGGATGGCAGTGGCCGACGTTGTTGACTGCGATACCGGTGGAAAGATCGAGGTAAGCATCACCATTGCGATCATAGATGTAAGAACCCTTTGCCTTGTGAGCAACGATCCTGGCAGAACGCGCTAATACTGGATTGACGTACTCGTCATCCATAGCGAGGTAGGAAAGATTTTTGTTGGTCGTATCAGTCATTACCATGGAGAGCTCCTATAAGCGCGTGCAGGATGAACATCCCCCCGACCCAGTCAGTCCCGAAAGGAACAAACCATGGGGCTTGAGGTACCCAAATAGCATCGTGATCATATCAACTTAAAACGGCGTAACCCGCCATATTTAGTATTCTTGCGGTAATTGACAAGCATCGTGAGACACCCCCCTGCATCCTCACGATTTCAGCTAATCCGATAAGGCAATTTGCCGGATCGCCAGGGTGTGCTCAGCCATCCGGCCTTATTAACTTCAGAGCCGAAAATAAGACAAATGCAAAAAGCGGCAAAACTTGTCGCCAAGCTGACGAATTAGGAGCAATTTCTTACTTGCGCTTTGATTGGGCACTGCGCTTGGCGCCCCTCTTAGCAACCACTCTCTGCAATCCGCGAGACTTTCCTTGCGGCGGATTCTTGAAATTGTCGGTAAATGCAATTTTGAAGACTTCGTCCAAATGACCGACCGGCACAAGCTCAATGCGCTTTTGAACGTAATCCGGAATCTCGCTTAGATCCTTCTCGTTACCCTTGGGATAGAGCACGGTTTTGATGCCCTGCCGCAATGCGGCCAGAACCTTCTCCTTCAGTCCGCCAATCGGCAGCACACGACCTCTCAGGGTGATTTCACCAGTCATTGCTATAGAGGAGCGCACCGCCCGTTTGGAAACCGCCGACAGAAGCGCGGTAGCCAGAGCAATACCGGCAGAAGGTCCATCTTTCGGAATGGCCCCCTCGGGTATGTGCACGTGAATATCAATCTCATCGTGGAAATTGGCATTCAAGTTCAATTTGCCAGCGTGGCTGCGAATATAACTGAAAGCTGCATGAGCAGACTCTTTCATTACATCGCCCAATTGTCCGGTCAATTGCAATTTGCCTTTGCCGGGCATGATATTCACTTCGACGGAGAGGGTTTCTCCTCCAATTTCCGTCCAGGCAAGTCCGGTGACGATCCCTATCTGCGGACCACGCACTTCACCTTCACGCACAACTTTGGGCGGTCCCAGATATGTAGGCACCAGGTTTGGTGTCACTTTCACGGTCGCATCTTTCTTCTTCACGATTTGAGTGACGACTTTTCTGGCAACCGTGGCAATGCAGCGCTCAAGCGCACGAACACCAGCTTCGCGAGTATATTCCTGGATGATTTTGCGCAGCGCCGCGTCTTGAAATTTCAACTGTTTTACAGTCAAGCCATGCTTCTCGAGGGTCTTCGGAATGACGTGCTGCTCGGCAATAGCCACCTTCTCCTCTTCCGTATAACCGGAAATATGGATGACTTCGAGACGGTCATGGAGTGGTCTTGGCACATATTCAAGAGTATTGGCCGTGGCTACAAACATAACCTCCGCCAATGAGAACGGAGCATCCAGATAGTGATCGGTAAAATCCTGATTCTGATCGGGATCGAGAACTTCCAGCATGGCAGCGGTCGGATCGCCCATGTAGCTGCGTGTCATTTTCTCGACCTCGTCGAGCAGAATGACCGGATTCTTCGTTCCTGACTGTTTGATCGCTTGAATAATTCGACCTGGCATAGCGCCGATATAAGTACGCCTGTGACCGCGAATTTCCGCTTCGTCATTGACTCCGCCCAGACTGATACGGGCGAACTTGCGATTCATGCTGCGCGCAATCGACTTGACCAGACTGGTTTTACCCACCCCGGGCGGTCCCACCAGACAGAGAATTGTGCCTTGCGCCTGACGAGACAGTTTGCGCACTGCCAGATATTCGATAATCCGCTCTTTGACCTTATCGAGCCCGTAGTGGTCCTCTTCGAGAATCTCGTCGGCCCGCTTCAAATCGATGACTTCACGTGAACGCTTGGCCCAGGGAAGTGAAACAATCGTATCCAGGTAGGTGCGGATAACTGCAGCCTCAGCGCTTTGCGGCATCATCTTTTCGAGACGAGATAGCTCTTTCTGGGCCTTCTCCAAAGCGACACCGGTAATTTTTGCCTTGGCAATTTTCTGCTTATACTCGGCAATTTCACCCTGCTGCTCGCTTTCGGCATTGAGCTCATCCTGGATGATTCTTATCTTTTCGCGCAAATAGTACTCGCGCTGCGTTTTTTCCAGATTGAAACGAACGCGGTCGTGAATCTGCTGTTCCAGCTCGGCGAATTCGAGTTCTCTGGAAAGCAGCTGGCTGACGAATTCCAGCCTCTCTGTGGCATCGATTATTTCCAGGCACTTCTGGCGCTCGGCAAGGTCGAGCCCGAGGTAAGTAGCAATGATGTCGGCCAGGCGTCCGGGCTGCCCGATACCGGAAACTGCAAGCAAGCTTTCAGGATTGATTTTCTTGGTCGTCTTGACGTATTGCTCGAATTTCTCCACAGCCACTCTAACCAGAGTCTTTGTAGATTCGTCCTCTTGATTGACTTCTTCCTGGGTAGTGACGACAGCGGAAAAATGCTCGGGATCGTCGATAACCTTATCGAGAGTAACCCGGCAAGAACCTTCTACCAATGCCTTGACCGTACCGTCCGGCAACTTCAGCATCTGCATAACTTCCGCCAGAGTGCCGAGCTGATAGATGTCATCCTCTTTGGGATTTTCGCACTCGGGATCTTTCTGAGCGACTAGAACGACAAGGCGATCATCGCGCAGCAGAGCTTGTTCCAGCGCCGCAATCGATTTCGGACGGCTGACAAAAAGTGCCTGAACCATTTGAGGAAAGACAACGACATCCCTCAAAGGAATCAGCGAAAAAGAAGTTGTGCTCAAAACGGCCATACTGCCTCAAGCGCTTACACGGACTATAGATTGTACGGCTTGCCGAAAGAAATTTCTTCCTCAGGCAATCTCTCCCTTAGGCTTTGTTTTGTTTGGCAACTGGAGAAGCTCTGCCGTAGAGCGCTTTTCGACCAGTTCTTTTGTAATGTGAACCGTCTTTATGTCATTTCTCGAAGGCACTTCATACATGATGTCGAGCATGATTTCCTCGACAATCGCTCTCAGGGCTCTGGCACCTGTTTTGCGCTTGATTGCTTCTTCTGCGACAGCGGTAATGGCTTCCTGGTCAAACTTCAGTTCTACTCCATCAAGATGCAGCAATTGCTGATACTGCTTGAGAATGGCATTTTTCGGCTCAACCAGAATTTTGACAAGTGCTTCTTCATCGAGCGATTCGAGCACGGCGATAACCGGCATACGTCCGACAAACTCAGGAATCAAGCCGAATTTGAGCAGATCGTCCGGTGCAGTATCCTTGAGAATTTTGCTGGCCTTGAGCTCACGCTCCCAAGCTGTCAGCGGTCGATCCGAGCCGAATCCGATATTGCGGTTCGAGGACACTCTGGCCTCGACGATTTTGTCGAGACCGACAAAGGCGCCGCCGCAAATAAAGAGAATATTGGCAGTATTGATTTGAATGAATTCTTGGTGCGGGTGCTTGCGTCCACCTTGCGGAGGTACATTGGCAACCGTTCCTTCAATCATCTTCAAAAGCGCTTGTTGAACGCCTTCTCCGGAAACGTCACGGGTGATGGATGTGTTTTCCGACTTGCGGGAAATCTTGTCGATTTCATCGATATAGATGATGCCGCGCTCGGCCTTCTTGATGTCGTAATCAGCCGCTTGATAGAGGCGCAGCAGAATATTCTCTACGTCTTCGCCGACATAACCGGCTTCGGTCAAGGTAGTTGCATCGGCAACTGCAAAAGGAACATCGAGCAATTTAGCCAAAGTCTGAGCCAACAAGGTCTTTCCACATCCGGTCGGACCGATAAGCAAGATATTGGACTTTTGGATTTCCACTTGTTCGGACATCTCCGAATTGTGGCTAATCCGCTTGTAGTGATTGTAGACGGCAACAGAGAGAATCTTCTTGGCGACCATCTGACCGACTATATGCTGGTCGAGGAAGCTCTTAATTTCCTGTGGCTTCGGTATATCTACGAGGTTTGGAAGCACCGCCTCGGACGCAGCAGGTTGCGGCGCGCCATCGAACAACTCTTCATCGAGAATCTCGTTGCAGAGGTCGACGCACTCATCGCATATATACACACCCGGCCCAGCAATCAGTTTTTTTACCTGATCCTGACTCTTTCCACAGAATGAGCACTTAAGACGGTTGTCTGACTGCTTTGGCATCTGTTGTCCTTCTATTAGGTGTTTCCGGCGGTCTGTTTTATAGGTTTTTCTATAATTTCGAGGCGGTGCCCAGAATTACTGGTTAGACAGCTGAAAGTGCAGGTTCTACCCTGGCTATCACTTCATCTACTAGACCATACTCCTTGGCTTCCTCCGCTGTCATTATATTATCTCGGTCTGTATCCTTTTCAATTTGTTTAACTGTCTGACCGGTGTGATGGGCAAGAAGCTCATTGAGCTGGCGCTTGATGCGAAGGATTTCGCGGGCCTGAATCTCGATGTCCGTAGCTTGTCCCTGTGCTCCGCCCAACGGCTGGTGAATAAGGATACGAGCATGTGGCAGTGCCAATCTCTTTCCTTTAGACCCGGCAGCTAGTAGAAAAGCTCCCATCGAGGCTGCTTGTCCTAAACAAATCGTTGAAACATCGGAACGTATATGTTGGATGGTGTCATAAATGGCCAAACCGGCTGTAACCGAGCCACCGGGCGAATTGACGTACAAACGGATATCTTTTTCCGGATCTTCGCCTTCCAGAAGGAGCAACTGGGCAACGATTAAATTGGCAACGCCGTCATCAATCGGCATGCCCAAGAAGATAATGCGCTCGCGAAGCAGTCTCGAAAAGATGTCAAAAGCGCGTTCGCCCCTGGCTGTCGTTTCGATAACTGTGGGGGGGTAATAGGACATGGGAGACTGAGCTGCCGGAGTCATGCTCCAGAGGTCATACACATCATTCCTTGATGGACGCTTTATCGACATTTTCTTCCTTCCAAATTTGTTGTTCAAATTACTAGTTATGTTGTTTGCTTAACATCACGTTAGCACGAATTTTCAGCCTTTAAGAGATAGCCGTATATAGCTAGCCGTCTGGGAAATTACGCGCACGTCAGTACAAATACAACGATATTATCTAACGCCTGCTGAAAAAGCAGCATTAAATCGCAATCTTACAGGATCTTGGCGAAAACCGGTATCTATCAGGATTTGGCCTTTTTGCCGGCTTTCTCTTTCGGCTTTTCAGTTTCTTTCTTAGCTTCGTCCTTGGCTTCCGGTTTCTTCTCAGCCTTAGCTTTCGCTTTGCCGTGCTCGTGGTCGTGGTCGTGATCGCAGCCAGGACCATGCTCGTGAGCCGGTTCCGGCACATACTTGATGTTGGCTTTGCTGACCAGATATTCGACTACTTTGTTGGTCAAGACTTCTTCCATGATCTGGCGGCGCACTTCTTCGTTGCGCGCGACTTGCTCAACAGGCACTTGATAGCGTTGGACAAGCTCGGCAATGTAAGGCGTCATTTCTTCGTCTTGCACGCTCATTTTTTCTTGTCTTACAACGGCGCCGAGAACCAAGCTGGTCAAAACGCGTTGTTTGGCTTCTTCGAATTTCGAATCTTTTACACCCTGGAATTCTTCGGAACGCTCGAATTCTTCGAAGGGCTGACCGGTTTGCTCGAAATAACGCTTCAGTTGGTGCATCAGCAAGGACTGTTCGCGCTCTATCATGGTTTCCGGGATATCGACTTTGGACTGAGCGACAACAGCATCGACCACGGCGCGCTGGGCACGCATATCGTTCTCTTGCTTGATTTCTTCCTGAATGCGCTCTTTGAGGAAATCTTTGAGCTGATCGAGGTTTTCGTAGCCGACTTCTTTGGCCAGTTCTTCATTCACATCCGGAATGGTGCGCTCTCTGATTTCTTTGAGCGAAACGCTGAACTTAGCGTCCTTTCCGGCTAACTCTTTGTTTCTGTAGGTGGGCGGGAATTTAGCCTCAACTTCAAAATCGGTGTTGGGCATTTTTCCTGCGACTTGCTCGCAGAAGCCTTCCAAGAATGCGCCTTCACGCAATTCCAGGAGAAGTCCTTGAGCCTTTCCACCCTCTACGACTTCACCGTTTACTTTGCACTCGAAGTCCATGAGCACCGTGTCGCCCATCTTCACTTCGCGATCCGGCACTGGAGCCATCGACGACTTGGACTCGGCTACTGATTCCAGGGCTTTGTCGAGTGCATCTTCCGGCATTACCGCTTCCGGCACATCGACAGAGACGCCGAGATATTCGCCCAGAGTCACTTCCGGTCGCACTTCAAACTTGGCATTGAGCTTGAGCGGAGAGCCCAGTTCGAAATCGCAATTGTCGATTTCCGGCTCGGTGATCACATCGAGGTTTTCGTCAAGAATGGCTCTGGTGAGCAATTCGGGGACCAGGCGCTCGAGCGCTTCGCGCTTGATATAGTCCACGCCGAGTGTCTTTTCGATGATGTTGCGAGGCGCCTTGCCGCGTCTGAATCCGGGGATATTGATCTTGCCTGCGAGCTGCCGGCAGGCCAGCTCATAAGCTTTGTCCGCTTTGTCGGATTCGAGCTCCAAACCCATACGAATTATGTTTTTGCCTTCCCTTTCAAGGGTGACTTTCATTGCTAATTACCTGTTCCGTTTGTATATATTTGGGTGACAAGGCACGGACAGCCGGTCTTTTGTTCAAAAAAGAGCCTTGGAACCGCGTGCAGGCGCTGATTTTATCACGTGAATGTAAGGATTTAACTTTTCCTACAGGCTCTATTTACTAATGTCTATCGAGTGATATCGATAGATGTATTGGCAATTAGCAAGCCAATCACGACAGCCAAATTGATTGTCATGAAGATGCCCAGAAATGCTGAACCCATGATCAGCTGCCAGGTCAGAAGGGCCTGGCGCGGCGTCAAAGTATTGATGATGCCGAATCGGTTGGCCAGATAGAAGACCAGCATTACACCGACAAGCGCGTCGCAAACCAGAACAAAATGCAATCGCATGCCTGCAAACGGCTTGATGACAAGCGACAACACTGTCAGTATCGACGCAAGTAAAAGAAAAATAGTGGTAGCACGGTCGCTGTCGCGAACTTTGACTTCTTCTTCGCGACCCAGGCTATTGATATATCGCAGTGCGGCAAAGCTGCTTTCCCAGCGCGATCTTCGCATTGCAATGCCGGATTTGGGCGCTTCGCTGTTCGATGCAGAATCCGGCAGAGGAAGATTTTTCAGATGGAGCGGCGGAACGGCAGGTTTTTCGCCTTTTGCGACCAGATCGGGTTGCTTCTTAGAATCCTTCACAGACGGCTTCTTTTCGCCCTGATTCGATTCAGATTGAGCGGACTTGTCGGGCTTGGGGTCGTCTGCCATCAGCGCATTCCTGCAGGCTGTATACGAATTCATGCGGCTAGATTAGTCGCTGGACCTAATATAGCTCGAAAACTCCGGTTCCGTCGCGGAATCGGACCAATCAATTTCTTCAGGACAAAATGGAGCGGGAGACGAGGCTCGAACTCGCGACATCCTCCTTGGCAAGGAGGCATTCTACCACTGAATTACTCCCGCAATTTCAGCGCGTTCCTCATTATATAGCGCGTCGCCTCAAGAATTCAAAAGACACGTAAACAGATTTTGCCGAAATCTATTTAGAAAAGCCTCTACTTGAAACTATTTGACGCCAAGAGCAGCTCTGGCACTTGGTCTTCCAGAAAGTCGTTTTTCGACATCTGAAAGAATTCGCACTACTTGATAGGCATTGTTGGCATCCGTGCGAGGTCTTTCGCCGGTGGCAATGCAATTGAGGAAGTGTTCGCACTCGACATTTAACGGTTCGGTAGCCGCATAACTCGGATACTCAACAACCGTGCGTCCATCACGAGTCTGGCTGTGCAGTGCCAGCTTGTTTTCCGTCTGGGCGTCGTTCAGCACTGCTGTTTTCAGGCTGCCGTTGACCGTGAGCCGCACTTGTTTTTGCGGATCGACCCAGCTGTTGCGGACTTGTCCAGGAATGTCCTTACCGTTGACGGGGAAGGCCAAATCGAGATAAGCCACGTCGACAAGACCGTCACCGTGGGTATCCCAGCCGCCGACGCGGCTTACTTGAGTATCTTCGCAATCGAGCAAATAACTCATCATGGAAATATCGTGGGGAGCTAAGTCCCAGAGAACATTCCAGTCTCGGCGAGCCATATTCAAATTCATTCGATCTGAACGAACGAAGAGGATTTCGCCCAATTCTCCCGAGGCAATCAAATCTTTGAGGTGATTGACGGCAGGATGGTAGAGCAATAGATGCCCGACCATGAGGACCAGATTGTTCTTTGTCGCCAGCTCGTCAAGCTCATCTGCATGCTTAACGTCTCTTGCCAGCGGTTTTTCCACATAGACGTGCTTGCCGGCCAGAAGCGCTCGTTTGGCCAGGTCGAAGTGTGTGTCGGAAGGTGTGGCGACAACAATCGCCTTTACTTCCACGTCGTCGAGCATGGACTGAAAATTGTCAGTGACTCTGACCCCACGATGCTCTCGCTTCACATGCTCGAGCTTCACCGGGTCAGAGTCACATACGACTGCCAGAGCTCCAAGATTGGCAAAGTTGCGAACCAGGTTTTTACCCCAGTTACCGCATCCTATCAATCCTACCTTTGGGAACTCCAAAAGGTCTCCTCAGCGACTCAATCGCCTACTTTTTCTTGTTGACGGCTTCGCTGAATTCTTTGCCGACTCTAAATCCAGGAACACGCTTCGCTGGAATGTGCAGCGGTTCGTTGGTCTTAGGGTTGCGGCCGGTACGTGCTTTGCGCTGACGTGCTTCGAACGTTCCGAATCCAACCAAAGTAACTTTTTCGCCGGTTGCAACATGTTTGATGATGGTTTCCATCATCTTGTTGATAACTTGTTCGGCATCTTTTTTCGTGGTTGCTGCTTCTTTTGCCACGATGTCCACTAATTCCGCTTTATTCAAGGCCCAACTCCCGATTTCTAGTGGTGACGCTTTCTACCAAAGGGACTCCAAAAGACTCCAAGAATTTCCTTCTGCCGCGAACTACGAAACAAGATAATCTGAATGCTTTGACTGAGTTCAGTGCCAACCAACCCCAAACAAGCACAGGCCCGAGCCTACTCGTGAATACGGCTGAGAGCAATGCTAGCATAAAGTTTCAACCCCGCAAGGGTCCTACATTTATCGTGTTTAGAGATATTACTAATGGTCCAGTCAAGACAACAGACCCTTTCATCAGTCAGGCGCGACGCCTGGGTCGAAGTTGATCTGTCTGCCATAGAGAAAAACCTGGCAACGGTTTCCGGATTTTTACCGGGTGGTAAGTCTTCGCAAACGAGAAAAACCAGAATCATGGCGGTTGTGAAGGGAGACGCCTACGGACACGGCAGCGTCCAGGTATCCGAAATGCTTGTAGCGATGGGCGCTGACTGGCTTGGCGTCGCTTCGGTGGATGAGGCTTGCCAACTTAGAGCCGCAGATATAAAGGCTCCCATCCTTATTTTGGGACCGGCTCCCAACTGGGCGGTGAAAACCGCAATCGAGTCAGATCTCAACATGACAGTCACCTCACTTTCAGAATTGAAAGATGTAAATCAGACGGCAAAGCGGGCAAAGCGGGTCGCCAAGGTAAATATAAAGGTTGATACCGGCATGCACCGGCTGGGCGTTCTGTCGCAAAACCTGGAGCCCATGTTGGATTTGGTTCGCGAATCCGAGAGTTTGAACCTGGTAAGCCTTTTCAGCCACCTGGCCATGGCCGGTGATCAAGAGGCGACAAAGAGGCAGAATGCCGTCTTCAAGCTCTGCGTAGAACAGGCGCGGGCGCGCACAAAGACGCCCTTTATCGCCCATCTTGCTTCCAGTGAGGCGGTTAGATATTTCCCCGAAACTCACTACGATATGGTTCGAGTCGGCATATATCTGTACGGACTGGAGGCGAAGAAAGATTCAGAAATCCTCATTCCTTCGATGTCTGTGCGCGCTCGCATCAACCACACCCAGGAGCTGGACGAAGGAGAATCGGCCGGCTACAACTTCACTTGGACGGCAAAGCGCAAGTCTAGGCTGGCATCCCTGCCGATCGGCTATGCCGACGGAGTCAATCGCCGCCTCTCCAACAAAATGTCCTGCTTACTGATGGGAAAACAGATCCCGCAGGTCGGAATCATTAGTATGGATCAGATGCTGGTAGACATTACAGACGTGCCTCAAGCACAAGAAGGAGACGTCATCACGCTTATTGGTCATGAACAAGGTGGCGGCGCCGAGGAATCGAGCTCACTAGATTCACCCTGCCTCACTCTTGCACAATGGGCGTCGATGCTTGATACCATTACCTACGAATTGGCTTGCAATTTGAGAGTAAGGTTGCCGCGCATTTACACGCGCCCCAGAACATCGCATTTTGCAGACCACTGACCAACAAGATGGATCGCGCGGACAATTTCAGCAAGGCGCGTCTCCATCAATCAAAAGGAATCAAGCGTGACCAGGCAGGTCGGAATTTTCGGCGGAACATTCAATCCGATTCATCACGGACATCTGTTGATTGCCGAATTTGCGCGCGAGCAATTCCAACTGGAGAAAGTAATTTTCGTAACAAGCGGAACCCCGCCTCACAGAGACGACGAACTGCTCGATCAAGAAGCGCGCCACAGAATGGTACTAGCTGCGGTGTCAACGAATTCGTACTTCGAAGCATCCGACGTAGAACTGAAACGAAAAGGGCTCTCGTATACGGCAGATACGATGGAATATTTTCACGCAGAACTGGGAGCGGACGTGAAACTGAATTTCATAATCGGCGGTGACAATTTTGCGCAAATCGGCAGCTGGCATAAAGTCGATGAACTAATCAAAGCATGCCGGATACTCGTGGCGCCGCGCTTGGAATATGAAACAGAACAGACCAATCCGCTCGTCAGAAAAATGCAAAAAGCAGAATCGAATCCCGATCCCGAAAAATACAAAATGCCGAAAGATGCCGATTGGGCATTGATTGATTTCCCGGGCGTCGCTATCTCCAGTTCAGGCATTCGCGAACGGCTCAGCGAAGGCAAATCCGTGCGCTATATGGTTCCTCGCGAAGTGAATGAAATGCTGATAGCTGAGGGATATTACACAGAGCGGCAGGCAATCAAGTCTAAATCGAAATGAGCAAAAGCAGTTCATCAAAAGTTAAATACAAAGGTATTCCCGAAGCATTTACTTTGGACGCAGCGAAGAAGTGGGCAAAGCCTCGAGTTACCGAAAAACGTTTTAAACACATTGAAGGCGTAGCTGCAACAGGCAAAGAGATAGCCGAACTTGCAGGCGAAGATGAGTTTCTCGCCGAGTTGGCCGGCTGGCTTCACGATGGCTGCAAGGAATGGAAAGATAAGGAACTCGTCAAAGCAGCCCAATCTTACGGAATGAAATTGAATGACGTCGAAAAAGAGAACGGCCATTTGTTGCACGGACCGGTTGCTGCGTTTGTTGTTCGCGATGAATTGAAGATCAAGCACCAAGACTTACTCGACGCTGTAAGCGAGCACACTCTTGGCAAAGTCGGAATGACAGATCTATCCAAGGTCGTCTTCTTAGCCGATTGCCTGGAAGCGTCTCGCCCCAGAGACTTCACAGATCCGATCTGGAATGCGCTGAAAAACAATCCAAGCAAAAAAGCGGATCTCGATGCTGCGATGCTGGTAGCGTGCGACTTGAGTTTGGAACACTTGATCAACTCAAAACGTGTTATCCATATCAAAACAGTGGAAGTGCGCAATTACTTTCTGGCGCTGGTTACGAAACCGGACAGGTAAGCTAGGTTTTCAAACGTTCGTCCAATCTTCGCAACCAATTCTCATGCTGATCACGGCTGAGAATTAGACGACTCCGAAGACTTCGGCTTATCCAATTTGACCAGGCCGGCCATAAACAACCCAAAGAGAAGAATGATAGCCCCCCAGTCTCTGTTCAAATTGAAAGTATAAGTAGTGCCGTTAAACGGCACATCGATGGCAGCCGGAACAATCAAACCATAGGCAACAAGAAGTACGCCCACAACAGTGAAGAGAGCTGCGATTGGTATGCGTATATCAAGCATTTGCTTTCACCATCAGTGCTACTACCAAAAAATCAAGTTCATCGCGATTGTGAAAACCACAACGATAATCGCAAGAATTCCGGGGCGTTTGTACCAGACCAGTGGAGTGGTAACGACCTCTTTGGGTTTACCCCAAACAAGACCTTCAAGCTCTTCTTCAGGCTTCGGTTTCGTAAACAGAGAGATTAATATCGTCGAGATGAAGCATGCCAACCATGCAAATGTCGAGCGCCAAAAATTGCCCGCCATAACCGAAGAATAGACAAAAGGCTCATGACCGGTCAGAACGTAGAAGTGCAGGACTGCGGTTAGAGTTCCAATTACCAAACCGAAAAATGCGCCCCAAGGAGTTGCACGCTTCCAAAACATGCCGAGAAGGAATGTCGCAAACAGAGGTGCGTTGAAGAAGGAGAAAATGTTCTGCATATAGTCCATGATGCTCGGGAAGCCCATGGCGATATAGGCGGTGGCAATGCTGATGAGAATTCCGACAGCGGTGGCCACCTTCCCCATCCACAGATAGTGCTTATCCGATTGATTCGGACGAATGTAGCTCTGATAGAGGTCATAAGTCCACACGGTATTGAATGCGGTGACATTGCCGGCCATCCCCGACATGAAGCTAGCCAGCATTGCAGTCAATCCGACGCCAAGCATGCCGCTCGGATACATCATCGGCAAGAGCAGAGGAAGCGCCATGTCATAGCGCATGCCTTCATTATTCGATCCCAGACCTGGAATCAGAACCAACGCTATCAGACCGGGCAATACAGTGAGAGCCGGGAAGAGAACTTTCGGAAAAGCGGCAATCAATGGAGTTCTTTGCGCTGCAGGCAAACTTTCAGCTGCAAGTGCTCTTTGAATGACAAGAAAGTCTGTGCACCAGTATCCAAATGACAGAACGAATCCCAGACCGGAACAGATAGCGATCCAGTCGACGCCCATTGGGTTTGCCGAGCTTCCCGCATGCATCCAGAGATGAGCGAAGGCAGGCTCTTTGAGTTTATCGCAAAGCCCTGTCCAACCACCGACTTTGCACAGACCAATGATAGAAATCGGAAGTAAGCCGAAAACAATCAGAAAGAATTGCATGACCTCGTTATAGATAGACGAAGTCAAACCGCCCATAATCGTGTAGGCGAGAACCACGCCGGCAGCAGCAAAAATCGAGGCGTCGATGGACCAGTTCAACAGCAGTTTGAAAACCAATGCCATCGCATAGAGATTGATACCGGACATGAGCACGGTCATGACTGCGAAGGAAATCGCATTCAAAGCCCGGGTAGGCTCGTTGAAGCGCATCTTCAAGTATTCAGGAACGCTGCGCACTTTAGAGCCGTAGTAAAACGGCATCATGAATACGGCAAGAAAAACCATAGCCGGTATCGCGCCGATCCAGTAGAAGTGCGCGGTCATTACGCCGTATTGAGCGGCATTGGCAGCCATTCCCATCACTTCAATGGCGCCCAGGTTCGCAGAGAGAAACGCGAGCCCTGTCACCCAGCTGGGAATGTTGTGCCCGGACAAAAAGAAGTCTTCGCTGGACTTCATCTTGCCTTTGAGAACATAGCCGACGCCGATCACAAAGACGAAATAAACGCCGATGATGACGTAATCTATCCAGCCAATCTGGGCAGCACTAGTGGCCACGTTTCATTGATACAGCTTCGGAATTACTCGTCTGACATCGACATATGAGCTTCGTTGTCGCGCTTGCTGCCCAGCAATCTCAAGCCGTTTGCATTGATAATCGGACGAACGTTCTTGTTGCCGCCGTCATCAGTCCACTTGCTGAAGTCGAGCCGACCTTCGATTCCGATCAAGCTGCCTTTGCGAACATACTCACCGGCGATCTCGGCCTGACGTCCCCAGATTTCGATATCGAACCAATCGGTTTCCTTGTCCTTCGTAGGACGATTTACCGCGAGACTGAATGTGGTCTTGACACGACCCGACTCGAAATAGCGCATTTCAGGATCGCGCCCAGCTCGTCCGACAAGTATGACCGAATTAACCATTTCTCTTCCTCTCCAGTAAATGCTTCAACTTATCAATAAAGTCGACGTCGCCAAGCAGCGCGACGATTCAAAGCTTGAGCCTGGGCTCATCTTGGGTTAATGCCCAAAGGTCCTTCGGCTGACGATTATAATAACCGTTTGGCGCTCGCATTTGTGCACAAAGTTGGCGCCTTATCGGAGACTAATCGCCATTTCGTCCGTCGCAGAGAAAAAAGAAGAAATTACATACTTGCAAGAGTCACGGCGCCAGCCTGTTTGGCACGTCATCGTATTGCATATCCTTACTCTTGCGACGTATTCGCCATTCTGGTTTGCAAAGAATTGGTCGCTGATGATTCACGCCCAAAAACTGGCCGCAGGAGAAGAGGAAGCCGATGAGAGGCTCGTGGCATACAAAGGTGGAGATGAGTTAATCGGCGTCAAAGGCAGAGACCCGATTCTCTTAACCCTGGGGATGTTCGTGCCTCTGCTCAACCTCTATCTGGCCTTCGAGCTTTTCAATCAAATCGCACGGATAGAGCCTGACAAGAATACCTACCGGGCGCAACATCCCAAAATTACAGCCGGGTTTCTCTTGGCGGCAATGTTCGCTCTGTACATGCTCGGGAATCTCCCATCCACGCTGTTTCTTCTCTGCTTATCATCATTTGCGCCAATGGCAGTCGCGCAGCACTGGCTCAATCAATATTGGAAACAACATGAGCCGCCCGACTCTCTTGTCCGCCAAGCATTCTCTTCGCTGGAACTGTGCGCGGTCATCTTCGGCAGCCTGCTGCTTGGACTGATTGTAATTACGCCTTTTGTGGCGCCGAAATAGTCATGTTTGTGGGGCTCATTGCATGCGCCCAGATGCAATGTTCTTTTGTGTGGGGGCTCATTGCATGGGTCCAGATTCAATGTTTCTTGTGGGGGCGCATTGCATGCGCCCAGATTTTCAAGGGCGCGTGCAACGCGCCCCCACGAGCAATGGGCCCACACAGAGAGTTTAGGTTAGACCTGGAAACCGTGCTTCTTTGCCCACTTTACTAGCTTGTCGGCGTCTTCCAATTCCAATTTCTCCACCAGCGCCTCGATATGCTCGTTGAACTCCTCATCGGTCAACCCCATCCTTTCGGCAGCTTTGTTCAGCTTTCCGCGCATGGTGATGTAGGTGAGGATATGCCTTTCGTCTTGCGAAAGGTGAGTAATGTGACGAGGCAAATTGGGTGTCAGAACATTATTGTTGCCCTTCTGGACCATGACAATTGCCATCCTCAGTAGTGCGGGCGGGTCATCTTTCATAACGTAGCCAGAGGCGCCGCAATCGAGCAATCCCTGCACTTCGGCCGCCTTACTTTGACTGGCAAAAACCAGCACCTTGCCGTTGCGCAGCGAGACAAGCCTTTTGATAAGGTCATGGGTCTGAATAAAGCCGGGCAGGTGAAGGTCCAGCAGAACCATTTCGGGCAGCAGTTCTTTGGCCATGCGCCAGGCTTCGTCAGATGTCGCCGCTTCGCCGACGATTTTAATCAAACCGCCCTGAGCCAACTGTTCACGGACCTTAATTCTGGTCTCTTCGTGATCGTCAACTAGCAACAACCTGGTCATCTTGGATCCCTTGAAATGTCCGACGCATCAAGCCTGGCGAGTAAGGCGCATTAGTACCGAGTGAAGTCAAACCTGAATCACCGTAACTTAAGGATACACGCTCGAACGTCCGAGAAGGCTAACAGGCCTGGTATTTTGCCGCCCTCAATTTTTGTATTCATGGCATCGGTTTACAACAGGCATCAAATTTATATCGCAGTTATAATGTCCCGAATGTATTCCGAGTCAGTGAAAAGGCGCACAAAATGACCGAAATCAATTCAAAAAAATTAGCGGCTCTGGCAGCACTGCTTACTATTCTTTTTGCTCCGGCAACTGGAATGGAAGCGAAAGGTCTCTTTTCCAAGGAGAAGAATAAGCTAGCTCAAGCTCAAGGGGTAACCACTCCCAGCGGCTTGAAATATAACGACGTTGTGGTCGGCAATGGACCGGCTCCGCGTCAAGGTCAAAGAGTTTCGGTGCACTACACCGGCTGGCTCACCAACGGCTCCAAATTCGACAGCTCACGCGACCGTGGACAACCCTTTCAATTCACGCTGGGACGCGGCGAAGTAATTAAGGGCTGGGACGAGGGCGTTGCTTCTATGAAAGTAGGCGGCAGACGCAAACTGACCATTCCTTCCGACCTCGGATATGGTCCCAGAGGCATGCCACCGGTCATTCCTCCGAACGCAACTCTCGTTTTCGATGTTGAATTATTGGGCATCCAATAGCTTTTCGCCAGGGGCTTATTTTTGAAATTCGACCTCTGATTGGAATTCAAAACTGCAGCCTAAAAGTCATCCGGATCTGATTTAAGGAGAAGAATAAGTTGACTCAAGCACAAGAAGTAACAACTCCCAGTGGATTGAAATATAACGATGACCAGGTCGGCGATGGAGCGGCTCCACGTCAAGGTCAGCGAGTATCGGTACACTACACGGGTTGGCTCACCGACGGCACCAAATTCGACAGCTCGCGCGATCGCGGACAACCGTTTCAATTCACCTTGGGACGCGGCGAAGTAATCAAAGGCTGGGATGAAGGCGTGGCTTCGATGAAAGTGGGCGGCAAACGCAAACTGACCATCCCGCCGGAACTTGGTTATGGTGCCAGAGGCGCTGGTGGAGTAATTCCTCCCAATGCCACATTGGTTTTCGATGTTGAATTGTTGGACGTCAAATAGACTCTAATTGAGTTCAAAAAATAAATTCGAAAATTCATTTGGATCGGATCTTTCTAGGTCCGGTCCAATGTTTTTGAAACCTACTTTGAAAAACACCAGAAGGCGAGGCGAAATGGAAAGGGTCAATTATGCCAGCGGCACCAGGTGGGAGCCGATTGTCGGCTATTCACGAGCGGTGAGAATGGGTTCGCACATCAGCGTATCCGGAACGACAGCAACAGATGCAGAGGGCGAACTTGTCGGCAAAGGCGATGCGCGAGCACAAACCCTTCAGACTATACGAAATATCGAAAAAGGACTTGCCGCGGTAGGCGCGTCTCTTCGCGACGTGGTGCGAACCAGAATCTATGTAGTCGACATCGAGCGCGACTGGCAAGCAATCGGCGAGGCGCACGGAGAATTCTTCCGTGACATTCGTCCTGCTACGTCGATGGTTCAAGTCAGCCGGCTTATATCTGCCGACATGCTCGTCGAGATCGAAGCAGATGCGATCATGAATGACAAATGACAGAGCACCACAGATAGTGCCGTTATTTTGTCAACGCATTGAAACAGTAAGTTAAGTTTAAGTTTGAGCGGTAAGGACGTTATTGCAGCCCTTATCTTTCGCCTCAATCAGCGCTTCGCATGCAGCTTCCAGCAAGCCTTGCGGATCATTGCTGTGCTGTGGATAGCTGGCTACTGCAAGTGTGGCGGTAATCTTAATCGGTTTGCCCGTCTTAGGATCCTTCACTTCCAGCATCGAGATTCTTCTGCGAACTCTCTCAGCTACAACCATTGCGCCTTCAGCGTCCGTCTCGTGCAGTACGGTGACCAACTCTTCACCACCCCAGCGGGCCGGCATGTCGATCTCACGCACCGAACTCTTCAGAATTTTGCCAACTTCAATCAGCACTTCATCGCCGATTTCATGTCCATAGCGAAGATTGATATCGCGAAGGTGATCGATATCTATCAACATCAAAGACAACGAATATCCCAGTCTCAAAGCGCGCTTCATCGAATGGGTGAGGTGCTCTTTGAAGACGTGACGATTCGGAAGATTCGTCAGCACGTCCGTACCCATAAGCTCTTGTAAGCGGGCATCAGAGTTGGAGAGTTGATGTCTGAGCCTATCAATCTCTCTTTCTTTCTCTTTGATGCTGCGCTCGAGCTGAACAATCTGGCCCTGCATCTTTCTCAGCTGACCTTCAACCTGACGGTTGCGGGACGTGCCGTGAAAAGACTGCAGCATTTGAGTCAAGTGGGCTTTCATCGATATCCCCCTGCGGCTCCCTGCCAGAGAACTGCAACCTGCCTAACCAGACCTTATATAGATCTAGATCCTGATCCTCTTTTTATATAGAGGATATAAACTCGACTACATCAGGTTTTGATCTAATCAACAGAAGTATATTAGTACGATTTAGGATTCAGATCCAGTTTTCAGGGGGGAAAACCGTGGGCTTATTTAATCAATGCCCGGGAAAGCTCTCTGCGGGAGTCATCTATCAATATTAGATAGTATTCACTCTTGCCTTTATCGACGTTAAACGTAACAATCCCCTGCTGCTGAGTGTTTGGAGCGATCGTTTTCTTCAGCTGGGCGTAATTCGAAGGTGACGCGAATTCCGGGTAATAGAGCTGTCCCAGGTTGGTTGTGACGATAAAGTCTCTGAAACTGTATGTCCTTTTCGTCTCGTTGACGAAAGTGAAATCGACCTTCAGGAGCTGCGCCTTCTTGTCCCGCTCATCCGGCGCGAACCAGCATTTGTTGACGTTGATCACAGCCCCGCGCAAAGGCGGCGCCTTCTGATAGGAAGGCAAAGCTCTCACGTTGAAACCAGGCAAGGTTATCGGTTCGACGGTTTTCAGTTTGATTACTTCACCGGGTGAAAAACCTCTGATTTCGCCCTCTCGTCGCAAGGCCTTGTAGCCGTACCAGGCAGCTCCGGCTGCTGCAGTCGAACCAGGGACGATACCGTAGGAGGCGATGGCGGCCGGTATGCCACCATACTTGATTCCGAGCCAACCGCCCTTCAAAGCCCCCTTAGTCACCATGGCAGTATCGATCATCGCCACTTTAGCGACTGATTTCAGCGTATTGTCCTTGGTTGAAAATTTGGCGGGAAATTGGAGTTCAATATCACCGTCGGGACTAATGAGCTTATCGAATGTCACTTCGATATATCCATCGCGAGAATGCCTCTTCTTCCCAGCCGCATCGGTCACCAGCCCACGGATATACCAGCCTTCCGGCAACATGACCTTGCTGCCGTCCTTCACATCTATAGATACGCGAGCAAATAATTCGTCCCCGACCTGGCTCAATTCTGAATTCAAAAAGCAATTCAAAGAAAGATTTACGTCCACTCCCGGCGGTATCGTCTGAACTACACCATCGAGAATGGGAGAGCGATCCACATCCTTTGTCGCCGATCCTTTCAGCACTTTTCCGTTTACGTCGGAGGCGCTGTGCGAGCCGCTTTTCTCGGCGGAATTATTGACCGATTTATCCGCATTGGAAATTTGCGCTGCACTGCCGGCACTACCGGTGGTTTTGCTCGTTTCGTCAGAAACAGTTGCGGATTTTTCAGAGGGTGATGATTTTTTACTGGCTTGCGACTGAGCGCAGACTGAAACAGGCACCAAAACTGGTGTCATAGCAAACATAACTGCAAGCGACAAAAATAAGGCCCGCGATTTCTGCGGACGCTCTCTTTCCATTCTTGCTTCAGGCAAGGTCAACATCGGATAAATATCTCCGGACAAGGCTCAAAGCTTGCGTGTGAGAATCTCTTTGAGTTGTTCGAAAAAGCTCTTCTTCGGTCTCTGCATCTGCTGAGTTTGAGCCTTCTCGCGCGCAAGTGCTTTCACCTTCGCTTCCAAATTCTTAGCTTCTGCGTTTTTAGGATCGTTTCTGAGAGCCGACTGCACTTCCGTCATCGCAAGTGTTTTCCAGCCTCTAGCCAGGTAGACCTCAGCCAACTTGTTGTGATACCGCGGGTCCGTTGGGACCAATCGAATAGCTTCCTTAAGGGCGGTTTCAGCTTCCTTATAGTTACGTCTGCGGAATAAATCGTCCGCCCGACTCAAATGTTTGTTCGCCCATTTGATATTGATGTTTTCTTCTTCAGTTTCGTTCCCGGGGATTTGAAAATTACCGGTAGAACTGAGCGGAGCGTCGCTGGATTGCGCTTCTGCATCCCCAGGAGCATCAGCGCTCACGGCACTTAAATTGCTTTGAGAATGCCTCTTGCGTGTGAGCAGGCGGACCGCATCGTATTCGGCACGACGCTCGGCATCGCTGACCACGTCATGAGCGCGCGAAACCTTGGCGAATTCGCTCTGCGCTACCATCCGCTTTTCAGGATCATTGGGAAAACGATCAGGATGGAGTTTTTTGGCAAGCGCCAGATAGGCCTTGCGGATCTCCTCCTGAGAAGCGGATTCCTCAACGCCGAGGACCGCATAATAGTCTTCCTCGAACTCCTGCATCCTATTAACTTTGCAACTCTACTCGCTAAATAGATAGTTTAAGCCCTAAGAGCCCTTTGTAGCAGGATTCAACGAGGTTTTTATAGACATTGGAATAATCGGCGGGAGCTTTTCAAGTGCGCCATCTGCATACAAAAAGTGGGCGGTCTACCCTTATGCGGGCAAGAGACGGCGAATCCGGGCTTATAAATAAATTGTGGATAAATGAATGTGCCTTAAGTAAAGCTTCCATAATCAAATTGTGGAGGCTAAATCAGTCGACCGTCTTCCCGGCGGTTTCTGACGCAACGTTTTTCGGGATCTCTGAGCAACGGGTGTTTTTATGAACCTTGAGAAATTCACGCACAAGGCACAAGAAGCGATCACAAATTGCCGAACATTGCTGGCTCGCTTCGGTCACAGCCAGGTAACACCGGAGCACGTGCTGCTCTCCTTGATGGAGCAAGAGGACGGCGTCGCGGTCAAAATCCTCGAGCGGCTTGAAATCGACCCCAAGGAGATTATCGAAGACGTCAGCCAGTATTTGCAAAATCAACCGAAGGGCTCGGCCGTTACGACCCAGAAGGATGAAATCCATGTTTCGCATCAACTGATGCGCTTGCTGGAAGCAGCCAATCGCGAAGCCGAGAAGCTCAAAGACGAATTCATCAGCGTCGAGCATATCCTTCTGGCGCTCGCCGAGGACTTCAAATCGCAGGCCGGCAGCATCCTCAAGAAGCACGGTGCTACACGCGAAGCTATTTTGAGCGTCTTGACCCAGATTCGCGGCAAGCAACGTGTGACCAGCCAGGATCCGGAAGCGACCTACGAAGCACTGGCCAAGTATGGCAAAGACCTCACAGAAGCAGCCGCACGAGGCAAACTTGATCCGGTAATCGGAAGGGACGAAGAGATTCGTCGCGTTATGCAGGTTCTGTCGAGACGGACAAAAAACAACCCGGTGCTGGTTGGAGAGCCCGGCGTAGGTAAGACCGCAATCGCAGAAGGTCTAGCCATTCGCATCACCAAGGGCGACGTTCCGGAAGGTTTGAAGGATAAAAAACTGATCGCCCTCGACATGGGCTCGCTCATTGCCGGTGCGAAATATCGCGGTGAATTCGAAGAGCGCCTTAAAGCAGTTTTGAAAGAAGTCATCGAGGCGGAAGGCGAAATCATTCTGTTTATCGATGAATTGCACACCGTTGTCGGTGCAGGCTCCAGCGGGGAAGGCTCAATGGATGCCGGCAATTTGCTGAAGCCACCGCTGGCCCGAGGCGAATTGCATTGTATCGGCGCCACCACCGTCGATGAATACAGAAAGCACGTAGAGAAAGATCCGGCACTGGAACGCCGCTTCCAGACCGTCATGGTGGAAGAGCCTTCGGTTGAAGAATCAATATCCATCTTGCGCGGACTGAAAGAGCGCTATGAAGTTCACCACGGCGTCCGCATCAAGGACTCTGCACTCGTCAGTGCAGCAGTGCTTTCGCATCGCTACATCACGGATCGCTCGTTGCCGGACAAAGCCATCGACCTTGTCGATGAAGCCGCGGCAAGAATGAGAATCGAAATCGACAGCATGCCCAGCGAACTAGACGAGCTGGAAAGACGTCGAATTCAACTGGAAATCGAACGCGAAGCGCTGAAAAAAGAAAAAGACAACGCTTCTAAAGAACGTCTCGAAAAAATCGAGAGAGAAATCGCCAACATTCAAGAAAAAGCGGATGGACTGAAGGCACAATGGTTATCCGAAAAGGAGGCCATCAGCGGCATTCAGAACCTGAAGGCGGACATCGAAGCAACCAAGCTTTTGATCGAACAAGCCGAGCGCGCCACTGATTTGCAAAAAGCAGCGGAATTGAAATATGGCAAATTGCGCGAACTTGAGCAAAAACTCAAAGCAGCAGAAGCGCCGCTTAATACCAAAAGTGGTGGCAGGCTGCTCAAAGAGGAAGTCGACGAAGAAGATATCGCCGAGATCATTTCAAAATGGACCGGCGTCCCGGTGACGAAACTTCTGGAAGGGGAAGTGCAAAAGCTATTGCGCCTCGAAGAGCATCTCCATCAGCGCGTCATCGGGCAACAAGAAGCGATCGAAGTGGTCGCCAACGGAGTCAGACGTGCAAGAGCGGGGCTCAAGGATCCAGGCAGACCAATCGGCAGTTTCCTCTTCTTGGGACCGACCGGTGTTGGTAAAACCGAACTGGCAAAAGCTCTTGCCGAATTTCTCTATGATGATGAACAAGCGATGGTTCGCATCGACATGTCGGAATACCAGGAGCGCCATACGGTAGCGCGATTGATCGGCGCACCGCCCGGTTATATCGGGCACGACGAAGGCGGGCAGCTTACCGAAGCTGTGCGCCGCAGGGCATATTCCTGCGTGCTCTTCGATGAAATCGAAAAAGCGCACGCTGACGTTTTCAACGTTCTTCTGCAAGTTCTCGATGAAGGTCACTTGACCGACTCGCGTGGACGTCAAGTCGATTTCAAAAACACGGTCATTATCATGACCTCGAATATCGGCAGCCAGCACATCCTCGACTACCAAGTGAAATCGGCGGTGACGGGCGATGACAGCTATCCCCAGATGCGAGAGAAAGTCCTCGAAGCATTGAGAGAACACTTCAGACCTGAATTCCTCAACCGGATTGACGAAACCGTCGTATTCCACGCGCTCAAACCGGAAGAATTGAAGCGCATCGTGGACATTCAGCTGGCCTACCTGAACCGCCGCCTTGCCGACCGCAAGATGGTTCTTACAGCGACCGAAGGTGCCGAAGAGTGGTTGGCGAAGACCGGATATGACCCGATGTACGGAGCTCGTCCGCTCAAGCGCCTGATTCAAAAAGAAATCGAGAATCCGCTCTCGCTGCATATTCTGCAGGGCGATTTCACCGACGGCGACGCTATTACGGTAGAAGCCTCGCCGGATGGACACGGACTGACTTTCCGCAAGGGCGAGAGTGCCGTGGCTGAAGTCGAGGCAAACGAACTGGAAGAGGAAGAAACCGAAGCAGCTACCGCCGCTTCGTAGTTTCACCCTACTTAAGCCAATATATTTGGGGTATCCTCCGGATCTAACGATCCGGTGCTCAGATGCTAGCGCTTAAGAAAGAACAGTTTTCTCCCGAGACATCTCGAATAGATAAGCCGCAGCCCGCAAACGGTCTGCAGCACGGCGTTCTTTCTCCACTGGAGACGCTGGCTCAATCGATTGCCGGCATTGCGCCCAGCGCTACGCCGGGCATGCTCATTCCAATCGTATTCAGCTTTGCCGGCAACGGCACCTGGCTCTCCTATCTGCTGGCTACCGTGGGCATTCTTTTCACGGCCCAGTGCATCAATGAATTCGCATCACGCTCGGCCTGCCCGGGCTCGCTCTACACCTTTGTCAATCAGGGCATGGGTAAGCGCGCCGGTATGCTGACCGGATGGGCATTGCTCTTTGCTTATATATTTTGCGGCGCCGCTTGTGTAGTCGAGTTTGCCCTTTACGCTAATTCGCTCGTCAAACATTGCATTCACATTGACGTCTCCAGCCAGATTATGATGCTGCTCTCTTCTTTTTTGGTGGGATTCGTCGCCTACAAGAACGTGAAGCTGTCAGCCAGCTTGATGTTGAAGTTGGAGATTCTTTCGGTCGGATTGATTCTTCTGGTAGTAGCGCTGACGCTTGGCCGGTATGGGTTTTCTCCCGACTGGTCGCAGCTTGGTCTTCAGGGCGTAAAGTTCGAAAATGTACGCATGGGTCTGGTTATGGCGATTTTCGGATTCGTAGCTTTCGAGTCTGCCGCCTCGCTCGGCACGGAAGCAAGCCAGCCCCTGAAAACGATTCCCAGGGCGATCATGCAGAGCGTTATCTTCAGCGGTGCATTCTTCATCGTCGGCTCTTACGCGATGGTGATGAGCTTTCACGATTCACCAATCGCCCTGGACAAGTGCTCGACTCCACTGCTCTCGATGAGCACGAAAGTAGGCATACCGCTGCTCGGGCACATTATCGACGCCGGCATCATGGTCAGCTTCTTTGCTGCAGGATTGGCTAATTTGAACGCCGGAGCGCGAGCGCTTTTTAAAATGAGCCAGGATGGGCTGTTGCATAACAAGCTGGGCGACTGCCATTTGGAAAATCAGACGCCACACATAGCCGTTTTCATGTCGTCGGCAATCAGCCTGACGATTGCACTCGGCCTCTCAATCTTCAATTTTCCTCTCATGGATATCGTCGGCTGGCTCGGGACTCTGGCGACTTTCGGCTTCATCTTTGCCTACATGTCTACATCGATTTCCGCGGCGAAATTGCTGCAACGAACAAAACAGTTTTCGCCTCTCAAAGTCGTAACTGTATGCGCTTCATGCGCAGTTCTCACTTTTGCCTTCATCGGTTCGCTCTATCCGCTGCCGGCCTTTCCATACAACATCTTGCCGCTCATATTCGGCGCATACATGCTGTCCGGATTGGTCTATCTAAAACGGCTGGAACTGAGCTGAATCAGTTCATTTTGCCGCGCTGCTGGCGGCTGTACGAGACTTCTGGTAGATGCCGATGATGGTGGGATGCTTCGAGCCCATTCTTATCGCGTTATATGAATGGAAGTAAGCTTCGGCGTGACGCCCCCTCCCATAAGCGATTACGGCTTTCATTTCATGGCCGGTCGGGCTTTCGGGACGTTTTTCAATCATGTAATTCGCCACCCGCTCGGCTTTAGGCCAATCGGCCTTACGCGCATACCCCCAGAAGCCGTCGACCATAGCCTTTTCGACTTCCCGCGGCTTTGTAATGGGATTTGGATAGCCGGCAGCCGCTTTGGACGCCAGATGATTGACCCTGGCTTTAGGACCAGGATCGCCTGTTTCATGCAGAACGTCACGCAGATTGTGGGCGCGGATATTAGCCATAGTCTCCGGCTCCAGGTCTTTTTCATGTTTGTCGTAGTGATGGCTGCCGTAATTGACGAAACTGGCAATGTTGAAGTTGGAATAATTGACGAAAGGCTGCTTGGCCATACGCTCATGCAGGATAACGTCGGTAGTCTTGAACGCTTCTTTGGGCACGTCGTGCCAATCGGCTGGAATCAAACTGGCATTGGCGATGGCATCGTCGACGTGATTCTTGTAGCAGAACTGTTTGTCGAACCCCTGCAGTTCGCTGCGAGCGACCACATCGGCCGAGTGAGTCTGAATGTGGCGCAACTGCTCCTGAGCAAAAAGAACTTTCTTTTGCGGCTCGGTAATGGAGCGATCCATCCATACCCTGTGCAATCGGTCGGCAAAATCCAGCTCGGCGCTAAGGTCATTGGGGTTCCAATAGCCGGGCATACAGTGCACCACCGTGCCATCCTGTGCCATTATGAAGAGCTGCAGGTTGCGGGGACCGGCTCCGTTGGTAGTGGTGACCGCCGGACCGGTGGAAGGGTGGATGCCCGAATTGCCTGAATACGGGTCTTTCATGATATTGCGGTAGCCGCAAACGAAACGGTCGCGCAATTTGGAAAGTACTGGTTCTTTTGAGAGCGACCCGGCCCTCAAACTGTTGGCGGCGGATCAAGTGTAGCCGTCGATATTGCCCAACATATGGACCCAGAGAATCGGCTTGCCCGATGCAGCGGCCCGGGCTTTCGCCTTGTCCAGTGATGTTTCCCACTGAATCTTCGTAGCAGTAATGGCATTTTCCGTGCGCGCTTCATTGCTGGTTATGACATGGTCGCAATCGCCGGCTCGAGCCGAAGATACGCCCATAGACAAAGCCAGTACGAGGGCAGCGACTGTCGACCGATTATTATGTTTGCTCATGGTGAAGAGGTCCTCTAATCCATTATGCACTCGGATCACATCCTGCACAACGGAATTATTCCGGGCTCCAAAGAAAGCTAAGCAAGAGTCTTCAGGTCGCCGGCCATTTCATCAATCCGGTCATAACGCTGCCCGACGTCCAAATGAGTAGCATGGGCGACAATGTGATCCATGCCCTTGCTGAGATTGGCGACCTTTTCACCAGGGTGTGACTGCGAAATGGGTTCCGGATCGGCCCCTGTGAGAAGGAAATGGAGTGTGGCACCGCACGCGTATATATCACTCTGGCTGGTGGGCATGCCGCGAAACTGCTCCGGCGGCAAGTAGGCATGCTTGCCGACCACTGTTCCTGTGACGGTAGCCTCCACTTGCTGGGCTACGTTGAAGTCGATAAGCTTCAGTGTCCCGTCACGCTGCAAAATCAAATTGTCCGGTGTGAAATCACGATGCACTACAGGTGGTGACAATGAGTGCAAGTACGCAAGAATAGAACACATTTGAATCGCCAGTTCTTTCACCTGCGACTCCTTCATCGCTCCATTCTTCTCGACCAGCTCACGCAGCGACATGCCGTCGATATGCTCGAGTACCAGATAGGCCCTGTGGTCTTCGACGAAAAAGTCTATCAGCTGCACGACATTAGGACTGTCCATTTGTTTCAAAATTCTGGCTTCGTTTTCAAAACTCTCCAGAGCGCTTTTACGCACGTTCACATCAACGTGCACCGGAAGAATGAACTCCTTTAGCACCACTACGTGTTCGTTAATATTGTCGTTCGCCAGGTAGGCGGCTCCCTGTCCGCCAACACCGAGCTGGTTTAGCACTCTGTACTTTCCTGCTTGCACAGAGGCGCCCTCCATCAGCGGTTTCAAGCGCTCGCGCTTGGGCGGAGCGGCAAGAGCCTGCAGCCACATTTCGGTGTAACTGTGATTTGCAGGCGGTTCCAAACACTGTTCGACCTCCGGTGGGCGCGGAACATTGGGAGCCCAATTTCGAATCATGGCAAGAATCTTTTCACGGTCTTCAATGGTGTCGAAAGCACTTAATTTCATCACCAGCGATTGCTTGGCGGTGCCGGTAAACACCAAATCTTGATCGAGGGCTTTTGTAGATCCGGGCGGCCTTCGAAGATCGATCGTCTGAAGATTCTTCCATGTCAACTCGGCTCCATCCTTTGCGTACTTCGAATGACGCCAGAGAAAACGCATACCGTATTTATTGAAGAGCACGTGTGTAGGAGTGAGCAAATAATGGACAAGCGGAACACCGACAAGCAGCCCGGTCACTGCCAAAAACACTTGAAGAAATGCATTATTGATATTTGCGGCCGCTTGCGCAGCAGCCTTCGGCAGATGCGGATTATTGGCTGCACTAGTACCCATTGCAGTATCAAGCAGACTGAGTCCAAGGAAGAGCAAAACAATGACGACGGGTACGGAAATCCAGAGCAGAAGGAGCTGCATGCCCTTTACCAATTCACCGCCGGTGAAGCGCTGCTTGATCCAGCGCTCGACAGCCGCATAAGGTCGGTAGCGAACAACGATATCGTCTTTAGTGACACCGGCAACCTTCGCCCGCAGCGCAGCCAACTTGGCGCTGTTGATTTTCAGGTCGTTTATAAACACTTGCCTCAGTCGTGTGCTGAGATAAACGACGCAGGCGAACTGGCCCATCAACCAGACAGGCAGAAAAAACATCCCTTCTCGAAAAAGAACGGGAAGCCCCCAAACGGCAAAGATAGGCAATGAAGCCACAGCACCAAGAGCAAGAGTGCGCAACTTGAATGTGCGCTCTATAGATTGGGAAATAATCATCGGCCAGACAATTTGGACAATCATCCAGATGGTGAAAAAAGGGTCCTGCAGCCGATTCGGAAAGTGGTAATTGTCTCCAAAAACAGGAAAGCAAACGAGAGTGACAAGAGCAATCAAGGTGATTGCCGTCGGCGACAGTGGAGCAGCCGCGTTGGTTTTGATCGCCGTAACATCGCTCAAACGCAGCATGCAGTAAGCAAAATAAGCAACCAAAGGTAAAGCCGCCCAAATTGCCCGGGGCAACCCAGCGGCGGCGAGAAGGGGTGTCGACCACACGACTATCGCCATAAGAAGAGCAAAAAGCAGTCCAAAGCCGATACGGGGAAGTTTTGTCAGGGCTTCGAAAGACTCCTCGGTATCAGCTTTCGAGCGCTTTGACGGCATGGCCCTGGCAATGTCACCGATGGTGGCAATAGATTCTTCTGCCGGAGCCGGGACTAACTCGCAGTTTGCATTCTGCGAAGCAACTTTTAGCTCTGGAATGGAAGACTCCTCTCTGGTTTCGACAGTCGGTCCTTTGGATGCAAACTGTCCTGCAAGCCCACCGCCGGTCAATTGCTCTTGCCTTTCTTCCATCAGGAGGCTTCTCCTGTCGCAACAACGCCTCTGTGCAGCGATTGCTTGATCTTCTCCAGTTGTTCGACAACTTCAAGCGCGGTTTGAAATCGCTCTGCCGGCTCGAAAGCGCTCAATTTCGCAACCAGTTCATCCAGGGGCTCCGGTGTATCATGACGTAAAGTTCTAGGATGGCTGATGGACAGAGGCATCGGATCGCGACCCGTCAGCAGATAATAAATCGTGCCGCCCAGACTATACAGATCGCTCTGAGTAACTGTTTTGCCGCGCAATTGCTCTGGTGCGATGTAAGCCTGCTTGCCGACAACAGTACCGGTAGCGGAGCCGACAAACTGATTAGCCGCTCCGAAGTCAATCAAGATAAGGGCCCCGTCATTGCGAACAACCAAGTTGTCCGGAGTCAGGTCGCGGTGAATTATGGGAGGGTCGTTGCCGTGCAGAAAGGTCAAAATGGTGGCAGCATCGATTGCCCAATCAACAATTTTCTCGACTTCCTGCCCTTCATTCTGCTTCACGAATTGACGCAAATCTTGCCCGCTTATGTACTCCAATACCAAGTAATGACGGTCATCTTCGACAAAATGATCGAGCACGCGTGCGATATTGGGATGCACGAGGGTGGAAAGAATTTTTGCTTCGCGATCCAGATGCTGTTCTGCCTGTTTTTTCGCTTCCGGATCGGCTTTGGCATGAACGACTGCTTCCTTGAGCACCACCAGGTCCGTCTTGTTCAAATGCGCCAGGTAAATCGCCGACAACCCGCCGAAAGCCAGTTGTCGTACTACTTCGATGCGTCCCTTCTGTAGTTGCTTGCCGGGTTCAAGAGGTATGAATGTGGTTGGTGCGAATCGCCGAGAAAGCTCATCTTCCCACATTTGCGTATAGCTTTTCTGACCAATTCCTCTCGATTCGTTTTGCAAAGAACGCTGATATTCAATCAGTTCAGCAGAGCGGTTGCAATTGCCGCCCCAGAGTTCAACCCCAAGAAGCAACTGTTCGACATCGGATTCCTTGATGTTGCGAAGCGGCATATTGAGGTGTTCACCGCTGTCAAAGCTGAGAAGAAGAGTACCGCCGTAGGGTCCGGAATCTTTGATTAGATTAGCCGATTGCAATTCATTCCAATTTCTATTGCGCTTAAAATTCAATCGCGGCAGAAAGGATGGAGGAAAGCACAAACCGTCCTTGGAAATATGAATGCGATTATTCTCTGATACTGCTGACAGTGCCATACAGGAAAGTATCGTTGTTAACAAGGTCGTGCAACCGATGACGACAAGGTGTGGCGGAATCACACCGGGATAGGCGAAGGCCCGTCCGATCAAAAATCCCAATATTGCCGGGGCGATTACGGCCCAGAGCGGAAATAATGCGCACATGGACGAGAAAACCACTTTGAGCGGAACCGATCGATAGGGAACCACTACATTCAGCTCAGCCATCAGCGTCCTCCAGACATTCGGCGCAGGAGTTCCCAATCTTTCATGATGGCAGCACGATTCGGACCTTCTTTGCCGTCGTCGATTCTGCCGATAACAGCTGAATAAAGTTCTCCAGCTTTCGAATATTGACCGATGTCGCGATAGAAATTCGCCATAGCATAGTGATTTCGCAGCGTGTCGAAGGTTCTATGCCTATTCTTCTTCAGAATCGCTTCCGCCTTTTCAAATAGCTTCAAAGCTTCATTGTTGTCACCCAATGCAGCCTTAATACGTCCCTGGTCGGTGTAAATCCTGGCATACTCGATTGATAAATCTCCCTCGGAATTCTTGAGTTCATCCCACATCTCCAGGGCGTGCGACAGATTTACCTCCGCATCCATGTACTTTTTCAAGTCAATCTGAGAACGTCCGAGTATGGACAAGTGCCAGGCATTAGTGTTCGTCACGGAGCCATTTCTCATGGTCCAACCGAGGCTGTTTTTCAGATGCTCCTCTGCGCTGGCGGGCTTGCCGGCCAGAAGGTATTCCCAGCCGAGTGCACCGTCGACATAGGCGCGTCCGTTGCGCCATCTTCTGGGCCAATGACTGAGAGCAGTTTCGTTCAGTTTTATGGCCATGTCGTAGTCAAACCAATCTTCAAATTGATGGGCTACGTCAGAAAGAAGAAATGGTAATTCCGTAGTGACGCCGGAGGAATCACTTGCCAACATCCTTAGAGCCCCTGCCGCGCTTGTTTGTGCGTCCTTCTCAAAGCGCCATGATTCATCAAAAGCGGCCCGCCTGGCACTACCCTTGGACCGTCGTCCCGCTTGAGCCAGGCTATTAGCATTGTAAAAGTCCACTTCCGCCAATCTCAGGCGAAGGAAGGCGCCCTTGGCGCCGGAGTCCAGACCTTTTTCGCCTAAGGCGCCCATAGCTTTTGCATAGACGGTTTTGGCACCATCCGGGTCTTTGTGCCGCAGCAGGGATTCGCCCAGGTCGCCGACTGTTTCTACATAACCTCTGCCACCAGGTGAAATTTGCTTTGCCACGTCCACTAGCGTGCGATTGCGCATCTCGTCGATTTGATTGCCGAAAAAGCACACAGCAGAGAGTAGACCGATAAAGAGCAGGGAGCCACCGGGAAGCCTTCGCATCTTTTTTCCTGGACTCTTCTGGCGATCTGGCAATGAGGGAAAATCATCTTGCGATTGGACGCGAGGCTTGAAACTACTGGTAGCTATAGGTTGTGGCGCCACAGCCATCGACGGCGCCTCATCTCCTTGTTCTTTTCTCTGACTATCACCGACCGGCGCCGGCGCAGAAGAACTTTCCGCAGTACAGTTCTGCAAATCCTCGCTGCAGGAACCTTCCGTAGTCAGCTCTACGGGCGCGTCCTTCTCTTTAGAATCAATGAAATCTGGCTTCTCGCTAGACGCCATTCGTAGTAAAAACCTGAGCCAATAACTGTTTGATTAATTCCACATCCACTAGGTTTTCAGACATATAAAAGAAGACTGTCAGCGGGTTAAGATGAGCAGCCGGCAATCCCTGTCTTTCCCATCTGTGCGGGAAAAACAAGCCAGGCAAGTAGTTTGCGGAAGCGATAGGAGAATTCGGCTTGGTGCGGCGCAAAGGCGGCATGAGAACACTTTTATCTGCCGGTGCTCTCGGGTGGCTCCTTCTTCTCACATCCTGCTCGAAAGTTGAGCAGCCAAAGCCGAGCACAGAGGGTGAAACTTTATCGTCAACAACTGGTGCAACAGCGCCGGCTGAAAATCCGCTGAGGAAATTCGCTGAAAACGCGCAGGGCAGTTTTGCCTGCGGCCTTTATCTGGGCGGCAAAAAGGTCGGATATTTGATCGCCAGCAGCAAAATCATCAAAAGAGGCGACTCAGACTTCTTCGAACAGAAGATGGAAACACTTTTCAAGGCGACCAAGCGTGGCAAGCCGTTTATCGATAAAAGCACCCTGACACGACTATTCAACCTGGACGGCAATGGCGAATTGACTAGCGTCGAACAGGTAAACGAGCGCGATGGCGCTACTTATACGAGCGCTGTGATCAAGCAGGGCGAGAAGTATTTGGAAACAAGCTCGGGCGGCAAGAGCACAAAGTCAATCACTATCGAGCCCCCGAAAACAAGCCTCGACAACGATAAGCAATTGGGCGATTGGCTGAAGTCCTCACCCAAAGCAGGCGACGAATTCGACTACAAGTCATCCGATTTCAACGGCGGAGAATTCAACGAACACAACTCCCACTATAAATACATTTCCAAACGAGACCTTATTCTCAACGGTGTCCCGACAACCATCCACACCCTGGAACAGAGAGACGACCGCGACGACGAAGTGACCAGATACGATTGCGACAATAACGGACGCTTGATTCGAGGCAATCTGGGACCAATCACTTTCCGCCTGGAAGAAGAAGATACAGCGCGTAAACTTGACACCGAAGGAGTGGATTTGATTGAGGCATCGTCGGTGCCGACGAATGTTCGTATGGGAGATCCCAGGAAACTCAAACAAGTCTTGCTGAAAATCTCGGGCATAAAATACAACTTGCCAAATTCTCAGCGTCAATTGCAAACGACTGACGGCAAGGGTGGAGGCTGGGTGACCTTGATGATCAATCGAGATTTTCAAAGCGCCGACAAAGATCCGCTTTCAAAAGAGCAATTATCCAAATACCTGAAGTCGACCCCGACTATTCAGTCGGACAATGATTTGATCAAAGCAAAAGCCCAAGAGATAACAGCAGGGCAAGAAACCCCCAAGGACAAAGCAAAACACATACAAGAATGGGTCCACAACCTGATCGGCAAAGACGTAAACCGTAATTCCAATACGGCCCTGGAAGTCCTGGAAAGAAAGGCAGGGGACTGCACCGAACACGCGCTTCTCTTCAACGCTCTGGCAAGAGCAGCAGGAATTCCCTCACGCGAAGTAACCGGACTGATGTACACGCAGTCGCCCCAACCGCTTTTCTACTGGCACGCGTGGAACGAAATCCATGACGGAAAGCGGTGGATTTCGGTCGACCCGACTTGGGACGAAGTTTTTGTTGACGCTGGTCATCTGAAGATTTCAGACGATGGCACGATCAAAATAGCCAACTCATTCGGAAAGGTGAAAATCGAGATTATCTCCTTTCAAACCGACGACGCGATTTCGGTGAAGGATGCGTTCAAAGAGCCGGAAAAACTCAAAACAGGAGAGGAAAACATCGTCCTTATGGATGTCGTACCGCCTCCGCCGCGCCAACTTCATTATCAGCTCAGCGAGCCGCCGCCGCCAATGAATATGGGCTCGGCTTCAACATTTTCAGCAGCAAATGAAGAGAAGCCGCAAAAGAGAAAAGATCTAGGCAAACCAATCGAACAGTTCAGTGGAGCAAAACTGAATCAAGTTCAGTTCGACCGGGAGGGTCATCTGGTTCAATAGGACTCGACTGCAGCACCTCTTGCATCCGATAAACGCTTGATTGAGACTTTGTTTCAGTGGCTGTTTCAGTGATTGATCACAAAGGGATTGAAGTCCGTCTGTCTATCAAAGTAGTCCTCGCCCTCGATCCGTTTCAGATGTCCGACAATGAAATAAGTGACTGGAATCAATACTGTTTCCACAATTACCTTGATGATCCATCCGGACAAGATCGACTCGACAAGAAGGTTTGTCGGCAATACACCAAAGAGCGCAATCGAGTAAAACAATGCCGTATTAACCAATTGGCCGAAGACAGTCGAGGTGAGAAGCCTCACCCAAAGATGTCTTCCATTGGTCCACACTTTCATTTTGGCCAGCACGTAGTTGTTGAATATCTCACCAAAAAATATCGCCACCCAACTGCCGATTACGACGCGAGGAACCTGACCAAAAACCTGCACGTATCCGGCATTGCGATCGAAGCCGGGGGCGGGCGGAAGAAACACGACGAATTGATAGAGACCGGCTGCCAGCACGGAGCAGAATAATACCGTCCACAGTACACGGCGCCCTACGGCATAGCCATACACTTCGGTAAGTACGTCGGCAAAAATGTAAGTGAGCGGGAAGTAGATGACCGTAATGGAGACCGGGAACCACAAGACCTGAATGATTTTGCCGGCAGTGACGTCCGAAACCAGTTGAAGAGTGACGTACAAGACCGTGATAATTGTCAGATACTTGTACTCTTTCACTCGTAATTCCTCATGGATTTTCGTCTCGCCCGTTACGAGCCTTGGTTGTAGCGACACGCAATACGTCTTTCAGGGGGGTGCCGGTGGAGCGAGCGACGGATGCACAATCCTCAAACTCGGGTTGAACGTTGATGATGTTTCCCTCGAGGTCTTTGCCGATTTTGACACGCACGGATTGAGCGGCTGCATCGCTGGTGCTGATATCGACATTCTTCAGTTCACGCTCGGCAATCAGGCGTTCTGTCACGCTGCTTCGCACTCCCAGAGTTGATGTTTCTGCCAACAAGATTTCCTTGACGCGCAATTGATCTTCCAATCTACACAGGACAGAAAGCATGTGGCCAGAACGTCCTTTCTTCATGGTGCACGGCGTAACGAACACATCGAGTGCGCCTTCGCTCAGCAACTTTTCAGAGGTGTAAGTGATGACTTGAGGTGAGAGGTCGTCGAAATTGCATTCGACGACTGCCACCAACTCGCTGCGATAGCGTGTGGAAGAGGAGCTTTTCCGGCGGACATTATTGCTTACCGACTGGCCTATCACAATACGGCAAACATTCGGATGTCCAGAGGGGTTTAAAGAACCGGCGCCGTATCCAATGGCATCTATTGCCGACATATCGGGATTGGAACCAAAGCGCTCGGCAATCGTGGTCAAGATAGCCGCTCCTGTCGGGGTCAAGCATTCGTAGTCGATACTTGATTGAGCCAGCGGTGCACGAGATTCGCGCAGTAATTCCAGTGTTGCCGGACCTGGTACGGGAAACTCTCCATGCATACTGGCGATGGTGCCGCTGCCCACGGGCAAGGGAGAGACGATGCTGCGCTCAATTCCCATAAGGTCGTAGGCAATGGCGAATCCGACAATATCCACAATCGCATCAACAGCGCCGACTTCGTGAAAATGAACATGGTCGGGTGTAACGCCATGCACTTTCGCCTCGGCGATTCCCAGGCGGGAAAAAATTTCAGCAGCCAATTTCTTGGCACCTGGTTTGATTGAAGAATTTTCTATGATCTGCAGGATTTCCGACAGTCCGCGATGCGCATGATCGTGGTGTTCGTGCGAGTGTTCGTGATCGTGATCGTGCGAGTGTTCGTGCTCGTGCGTGTGCTCGTGCTCGTGCGTGTGCTCGTGCTCGTGCGTGTGCTCGTGCGTGTGCTCGTGCGCGTGTGCGTGCTCGTGCGCGTGCTCGTGCGCGTGTGCGTGAGAGTGTTCGTGCGAGCTCTTGTTTTCGAGCTTATGGTCGTGTTCATTTGCTTCTTGTGCCTTCAAAAGCACGTGCAATTTGGTTGAGTTTATGCCGCATCGCAAAAGTTTTTCCGGACGAACTGAAAAACTGTCGGGGGGTAAATTGATTTTTTCCAGCTCTTCCTTCCAGGCCTCCAGGTTCAGTCCGGCATCGACCATAGCACCGAGCAGCATGTCTCCAGCGGCTCCGAATGGGCAATCAAAGAAGGCTGTACGCATTTTTGTTCCTTTTTCTGTCTGACGATGTGCTGGCACGGAGGGATTCACCGGCCGGTTTGATCTCTTTCGGGAAGAACAATATTCTCCAGGGCTCCGTCAGAGGTGACTTGAAATTTTTGGACAAAATGTTTCACAAGAGTGGGATATTTTTCGTTGATGATTGTGAGGCGCTTATGTCCTGGCGTCAGACAGAGTTGATAATCTCCGTTTTTTGCAGTTACGGCTGCACCGCCGCCATGAATTCGCTCGGAAGAATCGTCATTTGGGTCCGCAGACGAGATTTTGACGACGATGTCTTTCAGAGGCTTGCCGTTTCGTGATACGACATTTCCTCGCACCAAGAAGCCATGATGCAGCTGAATGAGAAAACGACGATTGAGTTTGCCGTTGACGTCTTCAATCAGGGCTGCTGCGAGCTCGCCTTTCTGACGGGGGGTGATTTCGACGAAACACGATTTGCATTCCTCATGCTTGATCGAGAATTTCCCGTTTGAATCCGAGACATCAGAAGCGGACCAAATCGCTTCGTCGTCGAAAACGACGACTTTGGCACCACTGACAGGATGAGAATTCGGATCCGTGATGCGTCCGCTGATGATCACGTCAGCGGCACTGGCTGATTGGAAAAACGCCGAGAGGGCGAAGGTAAACAGACCGCAGATCAAACGTGTCTTTGTTCTAAAACCGGAAAGATTCAATTCCATTAGGTTGTCCATTTCTAATTGATTGAAAAGATTGGTTCAATATCTCGCCAAATATACATCAACTGAGGATTTCGTTCCTGACTCGATTGTAGAAAAGTCCGGTCTTTTCGAGACTGTCCCCAAGCAGCAAATCGGTCATGTCGGAAATAATTCCGTCGTAGATGCCGGAGAAGGGCGGCGGACCGTTGCGAAGCCTTTCCTCCGCCCAGTCGGCGATCAAGAAACATGAAACAGTCATGTAGGCAACAATCAATTCGCCTGCCGAAGACTGGAGCAGTTCCGGACGCACCGCTTGTGTTGCTCTCCTTTCTCCAGCTGAGCCAGCGAGGCTTTGAAGCGCGCCTCGAATGAAAGCCTGTGCCCTGCCGTGGTCTATATCTGCAGTCCCGGAGGCTCGACCATTCAGTCCATCGCCAACACAAGGGCTGTAGGCAAACATTATTAATGCATAGCCTAAATCAAAGGCGGAGAATTCTCGGTGCATGTGGTCATAATCAACGAGCTGTGCGGTCTTGCGATTGTTAGCATCGATCGAAAAGAGAATATTGCCGGGGTGGAAATCTCCGTGCACCAGGCTGGTCAGACCTGCTTGCGCCATTGCATCTTCTGCGGCCAGAGCGAGTCTCAAAGAGTGATCCAGTTTTTCTTCAAGAAGATTTCTTACTGTCAGAAGGCGCGCTATTGCCGGGTAGGCCTTGCTGCCTGCGGCGGCGGCGCGAGCGACCAGCAAATTCCAGTTGTCCTTCGTATTGCGAATCGCACTAGCTTTCCAATCTTGAGGACGGGGAAAACTTTTCCCACCTTCAGCCCTTTTCGAACACTCGAGATACTGACAGGCAGCCTCGTTGAACTTGATAAGCAATTGGGCTGCCAAAGAGCAATCTTCTTGCGTGAGATTTGCGTTCATCCAGAGCTGGCGTTTTTCTAGTTGAACAAATTCGAACAACTGATAGCGATTGCCGGCGAAAAGAATGTGCGTTTCGCCTGTCCTGGTGCTGATCAGGGCGGGAGAAAGATTGAGTTTTTGCTGGGCGGTCCAGTTGATGAAGTGTTCGATGCAGGCTAATTGATCTTCTTCGATCCAGGCGCTGACACGTTTCAAGAAATACTTACCGGAGTGGGCCACGACCAGAAAACTGCTGCGCAATTGACTGGCAGCGCTCGGATTTTGCGCCTCGGCATGGGAACCGAACGAACGCAGCAACTCTTCTTCATCGCACGCAATCGACTCTATGGACTCGATTAAGCCCACGCAATAGGCTTCTTCGAGCTTCCGTATCAACTCGTTTACACGGATACTATTTGACATCACACCGGTTGTGTCCTGTAAACTCTCAATATGCCTATTCAAATCGGCTCTATTACTTTGAAAAGCCGCGTGTACGTACCACCGATGGCGGGGGTCACGGACCTGGTTTTTCGCGACATTGTCCGGCAGGTCGACCCGAATTGCCTGCTTTCTACCGAGATGGTATCAAGCCGCGCGCTGATGAACCGTCCGGAATGTCGAATTATGGATCTTTCGCCGACAGAGCACCCGATCGGCATTCAACTCTTTGGGCATGAGCCCGACGTAATGGCGACAGCCGCCCAAATGGCGGAAAAGAAGGGCGCCGATTTCGTCGATATCAATATGGGATGCCCGGTACCCAAGATTACAAAAGGTAAAGACGGATGCGCCCTGATGCGCGAGCCCGAGCTTGCCCGCGAAATTATTTCTTCGGTCAAGAGCGCAATCAAAATTCCGGTAACCGTCAAGTTCCGCTTGGGGTGGGACGACAACTCGCGCAACGCTGTCGAATTCGGACAGATGGTGGAAGGAGCGGGAGCTTCGGCGGTGACAGTTCATGGTCGAACAAGACAGCAGCTCTACTCTGGGAAAGCCGACTGGAGCTTCATCTCGAAAGTGAAAGCAGCGCTCGGCATTCCGGTTTTTGGAAACGGAGATGTATTCGAGCCTGAAGATGCAGTGAGACTATTGGAGATCACAGGATGCGACGGCGTGGCTGTCGCACGAGGAACACTGGGCAATCCTTGGCTTATCCCCAGAATCACCCACCTGATTGACGAAGGTGAATTGCTGCCGCCGCCTGATGATGTCGATCGCCTGATTCTCGCTTATCTGCACTGTGTCTGGCTTACACGATACAAAGGTCCCCGTATCGGCTCCAATGAATCACGCCGCCACATGACTCATTACACCAAAGGCATCACTGGTGCAGCACCATTCAGAGCACGTCTCACGCAGATCTCGTGCGCGCAGGACGCCGCCGATATTCTCGCTGAACTCTCAGAGCTGACCGGTGGTAAAGAAGGCAGAGAGCGATTCTTAGCGAATGTAGAGAACGACAATCAGAAAAATCGTGTACAACCAGGTGAAGGGCATGGCAAGAGTGAAAAACGTCTCCATTCCCCAGTTGATCTCGGTACCCTCGCGCCAGTCGCAGTACCATAAGATTCCGTTGACGAAAAGGTTCATGCCCCAGCCCATAATGCCGACCATGAACGCAAAAAGAAGGATGATTGCCCAGATATCCATTGGGTGATCGCTTGTCTCAAAAGTCCGAAGACTTTGTAGGGAGCCGAAAGGGAAGACCTGGATTCCCTTTTGAAAGAAGCTTAGGACCGGGCGGTCTGATTGGCAACGGGAAAATCCCCCCTGAAGACAATCTGAAGCAAGATTAATGGCGAAAAAGCGCAAAAGCACCGATTGAAGCCGGTGCGTCATTGCAATTTCTTATAGCCGAATCATCTAGAGACAGGCAAACCGGACAGTCGCCGGTTGTCGATCAATAGATTTGATAGCCGCCAGGAGAGATAAGGATCGTGCCGTCATCTTCGGCTGCAACTGTCTGCAGCGCCTGAATTACGGCATTGGTGGCTTTGTGCTGATCGCGCGTTTCGGTCTTGATGACTTTGGCGCGTTGAGCGACTTTCAGCACCAGCTCGTAGCGATTGCCATGCTTATCCATCAACTGGTCAAGGATTCTGGTTGTGCTCATCTGGTCCCTGTGTGTGTTTTACCGTTTTTGACCCAAGGTTTTAGGTCCCTTATACGAGCACCGGGTTATGGGCGCCAGCTAAGGTTTTATGCGACAACGTTCAGCATACACGATCGAGAGCACATTGTTGACAGCTTGGTCGACATCCTCGTTAACAACTTCATAGTGGAACACATCGCGTTCCTTCAATTCTTGACCTGCCTTATCAAGACGCATGGCTATCACGTCTTCAGGCTCGGTAGCCCTGGTTCGCAGGCGCTTTTCAAGCTCATCCATGGAAGGTGGTGCCAGGAAGATCAGAATCGATTGAGGAAACTGCTTCTTTACTTGTTTGGCGCCCTGCACCTCAATGACAAGCACCACATCCAGCCCTTCCATAATCCGGTTCTCGACCCAGTTACGGGGAGTTCCGTAGTAGTTGCCGGCAAATTCGGCGCTCTCGATAAAATGATTCTGCTTCTTCATCTTCTCGAAACTTTCTCGGTCGGTGAAGAAATAGTCCACCCCATCGAGCTCGCTTTCACGTTGTTTTCGGGTGGTGACGGACACAGACTCGACTATGCCGCCGGCTTCAGCCAGAACACGGTCGATAATCGTGTTTTTGCCCACTCCTGAAGGTCCGGTGAGCACAAAAAGATTGCCTGGATTGGCTCGTCGCAGCGACTCGCGCCCAGTGTCGGGCTCGGAATCGGTTTCCGATTCTTGCGGCAAAGACTGTTTGCTTCTGCTGGCCGGCATGGTTAGCCCTCTTTGTCAGTCGTATCGCCCGAAATCTTTGAAAAAGGGAAGCCTATGGATTCATAATAGCGCTTCGCTTTTTTGCTAGATTAGCCTCTATAAGTTGAACCCCTATTAAACCTAAACACGAACAGCCATGCAACCGTTCGATGCCCTGACAATTCGGGCAGTGCTAGACGAAGCCAAGCCACTATTGCTCAACCGGCGTGTTGACAGGGTTTTTCAATTGGCACGCGATGAACTTTTAATCTCTCTGCGTTCAAAATCGGGGATGGTTCACCTTCTACTTTCCGCGCATGCCACCTATGGTCGAATCTGTCTGGTAAAACAAGCACCGCAGGGCGCTAAAAACGACCGGGCTCCGCAGAACAACTCGAATTTCGCGCTCCTGCTCAGAAAAACTCTTGCATCCGCCACACTGGTTCATATCGAACAGTTGCCAGGCGAGCGAATTGTTGACTTTGTATTCTCCTCTACGGATGAAGTGGGCACTGCGTCGCACAAAGTTTTGACGGCCGAAATTATGGGGCGTCACAGCAATCTTATTTTTTGGGACAAAGCAAAAGAGAAAATCCTGGTCGCCTCTCACATTGTCACAAAGGAAATGAGTCGCCAACGGGAAGTAGCTCCGGGACTTACTTACAAACGTCCGCCCGGTCAGGAGCGTCCGAACATATTCAAGCTCTCCCGTGAGGAGTTTGCAGCGCATTGGCAATTGCTCAAGCAAAATTTCGAACAAAGCACGGCGACCGGCCCGGTTGCGCAAACCATTAATACCGAGGCTAGTGGCAGCGGCACCGGCAGCGGCAGTGGCAGCAGTACCGGCAGTGGCAGCAGTACCGGCAGTGGCAGTGGCAGTGGCAACGGCAGTGGCAACGGCAACGGCAGCGGCATCAGCACCGTTAAGAGCAGCACGGGTGTGAAAACCCCGCCAACAGTTTCCGGTCCGCAGGCATTCGCAACTGTCGAGCAGTGGTTAATCCATACGTACACTGGACTGGGAAGAAATCTATCTGAAGAATTAGTGCTTGCGGCAGAAGTTAAAAGCCCGGTGAGTGATGCACTGAAAGATTCTCAGAGTGAGGAAAAACTTTGGTCGGTCGTGAAATTGCTCGGCGAACCACGCCTCAGCTTCAAGCCCGCGCTGAAGATGGATTTGTCCAGATACTCAGTCTTGTCATTGATGCCGGAATTGCGCGCCGAAGTGCCTGCGCCGGTAGCGACCGAAACAGAAATCGAGAATCGGGAAGATGCACAGACCGCTCGAGTCGATACCAGTGCCGGTGCGACGGGTCAGAGCAAAGATGGACTTTGGAAACATTTTCCGGCAGTCAACGATTTGGTCGACGATTACTATGCTGCTGTCGAAGCAAGAGAGCAATTCCAACAACTGCGCGAGCGCCTGAGAAATGAATTGAAATCCGAAGACGAAAAGTTGAATTCTCGGATTTCTGTTGCATCGCAGCATGTAAAAAACGACGAACACCTGAACGACATGAAACGCTCGGGGGACCTTGTATTAGCCAACCTAGGCTCGATCGAACCAGGTCAAACTGAATTAGAAGTGGAAGATCTATATTCCGGCGATTCGCAAAAAATCAAAATCAAACTGAACCCAAACCTTTCCGCCTCACAAAATGCTCAGTGGTTTTATCGGCAGTTTTCAAAATCCCGAAGCCGCCAGAAGGCAGCAAAATTGGCGCTCGACGAAGCAGCAAGAAAACAGACTGTTGTTGAAACTCAAATGAAGCAACTTGAAAGAGCCCAAACAAATGAAGAATTGCGGGCTCTGAGAGAATTGATTATTGGTCGCAAACCTGCAGCCGTTATGCAGCAGCAACAAATCAACAAAGGTGGTCAGCAGGCGGACAAGAAAAAGTCCGGCAAGCCTCGTATGCTGAGCGTAACTTCATCGGATGGCTGGACTATTTACGTCGGCAGAAATAGACATGAAAACGATCAGCTCCTAAGCAAACTGGCGCAACCCAACGACATTTGGCTGCACATTCTTGGCTCTGGCGGAGCGCATGTTCTGGTGCGCGTTCCGGCGTCGAAACAAGAACCTCCGTTGAACACTTTGAAAGAAGCGGCGCAAATCGCGGCTCGCCTTTCAAAAGGCGGAAGCTCCGGCTCGAAAGTTCGAGTCGTTTACACACAAGTGAAGTATGTGAAAAAACTAGGCAAAGACAAGCCAGGCCAAGTTCGCTACGAGAACGAAAAAACACTGGAAGTTGACACTTCAGCGCCCATGCCGAAGTGTATGAAACAGTTGTTCAGCAATTAGTAACCGATGCCATCAGTACCTGCCACCATCAGTGACTGATGCAATCAGTGACTGATGCAATCAATACCTGCCGCCATCAGTTACTGTTGCAATTGGTTATGCTGCCAGGACTACATTTTCCGAAATAGTGCAACGACTACACCTTGAACAGTGAGCCCGTCTTTTGCATCTACAAAAATCGGAGAAAGCTGGCTGTTGGCTGGTTGCAATCGATAACCGCCCTTTTCCTTAAACAGCCGTTTTAGAGTTGCTGTTCCATCATCCAAGAGTGCCACCACAATTTCACCGTTGCGTGGCGAAGGATTGGGCTTGATGATAACGAAGTCGCCATCACAGATGCCGTCTTCGATCATTGAGTCGCCTTTCACTTTCAGTGCAAAGCAATCGGAGCCAGCATATTGATTGTCCATAGCGAGATATTCACCCGGATCAATCGCATCGATAGGCATACCGGCTGCAATAGTGCCGGCAAGAGGAATACCTCTAGGCTCATCATAAGACTCTTCGTACTCAATGGTCGTCTCGGTGGTTCTACCGCCAACCGAGGTGGTCATGTGAGAAACCACACGCAAAGATCGATTCAGACCTGGCTCCCAATGCACGTACCCTTTCTTCTTTAGGGCGGCAACATGCTGGTGGACCGTCATGCGATTGCGCAAACCGAGTGCCTTTGCCAATTCTGCCAGAGTTGGCGGATAGCCATTCTCTTCAGTAAGCTCCACAATCGACTTGATTACGTCGCGCTGCCGTGGCGGCAAGCAGTCTAAATCCATAATTTCTCCTTCTATTGCCGCCCCAGTTTTTGAGAAACGGGAAAAGTCGTTGGCAGTTCCCTATTGAATGCAGGGGAACACAGAAGTCCCCGGATACATACGTAAGTATAGTACCAAAATTTAAGAGTGACAAGCCCCAACTTAATCCGGTAGTAAAAATTTCCAAGCGCTGAAATTCCTCACCAAACATTCCGATCAAAAGAGCGCTCCTGCCCCAAAATCTTGAAGTCTCAAAATTTGAAACCAATTACCCGGAATTTCATTTGATATCAATTGAAATCCCATAGAGTTTTCAAGAAGCCATTCAAATTGATAGCTGTAATAAGATCTTGCCCTTGCAGATTTCGCTGGACGAGGTTTTGAAAATGAAAAAGTTATTGGTGCTGGCAGCCGCAGTCGCTTTGATGGGCTCATCGTTCGGCACTTGCGCATACGCAGATGACGACACAGGCAAAAGAGGACAGTCGGCCAAGCTGAGCAGAGCTGATGCAGAAGCTATTGCCCTCAAACAATTGACCGGTAAAGTCACTGACAGCGACCTGGAAAGAATGCACAAAAAACCGCACACTCTTTACTGGTCTATCAGCGTCAGAGGCGACAAGGAAGCAAAAAACTTCCACATCAATGCCACCGATGGCTCCATCATGAAAGTGACCAACAAAGATATGGATGATTAAAGATATGGATGACTACCTTGCACAGCTATAGCCACAGCCATAGCCATAGCCATAGACATAGCAATAGCCATAGAATTAGCCATAACATTAGCAATAGCATTTAGCATCATTTGTAAAATCAGGACCCGCTGCCAAACTGCAGCGGGTCTTGCTTTAGCTCGTTTTTGAGGTTTGAAAAGGCCTGGTGAACGGTTTGAAAAGGCTTGTTGAACGGCTTGAAAAAGGGTGTAGGCAATCAAAAATACAACCGTGCAATCAGTCCGAAAACGTTGCATTTTTCGGACTGAAGGCGAGCCCGGAAACGCCCAACTGGTCAGGATGTCTCCCAATGTACTAAAGAGCCAACGCTCCACAGTCCAACGGAAAGGCTCACTGGCGCCTAAATTTCGATGCGGCAATCATTCCGAAAAATCAACCTTTTTCAGACTGAAGGCGCAAACGAAATTTCACGACCTATGCCGCGCCGACAAAACCGCGCGGCTTTCGACCGCAGAGCAAAAAGAACTGCAAATTCTTTCACCAAGTGCCGAGCGAAATTACAAAATTCTCTTACCGAGGGCTGAGAGAATCAGTTCTACAGCCAACTCAGCTGTCTTGTTGCGAATATCGAATGCAGGATTGAGCTCAACTATATCAATTGAGCGCACCAGATCGGATTCAGCCAAAAGTTCCAGAGCCAAATGGCTTTCTCTATAGCTAAGTCCGCCCCGCGAAGCAGTACTGACACCCGGAGCGACATCCGGATCGATCACATCGATATCGAATGAAACGTGGATTCCATCTACATCCGCGCCGACAGAACCCAATGCCATATCGGTGACTCGACCAAGTCCCAGATGATCAATTTCTTTCATTGTGAAAGGGGTGATTCCGGTCTGATTGATCATGTCACGTTCCGGCGGATCGACATCGCGAATACCGATTAGAGCAGACCTCTTTGCCGGCACCTTCGGGCTAAAACCCTTCAGATTGACGAGTTTTTCATCGCCCAGCCCAAGCGAAACAGCGAACGGCATGCCATGAACATTGCCACTGGCAGTAGTATCAGGAGTATTGATGTCGCCGTGCGCATCGAACCAAATCAAACCAAAAGTTTCATTCTGCTTTCTGTAATAGCTTGCAGCTCCGGCGATGCTACCGATAGCGAGACTATGGTCTCCGCCGATAGTGATCGGTAAATTGCCAGCTTTCATAGCCGCTTCAACAGCATCGGCTACGGCTTCACTGACCTGGTGGATCTCAGGCACGCATTTGCTTTGGGTATCTTTGTCCCACCAGCAAACAGAGTGCGGCACATCAATATCGATTTCCTCCGCCACTGCAAAACCAAGACTCTTGATACGCTCGGGCAACTCGGCAACTTTCATAGCCGCCGGTCCCATGCTGGCACCACGATGTGTGCCACCCAGATGCAGAGGAACATAAATGAGGGAGACCGGACGAGCATTGCGACCAGGTTGTGTTTTTGCCTCTAGGGTCTTTTTCTCAGTCGTGCGCTCATTCGTTTTTGTTTGTGCCACTTTTGCCACCTTCCCAAGTTTCGTTTTTGTTTCGTTTTTGCTGCCGCAGTCCGCGAATGTGTCCATAGTAAATGACCATCTACAAAAGAACTTTTATCGCGGTCCGATTACTTTTCAACCTTTTCAGTTCTATCGGCTCTCGTGAGTTCCATCGGCTTTCGCGAGTCCTATCGGCTTTCGCGAGTCCTATCGGCTTTCGTGAGTCCTATCGGCTTTCGCGAGTTCTACCCGTATTCACGAGTTCTGCGCGTTTTTGCCAGTTTTTCTCTCAGGTTCCCACATATTGCGAATTACTGCGTATTGCAACAGTTGTTAGCATCGCTATACGAAATCAGCAAATAGAGCATCTATGCGATCCCCCTAGTGTATAATTTCTCGATAGTTTTGTCTGGGCTAACGAACCCATTGGCACCGTCGTCTAATTTGACGTCATGCACCAATTGAGGCAAAGTTACAGACTCTCACGAGTCGCCCGGCATCCCAATCAAAGCGGGCTCGTCCTGAAGCTTGGAGGTTAGTTACGTGTTGCGGCCAATGATCAAATTGTTTTTCCTGGGCAGAGCCGCCTTCGAGGTCGCTCGCGAAAGAGTTGAGGACGCATTGGACTCCTTGACGGCAAAAGCAGGCGAATACAAATCGACTGGCTCGGACCGCGTTCATGAATACAAAGATCGTGCCAAAGAGATCGCCAGCGAAGTTTCGCAGAACATATGGCAACGTTCCGAAGTATTGGAAAGCCAAGTGCGCGAGCGCATCCGCAGGCAAGTAGCCGACTTTTCACTGGGCGCTCTGGGCGATACCACCGAAATCAACGAATTGAGAGCAGAAATCGCCACCTTGCGCGCGGAAATTTCCGAGCTCAAGTCCATGAAAGTTAGTGTCTAAGACGCTTTTCAGCCGATAAGTACATTTTTTCACGAGACCGGGGACATGCTCTGTGAGTCCGCCCGAAGTTCCATTTGAATCCTCGGACGACAAACCGGCAATATCTCCGGGCAATCGAGCATCAGGCAAGAAGGCAGATGCTGGAGACTTTACAGCCAAGAGTGCAGGCGCGAAAAATGCGGATGCAGCCGATTCTGTCGCCGCAAGCGCCAAGAATACGGATGCGGCCGAATCCGTAGCCAAGAGTGCAAGTACAAAGAAGGCGGATGCAGCCGATTCTGTCGCCAAGAGTGCAGGCACCAAGAAGTCGGATGCAGCCGATTCTGTCGCCAAGAGTGCAAGCACCAAGAAGTCGGATGCAGCCGATTCTTTAGCCAAGAATACAAGTGCCAAGAAGGCGGATGCAGCCGATTCTTTTGCCAAGAATACGAGTACCAAGAAGGCAGATTCAGCCGATTCTTTAGCCAAGAATACGAGTGCCAAGAAGGCAGATTCAGCCGATTCTGTCGCCAAGGGTGCCCGCACAAAGAAGACAGAAACAGGCGAACACTCGCTTCTGCAGTTTCGCACGCCGAGCACAGAAATTCGGGCATACCACGGCAGCCCATTTCCTCTGATTGCCAGAAAGTCTTCATCCGTTGAATCGTTCAGTCCATATGACCCGGCTGAGGCGGATCGCAGCGTAAAAGTAGGCAATCTTGTCGGAGATGCTCGTTTCTGGAGCATGCTCAAGACAATGCTCAGCTTCACCTATGCAAGCATTTCAGACAAGATGCATCCCCCGAAAACTCCGGAGGAATCAGAGGCTCGCCAAAAACTGCGCGCCGTACGCCTGAAAGAAACTTGCATCAGCCTTGGCGAAACATATATCAAGCTCGGTCAATTTTTATCGGTAAGACGCGATGCTTTGCCGGTTGAAATCGCCGACGAGCTTTCGCTTCTTCAAGACCAGGTACCGCCATTCGACTTCGAGACCGTAAAAGAGACGATTAAGCGCGATCTGGGAGCCTGTCCCGATGAGCTTTTTGCTCACTTCGAGGAAACGCCAATCGCCTCAGCATCAGTCGGACAAGTGCACAGAGCGCGGCTAAAGGATGGAACTGAAGTAGCAGTGAAAGTTCAGCGCCCGCAGCTGCGCCAACGCTTCTATCAAGATCTGGGCTATATGCGCTTTTTGATCAGGCTGGGCAGCAGTTTGTTCAAAAAATATGCGGATTGGGATGGCTGGTACGAGCTTGCCGACGAGTTCGGCCGCAATTTATTTGCCGAAGTGAATTACATTCAGGAAGGTCGAAACGCAGACAGATTGCGACGCGTACTGCGAGATTATTCAGACATTCGCGTACCGCGGGTGTTCTGGAAATACACAGGCAGGCGGGTCCTGACTCTGGAATTTTTGCCCGGTACCAAAATAGACAGAGTGAAAGAACTGCTCGCGCGCAATGTCAACCTGCCGCGCCTGGGCAAACTTCTTGTCACCTGCTATCTCGAACAAGTACTGATGCACGGCTTCTTCCACGCCGATCCTCACGCAGGCAATCTCGCCGTAGATGAAGACGGACGGCTTGTCATCTACGATTTCGGCATGGTCGGCGAAATTTCCGACGAACAACGGCAAGCGATCACCGGCTGTATATCAGCGGTTATCCAAAAGAACACCGAAGACTTGATTGCCAATCTGCGCAAGCTGGGCATCCTCAAAGAAGGTGCCAACTCCGGCCCCATCGAACGCGCTGTCAAACCGTTTATCGATTACTACGCCGGTCGAGAAGTCAAAGATTTGGATTTCACCGACCTTGAAAACGATATCGATCAGATAGCTCTCGACCGCTCGCTATGTTTGCCGCCATCCCTTGCCTACCTTTTGAGAGCGGGATCGACAATTGAAGGAATCGCCAGGACTTTGCAGCCCAATTTCAGCTTTGTTGAGGCCGCCAAGCCAGCTCTCAAGAAGTGGATAATGAATCGCCCTCAACAAGCGGTACCGCTCCTGCGACTCTTCTACGGAGGAAACGTAACTTTACTTGAAGAGTCACTTTCCAAACTTTCGGGCTCGCATGAAGGTACTCAATCGGGGCAAAACGCGCTAAAGAAGGGCGCTCGCATTACCAATAGTGGCACTCAAAAAGAACTTGAAACAAGAATGAGAGAGGCACAGGCAGCGGATATTCAGATGAAAAGTCAGGTTGCCAACCTCAGCAAGAGGCTGCAGCTACTGGAAACCACCCTATCCGCGAATAAGCGCAAACGGCTTGGCTTAAGCCTTTTGTCAGCAGCTCTCTGCGTTTTTGACCTGGCATATATCGGGTCAACACAGATTACTGAAATTAGGCCATTAGCCCCCTATTTCTTGATTGGAAATGGTGTAATGGTGGCAATTATAATGTGGCATTTAGTGACACCGGTTAGCTTGATAACACGGTTAGACAAGCCGGATTCTCAAGGGGGCAGCGGAGATTGACGAAGCTGAAATGGCGTGCGGCTGCGCGGACTGATGCCGGTTGCCAACGGCAGAGGAACGAAGATAATTACTACGTGAGCCCGGACCTCCGTGTGTTCGCGGTTGCCGATGGCATGGGCGGCGCAGTAGGCGGAGCAAAAGCCAGTAAATTGGCAGTGGAAGCGGTTGAAAAACAGTGGACTGATAATCCACCTCCGCAAAACGGACGTTCCGATATTCAGAAATGGTTGCTTGAAACGGTCAACCTGGCAAATCAGTCAGTTTGGCAGCAAGCAGAGGAAGACGCCTCGGTCAGAGGCATGGGCACGACCATCGTGGTCGGCGTCCAATCGGAAGAGGCACTGGAAATTGCCCACGTCGGCGACTCCCGCGCATATCTGCTCCGAGACGGCAAGCCCGTCCTTCTCACTAACGATCACTCGGTAGTGCAAGAGATGGTGAGAGCCGGCAGATTGACCGAAGAGCAGGCCCGAATCAATCCTTACAAGAATTTAATCACCCGTTGTCTCGGTCACGAGGAGCGTGTGGAAATCGACCATACACCGGTCGAGCTCAAAGCAAGAGACTGGGTAGTGCTCTGTTCTGACGGCTTGCCGACAGTTTTGAGAGATGAGCAAATCGGAGAAGTCTGCGCCGAGCACGAGGAACCCGAACAAGTCTGCGAAGACCTTGTTAAGCTAACTCTTGACGGTGGAGCCCCGGACAATGTAACCGTGGTAGTAATTCAGTATCTAGACGAAGCATCCGACAACGGAAGCAAATAAAACGGTCTTATGTCCAAAAGCACAACCGAGTGCACAAGATGCGGTGGAGTCGTCAGTCCGGACGGGACTTGTACCGTCTGTGGCGTGAGCTCCGAGATTCAAGGCGGCTTTGGTGGCGCCTCTCGCTCTCAGCAGGACCTCTATGCGGTTCCTGCTCGAAAAGACGGTCGTACGTCTCGTCCGGCGTTTCTCATCGCCAAATTGACTTCGGAAAAATATCCGCTCACTCAATCGGTGAGCAAGATCGGTCGAGACCAGACAAACAATATCTCCATCACTACCGATCACTATGTATCAAGGCATCACGCCTGGGTTTTGCAGATGCAAGGCGGTTACTGGGTAGAAGATCTAGGCTCGACGAACGGCACTCTGCTCAACGGCGAAGTGCTTCAGGAGCGCAAACAAATCTTCCCCGGCGACAAGTTGACCTTCGGCAAGACCGAAATGGTTTTTTCTGTTGAATAGGGACGCCTAGATGACGCCGGATTTCGGCCGATACAAAATCCTCTCGGAAATTGGACGTGGGGGGATGGGCATCGTTTATCAGGCATACGACCCGAAAGAAAATCGTCTGGTAGCGATCAAACAGCTGGTCATGGAGAATATATCCCCTGAGAAAATGAGGGAATTCCGTGACCGGTTCAAGCGAGAAGCAGTCACAGTAAAGCGCTTAAGCCACAAAAATATCGTCGAAGTTTTCGATGTCGAAGTGGAAGAAGGCAAATACTACTATGTAATGGAATTCCTCGAAGGGCATAGCCTCAAGAGTGAGCTGGAAGCTCGCCGGGAGCCGATGACGCCCCAGGAATATTGGCCCTTCTTGAGTCAAGTCGCCGAGGCTCTAGACTTCGCCCACACGATGAATGTCGTGCATCGAGACGTGAAGCCGGACAACATTTTCATATTGAAGGATGGCCGGGTCAAAATCACGGACTTCGGCATTGCCCGCGCGGTGGACTTTGAAGAGACAAAGCTGACTAAAACAGGCGTTATGCTGGGAACTCTGGCATACGTGTCTCCCGAACAGTTGCAGGATGCCAAAAACGTAGACCATAGAGCCGACATTTTTTCGCTGGGCGTGGTCAGCTACGAGGCACTCTCAAAGCAGATTCCGTTTTCAGGCGAGGGCATAGCCGCGACGATCGTCAAAATAGTATCCAAAGAAGAAAAGCCTCTGCATATACTCAACACCGCAATTGGTGTGGAAACATCGGCTTGTGTTGCCAAAGCGATGCGCAAAAGGGCCCGCGAGAGGTATCGCAGTATCAAGGATTTCGCCAGGGATTTCGCCTCGAGCCTCAGTGACAACACAGGATCGCAAGCGCGAGGATACAACGTCGGACAGAGAACAGCGGAAAATCTCGAGGCGCTGCCGGCAAATTATCGACCTCCAGGTTACGAGGAGCCCGGGCAGACGCCGGGCAACGCGGTCAGTGCCAGCCAAGCGGCAGAAACATCGGCAAACCCGGCGATTCAGCCTTCAGCCCCGCCCTTCCAACCCTCCCTGCAGGCCGTCAATCCGCCTGCTATTTCCGATAATCAATCGACAACCGGAGCAAATTCGTGGGGAACAACTTCTGAGTTTCGCTCCGTAAATGCGCCGGGGTCCTCGTTTGACCCCAAACGGCAAACCGAATCTTTCGCCGCGCCGGCTTCACGCTCTCTTTCCGGAGCGATGCAATCCAAAGGCAAATTCTTGCGTTCGATCACGACACGCGGAAAAGAGCAGTCGCCCTTTTCCGAGCCGGCCCATGTGGCGTTTTGGTCCGGACGACTCGTAGTCGCCGACGTGGGCACACGCAAACTCTCAGTCTTTTCCAAAGACGGTCGCTGGTCCGGCGATCTCGCCCAATTGCCTGATGCAAAAAATTCACCGACGCGCGGAGGCAGTGTCTCCAAACCTTCCGGTCTGGCATTCGATGGAAGAGGTCGCATTTACGTTACCGACGCCAATGACCACTATATTAGAGTGTTTGACGCTTCCGGCGTCTTCATGCGTGAATTCAAAAACGTGCACGGCAACGACTCCGGCTTGACGGGCATAGCAATTGATTCAACCGGTGTTGCATACGTGGCCGATGCGGTAAACGGCTGCATTCAAATCTTTCAGTCGGATATGGGCACCTGGCTGCGAAAGCTGGGCTCCAAGGGTGACGGTCCCGGGCAAATGCAATTGCCTTGCAGTCTGGCCGTGGACAGGCTGAATCAGATCTATTGCGTCGACTATGGACTCTCGCGCGTATCCGTCTTCACTAAAGCCGGTCTGCTCGTGCGCTACTTCGGCGCCAAAGGCTCTAATCCAGGGCAGTTCAATGTACCTCGGGCTGTAGCTGTAGACCAGAACGACAAAATTTACGTTCTGGATTCGCTCAATCACAGAGTACAAGTTTTCAGTCCCACCGGAGACTTTCTCTACATCATCGGCGAAAAAGGTTCCGACAACGGCCAGTTGTTGGCACCTTCTGATGTGAGCATCGACACCGAGAGTAATACCCTTTATGTCGCCGACAAGGGCAATCGCCGAGTGCAATGCTTCCAGATTGAATCTTGAAAAACGGACTGAGCCACACCGCTGCATTGATTTGAAAACCGACAGAGGAAACACGTGAACCAATTGATACTGGCGTCACAATCGCCCAGAAGAATCGACCTGCTGAATAAATTGGGAGTCAAATTCGAAGTCGTACCCAGCGACAAAGAAGAAGTAATCCAGCCGGGAATGAGTCCCGAGGAAGTAGTGCTTTCGATCGCCGAGCAAAAGGCAGAGGATGTCGTTTTACAGCTTCGCAAGCGAATCGAAAGCGAAGATGGACCCTTCCTTATATTGGCGGCTGATACCCTGGTTGCGTATGAAGGTAAGTTATTGGGCAAACCCGGCGATCGCAATGAAGCGATCGAAATGTTAGAAAGTCTATCGGGAAAAACTCATACCGTGCACACGGGTGTGGTCGTGTTTCGGGCAGAAAAAACGAACAGCAATGGCGGCATCAAAAAGAGCGTCATCAACGCGGTAGAGACTTCCTATGTCACTTTCCGCCCGCTGCAGCGCACTGAAATTGAGGCATACGTGGACACCCAGGAACCTATGGACAAAGCCGGTGCTTATGCACTGCAAGGCATAGGTGCATTTCTCGTCAGCAAAGTCGAAGGCAGCGATTCAAACGTGATCGGCTTGCCCGTATCGCGCGCGGTAGAACTATTGAGACGCTCCGGGCTGAAAGTGCTCGGGCTCTAGTATTGGAAGCGGAAAAAATCAGGTCGACAAGCAGAATAAGATGCCTACACAAAAGCAAAAAGAAAAAAGTGAAAAACTTCCGGAACTGATGGAACTTTTTCCTTTAATGGAAAAGTTGGGAAAACATCTCAAAACTGACGGTGCGCTCAAAGGTCTGAAAATAGGCTGGCACTGCCATTTGACGCAGTTGACGCTGCTGACCGCCGAAGCGCTGGTCGAAGGCGGCGCGAAATTGTTTCTCAGTGAGGTCAATCCTGCCACTACCGACGATGACGCGGTGCAAAAAATCATCGACCTCGGAGCAAAGGTTTTTACCGGAGATTCATCCGCCGAGAAAGTCCTGGCCGAGTCACCGCAACTGCTCACAGATACGGGTTTTGTAATCATCGACAAATATCTTTCCATGCCCCAGTCTCAGCGTCCCAAGTCGGTGATTGCAGCCTCCGAGATCACCACCAGCGGTATTGAAAAACTGAGAAGAATAAAGGACCTGCCACTGCCGGTCATCAATATCAACGGCGGATTGCTCAAGGCTCGCATTGAAAATTATCATGGCGTTGGCGATGGCGTGGTAGACCTGCTGCGCCGGCTGACGGGACGCTCTCTTTCAGGGCTCAACGCAGTTGTGGTCGGCTATGGTGCAGTCGGCTCGGGCGTAGCATTTCACCTGAGGAAAGAAGGCGGCATCGTCAATGTTGTCGACAGCGATCCGGTGCGGCGGTTGATAGCGCACTTCGACGGATACTCCGTCAACGACTTATTGTCCTCGCTGCACAAAGCGGACATAGTGGTGACCGCTACAGGCAAGAGCCAGATCATTGCAGAGACTCACTGGCAGGCGGCCAGAGACGGCGCCATTTTTCTCAATGTCGGCCACTGGCCTGAAGAGTTGGATATCGGCGCCTTGCGAAAGCTGGCGACAAAAGTCGATGATTTGGACTTGAAGACGCAGCGTTTTTATTTGAATGACGCCCCTGGTTCGGACTGCCTAAAACGCATATACGTCGTGGCAGATGGCAACCCGGCCAATATTGTCTTGTTAACCGGGTCGGTGGAACCTACACTGATCCACTTGGCAACCGAAGCGCTATGCCTTTCATATCTGGCGAAACACGGCACGAGCCTGGGTAATGGAGAACATTTAGTCCCTTACGAAGTTGAACAAAATTCTAGCGTTCTAGCCTTGGAAGCTCTCAGGGCTTAATTTTGGCGACTTTTGTTGCTTTGTATTAAACAGCCAAAAGGCTCTAGATTGGAAGGATGAGCTTTATTAAGTCCGGCAGTATATGCTAACTTCATAGCTGATTATCGGTATACGCATACTGAAATTTGATGAGAGAGACCTATGATTAGACCAGCCATTCGCTCCGTGTTGATTGCTCAGATGCTCCTGGCAATGTCGTTGCCGGCATTCGCACAACAAGACGACAGTTCGCTCGATGCACTTTGGAGTGAAGGTCAGGATTCAAACAAAAGCCAACCGTCTAAGCAAGACGCACAGACTTCGAAGCCGAAGACAACAAAACAACCGGCAAGCATTGACACGTCGCCCAATTTTAAAGTCACTACCGGTGGTGCAAGCGAATCGGCCGGCTCCAAACCAGATTTCTCAACCACATCGGAAGCAGTTGAAGCTGCGGCATCGTCCACGACACAAACCGGCTCTGCACCACTGTGCACGATCGATGCATTCAAAGGCAGCGATTTCGTCAAGTCCGGAGGTTGGCCTGGCATCGGACCATTCAATGCCACCATGCGCGTGCCCAATGAAATGAAGGACACTCAGGACAACCACCTGCATCTGACCGTCGCCGACCAAAAGGTGACAGAGGCTGAGCTCTGTCTTGTAAAACAGCCGAATCCGGCGAGCAATTTCATCAATATTCAAATGACCGCCGACTATTTCCTGGAAGCTCTGGGAGTGAAACCGGGCAAAATCTCAGACTTCAACAAAGAGCTGGAGAAATCCAAGACTGAAGTCGTTAAAGAAGATCCCAAGCCGCTTTCACTGCCGGCAGGCAAGTACCAGGTTTCGATCGCAGCGCCGAGCGAAGATGACCTTTCTACATTGCCGCAAGACAAAAGAGAAAAGATTGCGCTAGTCATCAAAGTTTCCAGCCGCGATGCCAGCTCGGACTCCATCAAATCGCATTCATCGATGAGCACCAGCGTCGATACGACCGACGACGTTGTAGAGCAGCCGCCGGTACCGGTAAAAGTTGCAACTGTGCCTTCAATTAGCACGCCGTCCGTAAAAACACCGGTCCGGTCGACTGCAACCGCCGTCAAGACGCCGCCGGCAAATTCCTCTGCGCCGTCGGATGCGCTGAAAAATACCTTCACCGAATTGCTGAAGACGTGGCAGGCGATTAAGAAAACCGCCGTCAGAAATCGAGTCACATCAGAGCTGCCTGAGGTTCTGTCCGGCAAAGCGCTGGAGAAGCAAACGGGAGCGATCAAGTATTTGATGACGACACACAAATACTATGACATGACCTCGCGCGGCGTAACGGTTAACAGGTATCAGGAATTGGTTCCCGGCAAGAAATACGCTTGCTTCGCTCAAGTCAAAGAATTTCGCCGTTTTATCGATGACACGACCAACAAGTCGCTGAAGGACGCGGAAGATACATACAACGTCAATTACACAATTGAGAAGATTGACGGCAAATGGTTTATCAGCGATTCCGTCGTAATCAACACGCCCCAACGATAACCAAGCAGGCGGCCGTAATCCAAGATGATTGAAAAATACAAACGTGCCGAGGTTCTTGAATCAGGTAAGAGCCGCGTCCCCTTTGTCGCTGGAGTGGCATTGCTTGTTATCGGATTCGTCTTTTGTCGAACCTTGTCGGTCGCAGGAAGCGAAACTGCATCCACGCACGCTCTGGTTTTGGCGCAAGTCCATTCGAAACCGGTGAGGACGGCAGCAACACAGGATGCGGTGCGCGTAAAGCACGACGGGCAGGAAGCATCGGCCATTGATTCGCACAGCGGTCAAATGCACGGACTGCCTCCCAGTGTCATTTTGCAACCACACCCGCAAATCCGCAAAATGCCGGTGACGCAGCAGCAGCAGCAGCAGCAGCAGCAGCAGCGATTAATACAAAAATTTCCCCAGCACACGCACAACGCGGCTGCACAACCGGTGCAAACACATGCCCTTCCGCACTTGCATCAGCAAATGGTCGTCTCGCCGCATGGATTAGTTCAGCCCCAGACGAACGTGCCTAACCCCAATGCCGGTGCGCGTCCTGTTCAACCGGTAAAGCCCCCGGAAAAAGAAAAGGGAAGTTTCATTCCACTGGTGGATGAGAGCGGCGCCGCCGTAGCGCCATCGGCCGTGGTATCACAAAACGGCAAATTCTTTTTCCTGGGACCAAAACATCTCTGGTCGCTGGAGTGGACTCAACCGGCGGCCGGGCAGCCTCGCAAAGCCTTCCTCAAGGCGTGTCACCCCCCGGACAAGATTGAAAAAATTCCGGTGCAGGAATTCAATAATATGATTTCCGTACCGCCTAGAAAGTCGCTCGTAATTCTCTCTAAAGCCGGCGATTTGTTCGAGTATTTCACCGAGACAGGCGCCTGGCATCAGTATCGCGCCAATCTCTGGCTTACCGGCTCTCCCGATCCTGATTATGTCGATCTTGCCTTCAACGGCAAAGACATCATTCTCATAGATCCGGAGCGCAACAACATACATGTTTGTCCACCCAACTCCAGATATTTGACTCCCTATTTCCGCGAAGTGATGCCCTGGCAGGTGAGGCGCGGCGATTATTATCTGGGAGACGGCATCGGCATTGCTTATGACGGGCTGACTTATTTGCTGCGCAAGCAAGGTGGTGTCACCAGATTCAGTGGCAATTCTCGTGCCAATGTTCGACAGCTGAAATTTGCTTATCACGCCCCCGGCAAAGCTCGACTCAGACCATCGAGAATCATCACGGCAGCCAATTCGCCGCTCTTCATCGTTGAGCGCGAGAACAACCGAGTCCTTTCAATCGACAAGAAAAGCGGTCAAACGGCCCATTTCGTTTTTCCATCAGGCAGCGATTTAAGAGGACTGGCTCCTATCAAAGACGGCTTTGTGGTTGTAAATGGCAACCGTTTGGTGACGCGCCGGCTGGACAGCGCCGACCCTGCCAATGCGGAAATACATCCGCGTTCCTTCGACCAGCGCCTGGACGGCATCGGCATCCCTGTGCCGGGGGGTTGCTTACCCTCCCACCTTGGAGTCTTTCCCGGTGCCCGTCGGCTCTACCGCTACGGCATACATGCCGGAGTCGACTTCTTTAATGGAGCAGGCAACAAGGTTGTAATGGGCACCCCGGCATTGGCGGCCGACCGCGGAAAAATTATTCGCATTGATCAAAATTTCAAGGACATGGACGCCCCCACCTTCAATCGCGTAATGAGCCAGTGCGCAAGGGATCACACTACTTCGGACCACAACGAAGACCTCTTTAGAGGTTGCCAGGTCTGGATTGATCATGGCAACCGGATGGTGACGCGGTATGCGCATTTAGATAGAATCAATGCCAAACTCAAAAAGGACACGTTCGTCAACCGGGGAGACATTGTTGGGTTTATTGGCGTTTCCGGCACAGGTCAAAACCTGCCCGGCAAAGCAAAGTATCCGCACTTGCACTTCGAAATATGGCTGGACGGACACTACGTCGGATACGGACTGACACCTGGCGAAACTTTGGGAGTGTACGAAGACATCTTCGGACGTTAGATAAAGGGGCAAAATCAGCGTGATTACAAGTAAAAGCAGAACTGCGTTTTCTCTCTGTTTGGCAATGTCGGTATCGCTGCTTGCGGCATATGAGCCTGCAGAAGCGAAATCAAGGGCGTCACGCTCGCACTCCGCGAATGTTCAGATAGCGGCTCTGCCCTTCTTCAAAAAGGACGCAGACAAGGGCGCCGATGCGAAGAAAAAACCTGCCGACAAGGCTGCCCCCGCCGACAGCAAAACCGAAAAGGCTGCGGCTCCGGCACATGCAGTAAAAGAGACGAAAGCCGACAAGAAAAAAGGCAAAGAAACGGCTGAGTCGAAGGATGCGGCAGCATCGAAGAAAGCCGAAAAGCCAGCCTCAGAAGTCAAAACCGAATCTCCGGAAAAGGCCGAAGCGGCGGCTGAAAAGCCCGATGTAAAGGGAGACGCAGCCGAAGAGAAAGCCCCGGTTTTCGCACCCGACTCGTCACTCATCAGTGTTCTCAAAGATCTCTCCAAAGCCTTGAGAGATCAGGAGCAAGTCCAGAAGCTCACCGAAGACGCCAATCAGCAAGCCGTTATGGCCCAAGCGCAAATCATCCTTTCGCGGGCTCTGGAGAATTCAGACCTCACTTTTAATCGCATCATCTCGGCGGATGAAGAGCGCCAGTTTGCCAAAACCCTCTCGCCTGAGTCCTGGGCTTCAGGTGAAGTCAACTTCGGCGACGGAACCGGGTCGCTCTCGGCAGTTTGGGCGAAGCGAGTCAACGGTCTTCTCAATTTGACGATTGCAGGAAAGTGCAAGGACAAGACGGCGCCGAACGGCAAAAAGATCGGCAACTTCGTAGTGGTCATCACCGGTCGCTCTCCGATTGAAGCGGGTTTTGACATTCAGACACAGTCGAATGTCAATTTCTGGTTGGGTCAATTGGCTTCAGCAACGATTGATTCGGATTGCCTGACCGAGGCAAGCGCCGAAACTGCTCCCAGCGGTGAGGAGAACGTAAAAAAAAAGTCTCTAGCGGCGCTGCCGATTCTAGTAACTGATCGCGTCGTCGCTTACAAAAGAGAACTTACCGCTTACGAAAAACGTCAAAAACAGCTGCTCGCGCAGAAGGCCGAAGAAGACAAAAAGGCCAGTGATGAGCGCGCGCAATTGACTGCGCAAGCAATCGCCGAGGCGACAGCGAAAGTACTCAAAGAGTCGACCAACAGGTCTCTGACTAAAGACGAAACCTTGAAAGGCGACGCCGACAGCTCAGACGATGCAGTAGACACCGCAAATGATTCAAAGGCCGGCGAGGCGAAATCATCCGATGCAAAAACTGCCGATGCAAAAACCGGCAATAGCAAGGTGAGCGATAAATCCGCGGGCTCAAAAACCGGCGAAGGCAAAGCGCCTGACACAAAATCATCTGACGGCAAAGCAAACGAAGCAAAGCCGAGCATTGCAAAAACAGAATCGGCTGTAAAAGAATATGTCGACAAAGGTGCCATTAACCCGGCATCGGCAACGCGCACCAAGCCGGAAGCACCGGAAATCGACAGCAGAGCTTGGAGTTCTCCGGCGGACAAAGTGGCAATGGCTTCCAGCACGGGTTCATCCTCGACAAGCAGTCGGCCAGACACCAACCGTCTTGCCGGACAAACCGGAACAGTGCCTTCGTCCAATCAATCGGTGTGGGAAAGCCCGGCCAACACGCCGCAATCGCGACAAGCCAGCCTGGCAGCAACGATTGTGGCACCGGACAAGGCAATTGCAGGTCAGTTTTTGACCACCTCCATTATCGACAGGGACAAGAATGGAGAACCGACTGTCGAATTGAGTTTCAACGGTGCCGCTCTAGCCACGGACGCTCGCGGGCAAGCTCTCTATATGGTCCCCGAAGACGCCACACCAGGGCGCTCATTGAACGTATGCCTGGCTTCCAGACCGGAGCTGGCAAACAATCTCATCGACATTCTTCAGCCTCTCACGACATCCTACGAGGCTCAAGCACCGAAGATCGAGAGAATCAGCTCGATGGTGGCGCCAAAGTCGATGCTTGTCGTCGAAGGTCATAATTTCGATGGGCACGCAGACCACAATCGCATTCTCATCGACGGACTACAAGAAGCACGAATTATTGCTGCATCTCCGGTGCAATTAAAGGCAATCCTGCCGGCCGGCATCAAACCAGGCAATCATTCCTTCTGCGTCGGAACAGCTGGCATGCGCAGCAATTCCGCGACCGTGGATGTAATTGCTGCAGAAGTGCAGCAAGATCCAAAAGAACTTGGTCGAGACAATCTCTCCAAACTAGTAGTTAAGGTACTGGGGACAAGCAATCGCGTAAACGTCAGGGTAACAAACAACACTCCAGACGTGCTGCGTATCCCGCGCGGCAATGAAATGCTTGTCACTACCCCTGGTGGCGCAAACAATTCGGTCGTCGTAGGTGTTCAAAGATTGAAAAAGGGCGCTTACAACGTTGAAGCAGTTATCGAGCAATAGCAGAGCAAGATACGGGAGAAAGAAGGTTTTCGCTCGCGCAATTCTTAGAGCATTGCAGGCGGGCGGTTATGCGGCAAAGCCGTTAACAGGGACTGCTTGTTTTATAGCAGCGCAGCTAGCTGTCGCGCAGCTAGCGGTTACGCAGCTAGCGGTTACGCAGCCAGCGCTTGCACAGAAAGCTTTCGCACAGCCGGCTTCCGCACAGCAGACTTCCGCGCAGCAGGTCTTCGCCCAGCAGGCAAAACCGAAATCGCCAGCCGAGATCGTCAATGATGCATACACACTGCTTCTCAACAGAAAGCCGAATCCGGCCGAGCAGCAGTATTGGCATTACCGCCTCAAAACGCTGTCCCCATTTGCCGTCAGCGATCTATATGACGGCTTGACGCGTTTGCCAGAGTACCAGAAGCGTTATTTCGGTCTGACTCCGAAAGACCAAATAGCATTGATGTACAAAACACTGCTGCGCAAATCTGTGGTTGATCCGGAAAGTGAAAAGAAGTGGCTCGACTATTACAGTAAAAGTGTTGCCAGTACAGCCAAAGAAAAACATGGAGCAACCGCAACGAGCGATACGGTGGAGGCGATAGTTTCCACCGCCGATCACGTGATGTGCGTCTACAAGGCGGCTGGACTTTCCACGCAACAAGAGTGGGACGCCGTGCACCTGGCAGAGAATATGGCTGCGACCGACAAAGTCAAAGCAACAGAGATGTACAAAAGGATAATCAGGACAACAAGAATTCCTGAGACACATTTTTTTCTGGCACGCGTTCAATCTTATTACGACATCAAAGCTTCAATCGAAACTCTTCAAGGCGAAGTGGACCGCTTTCCGGAAGATGCGCTCGCGGAGCTTCGCTTGTCATATCTGATACACAGTACGGGCGCGCTCGGAATATCATTCAAACGAGCAACGCATGCACTCAGAGTAAGCGATGAGCGAGCCGGTGCCGATACTCTCATCAGTTCAATGAAAGAGCGACTGGACAAAGCAAAGCACGTGGAGTGCTTAAGCAGAGAAATGCTTCTGTCGCGCGCAGCGGCTCACGACAGAGCAGACCAGCACGTCTTTGCTTTGCCTGAATTGGAGAGAGTTTTGGCGATCGGACCGGGTGACGGGAGCGTTTACACTCAAATCTGCAATTCATACTTCAATCTGGGGCAATTCGCCAAGGCTGTCGAATATGGATTGAAAGCAGAAAAGGTGTTTGGTGTTTCTTTCAGCATCCTCTGGCCTCGCAGCCTCTCATACTATGAACTGGGCAAGTATAAAGAAGCAATTGCAGACTTTGACAAAGTAATTCCTCTTTTACCTGAGCCAAAGTTCTATCAGACCAGAGCAAAGTCCTTTGAGAAACTCGGAAAGTTCAAAGAAGCAATTGTTGATTACAACACATTGATCAAAACAGAGCCAAGATCGATCAAAAACTATGTAGGGCGCGGGCGTGCGTACCTGGCTTTGAGTAAAACCAAAGAAGCTCTGGCCGATGCAAACTTTGCAATTAAGCTCGGTCCGCGTTTTCGCGATGCGTATAAATTTAGAGCAGCGGTATACAGAAAGCTAGGAAATAAAACAGCCGCGGAAGCTGACCAGAAGAAGTACGAGCAGATGACCAAGTTAATCCTGCCGAAAGATTTTGATTAACGCGCAATTCAACCACAGCCCCGATTTTCCTCAAAATGAGCTTCGCTGCATTTTTTAAATTCTGCTCAACCAAGCCTTTTCATGTAAAGACGGGTCTTAGAAAATACGAAGCTTCAGGATCGCAAGGCTCGATGTTGTTATTATGCTTGGCAGCCACAGGCGCTATTGACAACACTCTGTCCACAGAGACGTCCCCACCAACATGGCTAGTTTATGAGCCCACAGACGACAGAACCCAAGCCTTCCCAAGCAATGCCGACTCAGGCACAGCCGACTCAGGCTAAGTCATCCCCGGCGAAGCCGACGCAGGCGCAGCCGACGCAGGCGCAGCCGACCCACCCCGCTTCGAGCAACACGGCGCGCACAAAGGACGTCATGTCTATTTTGGTAACCGGGTTGCCGATAATCGGCGCCATCGGGACATGCTTCTGCTGGACTGCTGCCAATTTCTATGTCGGCGATGTGGAGGTTCAGACCAGTCGCCCTTATGACTCCATCACAGTAAAAGTTTTCGACAACAAAGGTTCGGAAGCAACCTTCCATACACCGAAATTCCAGCTCATGCCGGGCAATTATCATCTGGTGATAAACGCCGACAATCTCGGCGCTCAACATGCAGATACAAATGTGGCCTTCCACGCCAAGACGAAAGTGCAGGTAGAACTGCCGAGCGATTTGGATAGAAAGGAAGCTCAAGAAGAGCCTAAAGCGAAAGGTAAACATTTCTGGCAGTTCTGGAAGAAGAACTAAAAAACTAAAGAACTAAATAGAAATGGGCAAAAGCCAAAATCTGCAAGAACAAGCAGCCAAAACAGAGAATTCAAAGACAGCTTCGAATGAAATCGCCACACTGATTCCTGGTGGCGTAAACAGTCCTTTTCGCTCGTTTCACGAAGTGGGCGGGCACACTATTTTTCTTAAAGAAGCGCTCGGTTCAAAAGTTACCGATATTGACGGAAATGAATACATTGATTATCTGGGCGCATGGGGTCCAGCCATTTTAGGACATTCGCATCCGCTGGTAGTGAAAGCATGCCAGGAAGCTGTCAATAATGGTGCCGTATTCGGTGCACCAACTTTACTCGAGCTGGAAATGGCAAAGAGCGTCATTCGACATTTTCCAAGCATTGAGCAAATTCGCTTTGTAAGCAGCGGCACCGAAGCGGTTATGAGCGCAATCCGCCTGGCGAGGGGCTTTACACATCGAGATGTGGTCGTGATGTTCGAAGGCGCGTATCACGGACACAGCGACTCGGTGCTTGGATCAACGACCCACCAATCAAGTTCCGGGGTTCTTGCAGGAACCAAGAACAGGACAGTACTCACCCCCTTTAACGATCTGGAAAAACTGGAACTGACGCTGAAAGAACATTCCGGTGAGGTGGCGGCCGTGATAATCGAACCTGTTTGCGGTTCGATGGGAGTTGTGCTGCCGGAGCCTGGTTTTCTCCAGGGAGTAAGAGCACTATGCGACAAGCACCAAGTCGTCCTGATATTCGATGAAGTACTGACTGGTCTGCGTGTCGCAAAAGGTGGCGCTCAGGCGCTATTCAAGGTGAAACCGGACCTTACGACTTTTGGCAAAGCTCTGGGTGGAGGCATGCCCATCGGTGCCTTCGGCGGACGGCGAGACATTATGGATGCACTCATGCCGATTGGCGATGTGTATCAGGCGGGAACTTTCTCCGGTAATCCAGTCACTATGGCCGGTGGCATCGAAGTTTTGCGGCTCCTGGACGATGATGCCATATATGAAACACTGGAAGGGCGCGCAGCAGAGCTTTTCGCCGGCATCGCCGGGTTCGTAGAGGCAAAATCCTTGCCCATACAGTTGCAACGCGCCGGCTCGATGTTCGCGATAATCTTTTGCGACATCCCGGTAAAGAATTTCACTGATTCCAAACGAATTGACGCGCAGCGTTTCGCAATCTTCTTCCATGATCTTCTGGCTAACGGCATTTATTTGCCGCCATCATCAGTGGATGCAGCCTGCATATCGGCCGCGCACAGCAGGCGCGATATAGAAGAAACGATTGAGAAGGTGATAGCCGCACTGAAGAAGGTTTTTGCCCGCGCCTGATCCCAGAATAGACTCGTTGCTTCAGTCCGAAAACTCGTGCTTTTTCGTAATGAAGGCAGAAGCCAAAAGGCTGAGCCTGTGACCGTATTGAAAATACTGTCGCTTAGCCCCCAAGACAAAAGAAAACAAAAAAGCCACCAGTTGAGCGTTTTCAGCCACGCCATCAGTACGAAATTACGCGGTTTTTCGGACTCATGGAGGAAGTCCATTTTCAGTCGGCTGCAGCGAAGATTTTTTTTGCCCACATAGTGAAAGGGCGACGCCGCGCGCCGCCCTCTTAAGATTTGAATCGATGGAACCTTAGCGGAATGTTCTGCGCATGCTGAACAAATCCGAGAAAGTTTCCCAGATTACTGAGAGTTTGCCGCCCGAAGCACCGACAGACAAACGCGGCAGGTGTTCGATTGGAATCTCAACGACTCTATATCCGGCTCTTTCAGCGCGAATGCAGAGCTCTGCATCCACAAATGGTGTGTGGGACAGCAAAGTGATGCGGTCAACGATCTCGCGTCGGAAAAGCTTGATGGAATTGACGTCTTTATGCTTGTGACCGTACATCACGCGCAGCATCAAGTTATAAACTTGCGACTGAATCTTCCTGCGTGCCGGGTCGTTGCGGTTTACTCTGTGACCGATGACAAAATCATGGGTTCTCAGGCCCTTAGCCATCGCGAAGATTTCTTTGGGAGCATACTGATAGTCGCCAGGCAAGGAGAAGACCAAGTCTTTCTTGCCTGCCAGATACAGTTCTCTGATGGTGTAACCAAAGCCCTTGTTCTCTGGATGGTTTATCACGACCAAATTGGGAAACCACTTTGCGCACTGTTGAACTACAGCCAGTGTGTTGTCGCGGCTTCCGTCGTTGCAAACAACGATTTCATAATCGGAGCATGCTTCTTTGAGAAGCGCGTCCGCGTCGGTAATCAATTTGCCGATGGTGGTTTCGTCATTGTAGGCCGGAATCACTAGCGATACCGAGCCCGGAATGGCTTGCATCCGCCTCGGAAGTGTTGCTGTATTTGAGCTTTGCTTTACGCTGATGTCACTCATTTGATTTGGCTCCGAGTCGGTTTATGAAATCGAGTTGGCTGTTACTTTTGGACTTGCCTTGGAAGACTTTTGCTCGCGTGTGAAGTCTGTGATTGCTTCGATGACGAGATCGATCTGTTCGTTGGTCAAGCCGGGATGCATCGGCAGAGATTGAATTCGTTTGACGAGCTTCTCTGTTTCAGGGAGCGAACCGGGCTTGTATCCAAGATAGCTGTAGGCGTTCTGTAGATGCGCCGGGTTCGGGTAGTGGATCAGGGTCTGGATGCCCTTTTCCAGCAAATACTCTTGCAGACCATCGCGGTCGTCGCTCTGGATTACATATAGGTGATAGACGTGTTTGCGTCCTTCTTCCTCATGTGGGGTGACAACTATGCCCTGAAGGCCTTCGTTGTATCGCTTCGCAATTTCGCGGCGGCGCTCATTCCACTGCTCAACGAATGGAAGCTGGGCATCGAGAATTGCCGCTTGCATTTCATCAAGACGGCTGTTGATGCCGATGATATCGTGGAAGTAGCGCTTAGACTGCCCATAATTGCGCAATTTCACGAGCTTGTCGAAATTTTCGCTGCAATTTGTCGATACGGCACCGCCGTCGCCAAATGCGCCCAGGTTCTTGCTTGGATAGAAACTAAAGGCACCGTAGTCGCCCAAAGTTCCGGCAATCGCACCTCTATAGGTAGCCAGGGTCGATTGCGCGCAATCCTCTAAAAGCATGACCTTATGTTTGGCAGCAATCTTGAGCAGAGGCTCCATGTCCACCATCTGACCGTAAAGGTGAACAGGAACGATGGCTTTGGTCTTTTCGGTGATCTTCGCTTCGACCAGATTTACGTCCATGACGTAGGTTTTCGGGTCGATATCGACGAAAACAGGAGTAGCGCCAGTCATCGAAATCGCTGAAATAGTGGGCACAGCAGTATGCGCCACCACGATGACTTCGTCGCCATTAGTCACTCCGGCAGCCGCCAGAGCCAGGTATATAGCTTCAGTACCGGAGGCGCAACCAGCAACATATCCGGCGCCCAGCGCCTTGGCAAAGCTGGCTTCGAATTTTTCGAGCTCGCTGCCCAAAATATAGTGACCGCTTTCGAGAACACGATGGACCGCCTGGTCAATCTGGCTCTTATACGTTTGATAGTGCAGCTTCATGTCGCCGAATGGGACTTTCACCGGTTAGCTCCTTTGGTCAGTAGAATCGGGCCCACACATACTAGAAGAAATGGTCAAGAAGCGAATTAAGAGCAACTTAATTGACATCTGACGAGAAGTGACATGGGCTTGGGATTTCCGCCAATTGTCGCCGGTTTGCGTGGTAAAATCATTGGCTTGGATTCAGACGGCGGCGTTTTCCGAAACGCGCACAGGAACCTCGACAGAAACCTTGATAGAAACCTTGATAGATTCTGGGTTTGCGCCTGAGTCCAGCGGGAAGAAAAGTTAGCGCGAATTTAGAGTTAGACGGTGATCATGATCGAAAAATTCAAAGGTAAGACAGCTCTCATAACCGGTGGCATGGGCTTCATCGGGTCTAACCTGGCTATAAAGCTGGCAGAGCTGGGCGCCAAGGTCACCATCCTGGACGCCATGATTCCGGACTACGGCGGCAACGTCTTCAATGTCACAGAATCTGAAAAGATCCGCATCAACTTTTGCGACATAAGAGACCCTTCAGCTGTTGATTGGCTGGTACGCGGTCAGGACTACGTTTTTCATCTGGCAGGGCAGGTATGCCACCTGATGAGCCTTTCCAATCCATTTCCTGATATCGAAATGAATATCACCGGCACAGCCATCGTTATGGAAGCGCTGCGCAAACATAATCCAAACGCGATTGTTGTTTACACAGGTACACGCGGCCAGTATGGCTCGGTCGTTTCGATGCCGGTTAATGAAGAAGCGCCGACCAATCCCAAAGGCATTTACGAGATTTCCAATCTCACCGCCGAAAAAATCATCAAGGTATATAACGACGTCCACGGCATTCGTTCGTGCTCGCTGCGCTTAAGCAACATCTATGGACCGCGTTCGCAAATGATGCACTCGCGCTTCGGCGTCGCCAACTGGTTCATCCGACTGGCAATGGACGACGACACCATGCAGCTCTTCGGAGACGGCAGCATTCTGCGCGACTTCTGCTACGTAGACGATTGCGTCGATGCAATTTTGCGCGTCGCCACCACACCGGAATGCTACGGCGAAATTTTCAACGTCGGCTCCGACATTCCAGTCAGCTTCAGAGAATTGTGCGACGCTATCGTCAAAGTGGCGAAGAGCGGCCGCTGGCAGTTCGCAGAGTTTTCGCCGGAAAGAAAAGCTCAAGAGCCAGGCGATTTCTACTCGGATATCTCCAAGATAGAGCGCTTTACAGGCTGGCGCCCACACACCACGCTGGAAGACGGCATCGCGAAAACCATCGAATACTACGCGAAGCACCGCGACCACTATTGGACAAAGCCGGAAAAAACTTTGCCGGCTGACAAAGAAAAGGTCACAGCCACCAAGCGTTAGTCAGGAAAAACTGGCAGACAAATTTTGTCGGAGAAGCTTTCCAACGAAGCTTGCCAACAAAGCTTGCCAACAAAGCTCGCCCCCATAACTTTCAAACGAAACTTGCTAGCGAGACTTCCTAGCAAGACTTGCTAACAAAACTTGTCAGCGAGACTTGCTAACGAGACTTGTCAGCGAGACTTCCTAACGAAACTTGTCAGCGAGACTTGCCCGGGCTCAAAGGAAACACCTTCAGTCCGAATAACAAGCCCGCTCGAGGGTTAACCCTAGTGCAATTTCACACGCTTGCGTGAAGAATGAGCATTGAGGTTTTTACTATGCTGGCCAAAACGCTACGCCAAGCCAAGCCAAGCCAAGCCAAACTAAACTAAGCAAAGCAATAGAATATTCGCATGAAACTCAAATCTCGCATCGCTCTCAATTCAATACTCATCTGTGGTCTGGCAGCGGCAACTCCTGCGGGCGCAAACAATCCTGCTGCGCTTAGAGCTGCTGAAGCTAGCGTGAAGATGTTCGAAGCCAAAAAGCAAACCGACAATGCTTCCTACGTTTTCCAACTGATCGGATTGGCCAACGCATACGTCGCAAATGGTCGTAGAAGTGAAGCAAACACCACTTTCAGAAAAGCGATTGCAATTGGATCGCATTTAAACAACTTTGATGTACCAGGCTCGATGTTGAGCTGGGCGCTGAGCCTTACTTACAAGCCCATGCTTACACAAGGAATGACCGCCGCTCAATTGAACGAGCATGCAGTTCTGGAGGCTGCATACGAAGCGGATTTGCCCAATGCCGAAAAAATCGTACTGGAAGGACTGGAGATGGTCAGCAAACTCCCAGTCAACTCAGATCGTCGGCTCAATTACATGATAGGAACAATCAAGTTCTATAAATCTCTAGGACGAACTCAACAGGTAGAAGCACGCCTGAAGGCTGTCGACACAATTTTGCAATCTCTGGAACACGACCCAAAATTGCAAAATGCCGATATCCCACGCATCGCCGAAAAGTTTATGGAAATCTCGAGGACGTTTTGCGAGTCTCCCGCAAATTTAGGATTTGCGGCTATGTTTCCCAAAACTCTTGCCACAGACGCCGAGCCACCGAATCCTTTGCTGGCGCGTCAATCAGACTTCAAAATCTCAGAAGGTTACGAACTGCGTGCCATCAAACTTTTCGACAGACTGCCGGAGACTGATTACAGCAGGATAGAAGCTCATCGCCGACTGGCAAAGTGGTATCGCTACTTCAATCAAACAAAAGAAGAAAACTTCCAAATTCAGGTCTTGAGCAAGCTATTGCACACAACAGACCAGACAATTCTTTTTCCGAAATTCGACCCGTGCTATGGATGTGGTCGAGGGTAAAATTAAGAGCTATCGGTTCGGTGAGCGGGGCATTATGAAAAGCAAATCGATGAGAGTTTTTACTTCCCTTGTCGCTCTGAGCGTAAGCGTGGGCAATTTACCGGCTTTCGCTGATAAAGCAGCTGTCGAGCAGGCAGAAAAGCGATTTAACGATTTCGTCAAGCAAGTCGGAAAGTCCAACCCGCAATATCCGGTTTTTCTTGCAAATCTAGCCGACACCTACATTCGCAACGGCATGCAAAGCGAAGCCGACGATACATTCAAGAAAGCGGTCGAATCACAAAAGACAAAAGACACTCCGACAAACAGCAAACTCCCGGCAATGTACGCGGCTTATGCTACGACCTTACTCAGCTTGAGCACAGAAACAAGCTTCCCGGAAAAAACGCGTAAAAATTTCCGGGAGCACGCTGAAAAACTTTTGCAAGAAGGGCAGCCGTATGCCGATAAATGTGCAGCCGACTCAATCGAGAAATTGAATTATGGTCTGCGCGCCATCCAAGGCTACAGAATGGCCGGAATGAAGCCTGAAGAGGTGTCGAGAACCGCCGCTTACGACAAAGAATTAAAGGTCCTCGAAGACAACGATAAGCTTGGACGCGACGGCATTCTAACTGTAGCCATGATGCTTCTGCGAATGGGACAAATGTACGCCCCTTCTCCTGCGTTTCGCGCTGCACGAATGATGGGAGAAATGAAAATAATCCCGGACAATTCCCCGACAAAACCTGGCACGGTCAAACAAAAAGACTACAAGGCGGCAGAAACTTATCACTTGCGAGCCATGGCCCAATACAACAGACTTCCGGATGGCGATCCGACCAGAATCGACGCCCAGCGAAATCTCGCATTCTGGTTCCAACTCTATGGGCAAAAGCAGCAAGCCGATTATCAAACAAAGCAATTGAGCAAATTGCTTCATACGACAGAGCGAGACAAATTGTTCCCACCAGCCCCACCTTGCCCAGCCTGCGGAATGGGGTAGAAGCCCCTCTCAAATTCAGGGTTTTACCCACAGACTACGAATTGAACCCCGTGATAGATTGGTTCAATCCGAATCCGTGGGATCATTCTTCGATGCGTCGAGCAAAATCCATATCAGCTCTATCGTCCGCCTTGCTGCTCGGCGTTGCAACCGGTAACCTGCCAGCCCATGCGGATCAGGCAGATATCGCACGGGCAGAGGGAGAACTTCGCCAGTATTCTCGGGACAGAGATCTCAGCGTTCGCTATGCCAACCAGCTTTACTATTTAGCCGGGCTATACCGTGAAAACGGCATGCGGTCGAAAGCAGACGACACTTTTCAAAAGTTTCTGACACTATGGCGAAAGAAACCTCAAGCGGAAAGCGAACCCAGCCTGATGCTTGGATGGGCAAGCTCGATGACGGTCGAGCGTCACGTGTTCAGCTATCCGAATGGAACGTCGCAAGAGGAGATGGAGCGCGACCAGGCACGGGACCACGCCGAGCATCAGCAAGATCTGGTGAAAGCAGCAAAAATTGCCGATGACGCGCTGGCTATGGCAAGCAGAATGGCACCAACAAGCAACGAAAAAATCAATGTGATTTTCAGCGCTATTCCAGTCTACGAATCTACCGGTAATAAGGCTAAGAAACAGCGACTGATCTCGGAATTAGACAAAACTCTTGCAACCCAGGAACAAAACCCTAGCTTGACGGCAAAACAACTCAAAGAAGTTGCAGCCCACCTGAACTCGCTTGCTGAGTTGTTTGCGCCGATGCCATTCTGGCGCCATGCGATGAATCAAGCGCCCGTGCGCATGGTCTCCAATCAGCTATCGGACCATTCATACTCAGTCAGCCAGCAGAATTTTAGCGCAGCAGAGAAGTACAGGTTACGCGCGATGGCGCTCTACGACAGACTGCCGACCAAAGACTCCGACCGCATCTTCGCGCAGAGAAATCTTCTCGCCTGGTACAAACTGCACGGACAAACAGATAAGTACAATCGACAATTGTGCAAACTCGGAGCGCTGCTAGGGTCAAATGACCCCAATGTGCTGTTTCCGCCACCCGCTCCATGCCCCGGATGCGGGAGGGGGTAATCACCACGCTTCAAACGCGCACATGCGTGTAGAATGTCTTCACACAAAGCGGATGCGTCCGAACATGAAGCGGAGGCGATTGAACTTGCCATGGTAATCAACGAGAAAAGGAAAAAGGCTTTTTTGGCACTGCTTTTTGCGGGTGGAATCATTGCTGCCGAGCCACCACTTCCTGCATCTGCCGAGAACAAAGTGGCACAAACAGACGACGTGATTCAGCACCTGGTACATAATGCGGCGATGAAACCCGAAGTTCGCGCAGCGAATTTACTCCGTCTAGCATGGCTCTATCTCACAGAAACACCGATCATCAAGGTTGAAATGCAGTTCTACAATTTACCTGCTGATGCTTGGTTCCTCAGCAATCCAGAAAAATGGGAAAGCAGCGCTCAAGGATGGGCCGACCTTTTTTCTACAGAATCACCCCAGATTGCCAGTGTCGTTCAAACCAAAACAAATCAATCGCAGGATTCGAAATCTGACTCAAAGCAGAGATTGAATCTTGCCAACACCGCAGTCCAACAAGCAGTGACACAACTGGATATTGCTTCTGGTGACTTTGCGAAGTTGAACATGTACTTCATCGCATCGAAGTTATTTAAAAAAATCGGAAACCTCGAAGGCATGAAAAAATGCAACAAAGTACTGGAAAGCGCCGTGCTTTCATGCGAGAGAAATAAAGAAATTGATTTCGAACAAATAAGGGCAGCAGCCTCAGTGCTGAATTTACGGGCAAATGAATTGGTATCCATTCGAATTCAAGATCCCACATACCCTTGGTACAGTCCGGTAAAGCAAAAGCCCTTTACCCAAAAGGATTTCGAAGATAGCGAAAGACTAAAACTGAAAGCCGCGAATATTCTGGATAGGTTACCAAACACCGAACATGTGAAAAGAAAAGCTCACCGAGATTTAGCACTCTGGTACAAGGAGCTTGGCAAGAAAGATAAGGCAGAACAGCAGAAGCAAATCTTGTTCAAGTTAGTGGGAGCAAAAGACGACAATATTCTATACCCCCAAAAAGGACGTTGTGGTCACCTCGTCTGGTGGGAAACGAGTAGAAGAACATCTGCCGGCGCTTGCGGTATGGGCTAGTTTTGCTGCCGGGGATAGAACTGTATGAAAGTTCGGAACATGAAATTGAAGAGAAAGAAGGCATTGTTAGCTATTGCATTTGCCAGTGGTGCACTTAGTTCGACATTGCCCAGCTTTCCGGAAAGCAAGCAAGAAACCTTGAACCCTGAAGTACGCGCAATATTGAAAGAAAAGAAAACAGATTCATTATCGCGAGCAATATCACTGCTCAAATACGCGAGCAAGCACCTTTCCGAAGGCGCACAGGCCCAAGTGGAAGTGCAACTGCTTCGCTTGCATGATGCTGAAATCCGCAGATCGAGGTACAAGAAAATCCGTCAATGGGATGTATTAGGCCTTGGAGACTGGGTGCTACTTTCAGAAATTGATGTCAGACGACATTATAGCTCCAAAACAAATGAGGGTGCGGCAACCAGGAAGACTCTAAATGAAGGAGAGAAAACCCTAGCCAACCAAGCAATCTATCAGTCGTTGCGTCAGATCGCTAACTGCACTAATAGAGAGGCGAGACTACGTCTTTACTTGATCGCGTCGCAGTTATTTCAGGAAACCGGAAATATCGAGGGGATGCGAAACTGCGACGAGATACTGGAAAGAGCCTTCCAGCAGTGCGAGAGAGCAACATCAATTGACGAAATTGAGATAGATGAGACAATCTCCGTTCTGAATCAGATGGCGCACAATCTGATTCCAACATTTATCTCCGCAGAAGACCTCAAGTATAGTCCATATGCAACCGCCTCCTTGGAAAACACTCTTCCTAAAGAGATGTCGTTTACCGAAAAGGATTTCGGCGAAAGCGAAGAGCTACGCCTTAGGGCTCTTGCAATCGCAGACAGATTGCCGCCGGAACATCACTTAAGAAGGCGGGCACATCGAGATTTAGTACTTTGGTATCGAAGGTTAGGCAAGTGCGAAAAGGCTGAAAGTGAGAAAAACGTTTTATTCGATCTCGTAGGAATTAGGGACGAGAGCATTCTATATCCACAACCAGGTATGTGTGGGCATGATGTTTGGTGGCGAAAGGCTGGAACTGTAGCGGAGATTGGATGTGGAATGGGTTAGGGATTTCTATCAAGGAAGCTCAGCTATGAAAGCTCGGAACAGCGAACGGAAGCGGAGGAAGGCATTGCTAGCAATAGCTTTTGCCAGTGGCATTCTCAGTTCACCACTGCCCGCATTTCCTGAATTCACTCTGGAAGCCTCCAATTCAATAGAACAAAAGATCGTCAAAAACACAAAGGTCACCCCGGAGATACGCGCACTGTACTTATTACAGTTGGCCAGAGAGTACCTGAGTAACATCGAGAAGTCTGAGATCGAAACGAGAAATCTTTATCTCGCAAATGAGTCCAGCAAGGGTTGGACTCGTGAAACTTGGGAAGTAATCATCTCTTCGTGGACAAACCAAATACCTTCAAGGGGAAGTTCAACTCAAGCAAGCAGCATTTACCAAAACTCTACAAGTGCTTTGCGCCCGACGGAAGCAAATATGCTCCTTGCCAACGCATCAATAGATATGGCGATGGAACAACTAAATAAATCAACGGACGTGTTCGCAAAACTTGGACTGCACTTCATCGCATGGCGAATGTATCGCGAAACAGGAAATTTTGTCGGACTGAAGAGATGCAACACCGCTTTAGAGGCAGACTTCGAGAACTATAAAGAGAATGAAACCTTTGACGAAGCCGAGATTAAGGCAACTACATACATTCTGAATTTACTCTCCAACAGCCTGATTCCAGTCACTATACCAAAGTCTAACCCGGCAGAATTCTCGCTTAGACAGAAAGAGATATCACCGTTCAGTGACAGAGACTTCAAGGAAAGTGAAATGCTCCGCAGAAGGGCTGTAGAAATGACGGACCGTCTAGCCCCACAAAACGACATACGAAGAAAAGCGCACCGAGACCTAGTCCTATGGTATTACCTACTGGGAAAAACAGAAACAGCAGAAATTGAAAAACAGATTCTATTTGAACTGGTTGGAATCAAGGATGACAGCATCCTATATCCACAGAGTGGAATGTGCGGACACCTAGTTTGGTGGAGTGCGACGCCGGTCAGGGTGAGCGGCTTCTGCGGGATGGGATAAAATACGAGTTAACGATGACAGGTAGAATTGATGCCTACGAAGCCTAAACTTGGACTTTCGCTGATGCCGACGGAAGATTTCGAGCAGGCAACAGTTTCGCTGTTTCAAAACAATCAGGTTCATGCGATAGAGTGGAGCTTTGACTTTGCGTGGAATGGTGCGGTCATCAGCGAATGGTGCGAAGGCATTCTTGACGAGTTTAGCGACAAAGGCGCACTGACCGGACATGGCGTCAACTTATCGCCTTTATCGGCACGCTTCTCCAAACGTCAGGAAGCGTGGCTTGAGTTTGCAAAAGAAGAGTTTCGAAGCAGAAAGTATGTGCACGCATCGGAGCATTTTGGATTCTCTGAAGCTGGTCCGATTGCACAAGGCGCACCATTAGCAGTACCAATGAATTCGGAGTCCCTGCGCATTGGCAAAGAGATGTTGAAGCGCTATGCAGATGCGACACAATGCCCAGTAGGTCTGGAGAATCTCGCATTCGCATTCGGGCTCGAAGATGTAAAACGTCAAGGCGACTTCATCGATCAATTGATTTCTTCTGTTGATGGTTTTCTTCTGTTGGATGTACACAATATTTATTGTCAGCTCGCAAACTTTGGCGTTTCGGAATTGGAGTTGCTGAATTCTTATCCACTTTCAAAGGTTCGAGAGATTCATTTGTCCGGCGGCAGTTGGAGCAGTTCAATCTCGGGCAAACGCGCCGCAGTACGGCGCGATACGCATGACGACGCCGTTCCTCAAGAAGTATTCAACCTGGCGACATTGGCACTGAAACTTTGCCCAGATGTTGAATTTGTGATTTTGGAAAGACTGGGATACACCATGATGGACTCAAAATCACAGGAGGAATTTCGCGAGGATTTCGAAACCATGGAAGAGATACTGGAGTATTGTTATGCCTGAAGAGGAGACACTATTAGACTTCCAGGACGCACTTCTTGAACTGCTTTCCAGTGGACAGCCAGAACTTGCAATTCTTGAAACTCTAAGAACGGACGTGCGCTTCGACAAGTACAAGGATTATATAAAGGACTTCGATCCAGACATGGTCGCTGTCGCATGCGAGCTCATGGGAAAGTGGGCGAAATTCAAGGACGAAAACGATGAATAGCGCAAGTCAATCACCTCTGGGGTTTACCCGGTGTACACAGCCTCGGCTGTAGAATAAACTGCCAAAGTCGGAGCTTTTTCCGGCTTTGGAATCACTTACTAAGCAAATTCGACATCCGCGCGCGGCTTGGGACTGCTCAAACCCCTGCCGCGCCGCAGGCTCACATTATCGATACGCCACCTCTCTGCCACACGAGGATAATTTATGCGCGCGCCTAAAACAATTCTGCTCACGGTAGCGACAGCCTTTGTCGTTCACGGTCTAATTTCACACCTCTACGCGCAAGGAATGAAAAGCGCGTCTGCCGCCCCCACTGCTGCAACAATAGCTATTGCACCAACACCAATAGACACGAGTGCAAAACAGCCAAAAGACACATACTCGAAGTTGGTAGGTCCGGCTCTTAAGTCTAAAGACGGGCAGCGCCCCCGCCTTGACGTTGCTTTTTGCATTGATACAACCTCATCCATGCAAGGAGAAATCGACACGGTCAAAGCGAAAGTGAAATCAATGGTCAATCAAATCAGGGACAGCAAAGAGAAGCCCATAGTGAGGGTTGGGCTGGTGGCATACAGAGACAAAGGAGACGACTATGTTACGAAGGTTTTTGACTTTTCGGAAAACATAGATCAGGTTGTGCACAATATCTCTGAATTGAACGCGGAGGGAGGCGGCGACGGTCCCGAAGCAGTGGATTGCGGACTGCATTCAGCAGTCAATGATTTGCATTGGACCGATCGTGAAAAGACTGCGAAGTTGCTCTTTCTCATCGGCGACGCGCCTCCTCACAAAGTCGGAGCCACCTACAATTGGACTTCAGAGTCAAAAGCTGCTATCGCAAAGGGTATACACGTAAACACCATCGGATGTGATGGACTAGAATCCTATCCGGACGGCGTAGAAGATGAGAACGGAGTCAAGGTCTTCAAACACATCGCTAGATTGACAAACGGCAACTTCGAGCCACTCTCGTATCACACCGAAATAGTCCGCAAAGATGGTACGAGCGAAACACTAATTACCTCAGGCGGAAGCGTCTATGCCGTTAAATCCGACGACAAGGACGCATGGAAGAAAGGCGCAGAGGAACTATCTTCCAGGGGTGCCGCAAGCATTATTGCTGCAGACGCCTCCGCGCCTTCGCTACAAGGTGCGACCAACGGAAGCATAGGACCGTCGGGTTCGGATGCCTCCGTAATAGTGGGTGTCAACACAGCAGGTACTCTAAGAGCCGACAACAACCTGGATGCTGTGATGCTGAGAGGCGCGACTGAAGCCTTAGGGCGGATCATGAAATAGGGCGCAATTACACTCTTCTGTCGTTCAGCCCATCACAGACCTGCCGCAATTCATCTTCCGACATACAGGTGTGTCGTCAGTATTGTCGGGCATGAGTTTTAGCCCTCGAACGATTCACTGCCGTAGGCTACGTTCGCTCTGAAATTATCGGCGAAGGATTTCGTCTTGAGCAGAGCCAGACCGATTCCTTCTTGATCCATTACGGTGCCGCGATAGGGATCGGTGACCTGATCGTGCCCCATCTGGCGCAAGACTTGCTGAATGCACCAGGTGCCGTACTCTTCGATCGACTCTGCAAATTGTCTTTCGTCAGGAGTAATGCCGATGGCGATGAACAAACCGAATCCGCCGGATGGCAGGTAATACCAACAATCAGGAGCGTCATCCGGATACCAGATAAAGATATTGGAGAGCTTCGAATCGGAACCAGGAATTATCGGTCCATTCAAATCAATACGGACACCGGGAGAAAGTGTGCCTGCATGATTGAGAATGTAGAAGGCCAACGTGCGCAGAATCTGAGCCGCCCAAGGCATGTCTTCTTTAGCCTTGATCATAATTTCGCAGCCGAAACCTGTCACTTCCGCAGGTGCTTCCTGCAGCCACGGACTGCTCAATCCGGCCGTCACATAGGTCCAATACGGGCGGGTTGGGTCCGGCGCGTAGACCAGAATGTTGAGATGCTGCTCTTCTAAATTCGGATTGCCGGGGTCACCGGTTTCGCCCGGTTCTTTCTCATCTTCCGGCAAAACCACATCTTCAGGTTTTAACACCGGCGGCGGTGCGTAAGGTCCCGGTGTTACATATCTTGGTTCTCCAAACAGTTCGCGATAGAGTTCATCGCGGCTGTTCCATGATTCAATCAAGAGATTGCGCTGATTTACAGCCGCCTCTCGTGCTTCTTCCGGTGAGAGTTTCAGCCCCTGCAGCATTCGGAAAATGCGCGAATCTTCAAAGGGACCGTTATCGTCTTCATTATCCGCATCGCTGACACCGCCGGCAGCAATCAGTTTCTGCGCGTCTAATTGCTCGCGATCACAACCGGGCTCCGCTTTCGCTTTAGCAACGGACTTAGGTTCGCCGGCCGAATTTGGAGTTTCAGACATCGCCGCTTCTGTCTTGTCTGCTTTCTCTACGGCTTTATTCTTTGGTGCTGACTTCTTCGGCTTCTCATCGCCGTTTTTGCCCTTCGGCATTTAGTCTTCCTCAAGCTTGAGCACAGCCATAAATGCTTCCTGCGGAATTTCGACACGTCCGACGGACTTCATCCGCTTCTTACCTTCTTTTTGTTTCTCCAAGAGTTTGCGCTTACGAGAAATGTCACCGCCATAGCACTTAGACAAAACGTCTTTGCGTTGGGCGGAAACAGTTTCACGCGCGATAATCTTGCCGCCGATCGCAGCTTGGATAGGAACTTCGAACATCTGGCGAGGGATCAGTTTTTTCAGCTTCTCAGCCAGAAGTCGTCCATACCCGGCGGCACGCTCACGGTGAACGATCGCAGAAAGCGCATCGCATGGCTCGCCGCTGATCAAGATGTCCAGCTTGACGAGATTGGACTCTCTGTACTCATTGAAGTGATAGTCGAGACTTGCATATCCGCGAGAACGCGACTTCAACTGATCGAAGAAGTCGGTGATGATTTCAGCCAGTGGCAATTCGTAATGCAGCATTGCACGCCGAGGATCCAGGTATTTCATATCCTGGAAGATACCGCGACGGCCCTGGCAAAGCTCCATAATCTGGCCGACAAAGTCGTTTGGCACCATAATCGACGCAGAGACATAAGGCTCCTCAATCATCGTGCGGTAGTTTGGATCCGGCAGGAAAGCAGGGTTCTCGATCATGAGAATACTGCCGTCCGTCTTCGTTACACGATAGACAACGGATGGAGCGGTAGTGATCAGGCGCAAGTCATACTCGCGCTCGAGACGCTCCTGAATGATTTCCATGTGCAGCAAACCGAGGAAGCCGCAACGGAATCCAAAGCCGAGCGCTTCTGATGTTTCCGGTTCGTACTGCAAAGAAGAATCGTTGAGAATCAACTTTTCGAGGGCTTCTCGAAGGTCTGGATACTGCTCGTTGTCGACGGGATACAGTCCGGCATAAACCATAGGCTTCGCTGGTCGATATCCCGGCAACGGCTCCGGAGCTGGTCTTTCCTGCAGCGTAATCGTATCGCCGACGAGTGTCGCTACGTCTTTGATTGAAGCCGCCAGATAGCCTACTTCCCCGGGACCGAGGCGATCGACTTTGAATTGCTGAGGTCGCAAAACACCCAACTCCGTGACTTCGAAATCTGACTTATTCTCCATGAAGCGAATCTTGTCGCCCATTTTGATTTCGCCGTCTTTGACCCGGAAATAAACAATAATTCCTCGGTAGCTTTCGAAATAGCTGTCAAAAACAAGCGCGCGAAGCGGCTTGCTGGCAGTATTCTCAGGGGGATTGATGAAGTTGACGATTGCTTCCAGCGTTTCTTCAATGCCGATGTGATTTTTGGCTGAAGCTAAAACAGCATGGCTGGCATCAAGACCGATTACTTCTTCGATTTCAGCGCGAATCCTTTCAGGATCGGCACTGGGCAAGTCGATTTTATTGATGATAGGAACGATTTCCAGATTGTTTTCCACTGCCAGGTGGACATTCGCCAGTGTCTGAGCCTCGACACCCTGGCTCGCATCAACGACCAGCAGAGCCCCTTCGCAGGCGGCAAGACTGCGTGAAACTTCATAACCGAAGTCCACGTGACCGGGAGTGTCGATCAGGTTCAGAATGTAATGTTTGCCGTCCTGAGCCGTGTATTCCATCCTAGCCGGCTGGGCTTTGATGGTAATGCCACGCTCCCGCTCGATATCCATGGTATCGAGGATCTGCGCTTGCATGTCGCGCTTGGCAATGGTTTTGGTGTATTCCAATAAGCGATCTGCCAGAGTCGACTTACCATGGTCGATGTGGGCGATGATCGAGAAATTGCGGATTAGATTCGGGTCGACTGTCACTGGCTTCCACGTTCAACTTCGAGACATAAACGCGTGAGATCTCATTAGCGCGGGCTCAGAAAGTCCAGAGCGCGCCCATGTGGTCTACACGAACCGTATGATATCAGGGAAAAGCCCACCTGGTGCCCACCTGAAGGTTTTGACACCTAATCAGCAATAAAAGGTCAAGTAAAGATGTACTGGAAGAGGAGGACTAACGCCAGCCCCCCTCTTCTCCACAACCCCGCATACTGTTGACAGCCAAGGATTAGAGGAAATCGCTCTATCGATTGGCTCCCGGTCCGCGCCTAATCCCTACTTCCTGCTCCTGGCGGAATCTTTCTTGAATATCCGAACCTTTTGCAGGGCTCCGGTGTTCAAGGATTCCTTCCGGAGAGCTGGACTTGTTGACCGTTTCAAACTTCTGGCCGACTTTGACGGTTTCGGTTGTATCGATGAAGATTCCGTCATTCAAGGTTATCTTCATAGTGTCGCCCTTGCCGGCCTTACCATCTTTGTTGCTATCGTAAAACTCGATGTCCCCGAGGCCAAAACCCTTAAGCGCCTTCTCCATATCGATGGCCGCCACTTTCATATCAGCGGCTGAGGCTCCACCAAAATATCGCTTCTCATTGTTCAACGTCTGACGGACCTCTTCCATCATGCTGGCGACTGCTTTCACGTCAACCTGGTCTCCGGCCTTGAGGTGTGCATGCGATACTGCGTCGTTTACTGCTTGTTGAACGTTATCCATTTTGTGCTCCTATCGGTCTGGGAGACCGGCTTGCCGTTGGTGTGAATGCATCGTACGCAGGACCAGGGACTGGGGCAGGTCAAGGAAATGGCACTTTTGGGTCATGGGATTAAATGAGGTGTTAAAATTCGGTTTTAGGGTGTAGTTGGGCTTGGCGTTCACGGACGCCCGGAGCACGATTTCCGCTCTGGCGACCATTGGCGACTTTTGGCGACCACTCGACGTTCCAGAACTTTCACCCGACAACCTCGTTTTATGCCAAGAAAAGTACTAACCCGGAGACACATGACGCATCCCTTCCTCAAAGAGCTCGCGAAAAGACCTCTACTTGCAGATGGAGGCATAGGCACCTTGCTCTATGCGCGGGGAGCATCCCCGGAAGCGAGCTTCGAGCACCTTAATCTGACCAAGCCGGACGAGATACAAAAGGTCCACATCGACTACATCAATGCCGGTGCTGATGTAATAGAGACGAATTCTTTCTCAGCCAACAAATATCGACTGGCAACATTCGGTCTCGAGGAGGAAACGCACAAAATCAATTTGTGGGCGGCCAAGGTGGCAAGAAACGCTCGCGAAGTGGGTGGTCAACCTGTATTCGTCGCGGGCTCTGTCGGTCCGACAGGAAAATTGCTGGCTCCTATCGGCGATGTTACTGCCCAGGATTTGAAAGACGCTTTTACAGAACAGATGGAAGCGCTCCTAGCGGGCGGCGTAGATTTGTTTATTGTAGAAACAATGTCGTCACTGGAAGAAACAGCTATCGCGGTGCGGGCAGCACGTTCGTTATCCAAACTGCCGGTCATTGCCCAGATGAGTTTCTCTCCCGACGGGCATACACTTCTCGGAGTCACACCGGAAGATGTGGTCAAGCTATACGTTGAGCTCGGTGAAGATGCTCCCGACGTGATTGGTATCAACTGCGGTGCCGGTCCCGGTCCGGTTTTCGACTCGTTGCTGCGTATGTCGCACGCCCTGAAAGAACGCGGCGTCGACCCGGCTAAGCTCAACTACTCATGCTTGCCTAACGCCGGTCAGCCCAGCTTGAGCGGCGGCCGATATCAATTCATGTCCGGACCGGATTACTGCGCATCTTATGTAGAACCGTATGTTCGTGCCGGCGCTCGTCTGATTGGCGGCTGCTGCGGCACAACCCCGCATCACATAAAAGCAATGCGCGCCGAGCTGGATAAATACATCGAATCTCAGAAATCCACATCGGCGGCTACAGCGCAAGATCTGCCGGCCATGAAGCCTGAAGCTCTGATTACACCCAAGGAAAAAACTCGACCGGCCGAAGTTAAGAGCAAAGAAACGCCCAAAGCAGGCAACGAACTTCCCGCATTGGCCGCTCGTTTAGCCGCAGCAAAAGCCAACCCGAAAAATGGTGACTTCTATGTGAGCGTGGAGCTCGATCCGCCGAAAGGTGCCATTGCCAGAAAGATTTTGCAGGCGGCAGAAACATTGAAAGACGCAGGCGCCGATGCCATCAATGTCGGCGACAGCCCGATGGCTCGCGTGCGAATGTCATCGCTGGCCACCTGCCAATTGATTTCTACAAAGGTCGGCATCGAAACAATCATTCATTTCACCACACGCGACCGCAACTTGATGGGCATTCAAGCAGACTTGCTCGGATGCCAGGCGCTGGGCATACACAACGTTATCGCGCTCACGGGCGACCCGCCCGCACTGGGCAACTACGTTCACGCTACGGCAGTGTACGATGTCGACTCAGTTGGTCTTATTAAAATCATCAGCCAACTCAATCAAGGCTTAGACATTGCAGGCAACTCAATCGGAACGCCAACATCACTATCCATCGCCTGCGCACTCAATCCGACCCACGAAAATCGAGCCCAAGAGCTTGAGCGTTTCGGCAAGAAAATTGAGGCTGGAGCTCATTTTGCAATGACACAGCCGCTCTATCAGTTGAGTGACCTCACGAATTTCCTTGACGAATTCGGCGAGTGCAAAATTCCAATTCTCGTCGGCATTATGCCACTGCACAGTTTCAAACACGCCGAGTACCTGCACAACGAAGTGCCCGGCATCACCATTCCCGACAATGTTCGCAAAGCCATGGAAAAGGCCGGCGACCAGGGCGCTGCCGTCGGTTTGGAACTGGCTGAAGAATTATTGGAACAACTTCGTCCTCTCTGCCAGGGAACATATGTCGTACCATCTTTCGGTCGCTATGACGACATGTGCCAGTTCGTAAAACGCATCAAGAGCAAATCCCAGGCAAAAGCCGGCGCTAAGAAATAGAATTCGCCCTAAAACGGACGCCAGCCCAAAGCCCTTGACAAGCTTAAAAAATTAGTACTGTTCCTGGGTTGCAGGACCGGGAAGGCTAGAATGGCTTCAGTTTTCCCGTTTCTAAATCCACAAATCACCGAATGGTTTGTGACTCACGCTCATAGAGCAGAGGCCCGTCAATGTATGTATGTATCTTTGGTGCACTTCTAACCCATCTTGCTCTTAATTGCTTCAGATACTTCAACCCATCATTTCCAATCAGCCAAGAAATGTCGCTGATAATCACCGTTATCGGTGGCGCTGCCCTGTACCTGGGTCGCAAAGTCTATTTGAACGTGATATTGCAAACCTGCAGTTGCTACTGCGGACCGGGAAAGTGTGAATGCACCTGCGGATGCCGTGAAAAGTGCGAATGCTACTTTCGCAATAAAGAAGAGTACTACACGGGGATCAGACGGCGTGGCACACGTCACTGGTAGTAGATGATAAGCCGAACCGATTAAGAAGCGTCAGCTTTTGGCTCTAATACCGATTGTTGCTCGGTTGAAGTCTGCCCCGTATGCTCGAAGCGCAAACTGTGAAACTTTTCCTGACGCTCAGTCATAGCAACAACCACTTTGATAGCCAGAACTGCAGCGACAATCGAGAGAACTTCCGCAATGGCGGAATAAGTGTAGACATTCAGAAGTTCTACAAGGCGAACATTCTTCTTCATCGAAATACTTGCATAAAAGCCGGAAACCTGGTGAGCGATGTTTTGGCACACGAAGAAAAACCACCAGAACTTTATCACCGGTGAACTAGGAGCGCCGGCCCAGTGCCGATCGCTAGGGAAGTTTGAATCCGTCGCACGCCAAATGTCCTGAGCATGAACAAGCGGTTGATACAAATTGACTATCGGAATTATGAATGCACCAACTACATCCAGCGGATGCCCTTCGAAAAACTGCACTTTCATCGCTGACATATTGCGACGAAGAAGATAGAACCAACGCAGAAAACAGATCCCCGTGACGATGTGAACCACAAGCGCAATTATCGCAACTAGAGCAGCAAAACCATCGATAATATCGCCCTGCTCTTGAGTAATTGAAGCCCCTGAGGAAATCTGATTGATAAACGAAATACCCCAGAGGTTTGCTGCAATGCTTAGAACCGACAAAACGATTGAAGCTGTGAGCAGATACTTCAGAATCTTGGCTAATTTGCCGGTTGGAGCATATGTGTAGACTTTCTCAACAGCAACCTTAGGTTCTTTCTTCTTAAACATACTCTCGATTCCTGCTCGGCTAGAAATGGCTTATTTACCTGTAGGTTCTAAATGTTACTGTAGTTTGACGCAATCGGTTCTACAAGTTGTAAATTCGTCGAACGGATAAGCCGAAGCGACCGAAATGACATAAGCCTGCTCATCTCTGAGCAGGCTTGTTTGTCAGCGCGGAAAAATCCGATTTGACTGCTTAGTCCAAGCGAAACGAGAGTCCGGAGGAACTGACGACCCAGTAATCTCCATTGGACGTGCGGGTAGTGACGTGCGTAGGCTGGATAGAGATAATCGCGCCTGATGAATACTGAGCGTAGACCATCTCTCCGTTTTGGTCTGTGTAGAATTTGCTCCCGTCGGGGGTGATACAGGGAGCAACACCTTCAGGCTCAAACGAAGAAAGAGAGCGGCGTTGTATCTTAACCGGGAAAAACTCTCCCAGGGGAAATCCGAGGCAATCGTGCAATGTGAAAACTCCAAACTCGATTGCCTGGATTGTAGGAATGAATTTGGAAATTTTACGGGAGAACAGACGACTGTAATTAAGCTTCTAGCCCGGTTGTTCAGACCGAGCTAGGCTTCTGCACCGAAATTTGAATGCATTTATCTGCCGACCTTATCGAATTTGTAGACGTCATGCTCTGTGGATGTATCCGTGCTGATGGCGTCTTTGTCGTTGGGGTCATTGATGCGGCTTTGAATTTCGTCCGCTTTCTCGAAGCGGTTTGTCTTCTTCAAAAGACTGACGTACAGTTCCAGAGCATCAATGGTTCTGCGATGTTGCCGCCCATAAGCTTTCGTACGAATACTGATGGCTCGCTTGAGCAAGGGTTCGGCTACTGAGTAGCGCTCCTGAGCCATGTACACACGTGCCAAATTCTTCAACTCGGTTGAGACCGTATGATGCTCCTCACCGAATGTGTTCTCTCGAATTTGCAGAGCTTCTATGAGCAGAGGCTCCATCTCTTTGTACATTTTTTTGCGGCAATACAAGTCTGCCAGCTTGGTTAATGCGTCCGCAACCGACACGTTTTGATTGCCAACCATTTGGCGAAGCAATGTCACTTCCGACTTCGCCTCCGCAATCATGGACTCGGTAACCTTCTTCGGCTTGTCCGTTTTGCCGCTCAAATCTGTGTGCGACAGACCGAGTTCTTCGTGCTCGCTCGTTGACGAAGCCGGCTTCTGGCTCTCCTGAGTCGACTTCATTTTGGCAAAATAAGCATCAACGGTCGGGATCCCACCCATTGAGAGAGTCAATGGAGTATCCTGCAATGTGCGCCGAGCATGAGGCGGAATAGTTCCACCTCGGCGAGCGGACGCAGCTTCTTTCTCCCTTTTCTTCAAGCTGATTTCGTACAATTTCTTACCGACTGCTGCAGCACCGGCACGGTGGGGAGCTGCCGCCACTTCGAGAATACTGAGAGCTCGCTCGTATATCGATTCCGCTTTCTGCAGATCGTCCTGTTCGAGATACAAGGCGGCCAAGCGTTGAAGCGTTATCGCCACTTCCGGACTGTTGGAGCCTAACGCTTGCTCCTGAATCGCCAAGAATCTTTCGACATCTTCGATACTGTTTACTTTCATATTGGCACCGGCTTTGAATCCACACTCTATCTTCTGAATTGCACACTCACTCAAAAGGTGAGAGGAGTGAGAGCACCACGCACGGTGCACTCGCAACTGGGCTGCAAGCAAGACAAACTCTATTTCTCTTTCCGGGTCGCTGGGAGGAGAAAATCCTATCCGCAGAAGGACCCGTTATCATTCTCCCCCGATTTTTCCAAGGAAGAAGTCCCCCATACTTATAAACTTGTACGGGGTAGAGGATACAAAACCGGCAAGATTAAAAAGTAAGAGTGCCGCCCAGCTGGAGTTTCAGCCAAAAAGCCGACAGTTTTGACGGCCGGTGCGGCCTGCTTTTCGTGTATGGGGCGCCGAATCGGCCCCCGCCCATGGAAAATGCCGCTTCAGTCCCTGGAAATGGAGCCTGGCGTAATAAAGGGCGCCTCAATAGCGGGATTTTTACCGACCAATCTAAACTCGTGCAGATTCTTGACGCTTCACATTGAAGTATTTCGCTTCCGGATGAACAACAACGATGGCAGAGGTTGATTGTTCCGGTACGAGCATGAACTCTTCGCTCAAAGATACAGCAATCCGTTCCGGCTCGAGGAGCTGGAAGAGTTGAACCTGATCTTCGAGATTCGGGCAAGCCGGATAGCCAAAACTATATCTGGTACCACGGTATCCTTGCTGGAAGAACTTGCTGCGATCTTCCGCGTCGAATTTTACAAGTCCCAGCTCCTCACGAACGCGTTTGTGTATTACCTCTGCCAGTCCTTCCGCCGACTCTACGGAAAGCCCGTGGAAATAGAGATAGTCAGTGTACTTGTCGCCTTTGAATAATTGCTCCGAATAAACCGAAGCGCCTGCCCCCATAGTGACAATTTGAGCGGGCAGAACGTCAATCAAACCTTCTGAGCGCGAATGGAAGAAGTCGGAAATACAAAGATGCCGTGCATGATCTTGGCGAGGGAATGAGAAGCGCGTCCACTCTTCGAGATTGGGTATATCAGCGGATTTCAGCTTCAACACATGGCCCGCATCGAGACCTAATTCCTCGACTCTTTTGAGGAAAGAATCATTGACCTTGTAGACGATCAGATCATTTCCGTCTGCCTGAACGGGGAAATATCCATAGACAGCTTTCGGCACCAGCAGTTTTTTCTCTATACACTCTTTTTCAAGAGAGCGCAGAACCGGTCGCACTTTTGTGTCAAGCAGCTCTTCGTATTCGGCATCGGAAGTATCACCCTGACGCACTCGCCATTGTCCCCGGATCAGCGCAGTTTCATTGATGTATTCAAAAACTTCCGAAAGCGGAACATCTTCAACGACCCGGCTGCCCCAAAACGGCGGCGCGAAAGTGTCTTGGTCTCGTTTGACATCCGACATTTGATCCGGCTTAGAACCGTTCTTGGGCGCCTTCGATGATGCAGCAGAGACGGTCTCATCACCGGGGCTGAAGTCCAGTGTCTGGGGCTGTGTCCTCTTTTCCAAAACCTGAATTGCTCCGGTTTCGTCATCATCCGCATCGGGGTCATGCTGCCCGGGCTGCGCGCCCATCATCTTAGCGAGCATCGCTTGATCTTTGTTTGCCAGAGCTTCCATGATCTTCAAATCATCAAAGGCATCCTGCCCGTAGAATAGCGTTCCTTTGTAGACACGGCGGCAGTCTTCTTCTACGTATCTGCGGGTCAGTGCGGCACCGCCAAGAATTACCGGTATGCCAATGCCGCGCTGATTGAGAATTTCCAGATTCTCTTTCATGATGACTGTCGATTTGACCAGCAAACCGCTCATCCCGACACAATCTGCATTATTCTCAATCGCTGAGGCAATAATGTTCTCAATCGGCTGCTTGATGCCCAGGTTAATGACCTTGTATCCATTGTTGCTCAAAATGATGTCGACAAGATTCTTGCCGATATCGTGGACATCACCTTTCACGGTCGCCAGCACCATGGTGCCGCGGTGCGATCCCTCGACCTTTTCCATAAACTGCTCGAGATAAGCAACCGATGCTTTCATAGTTTCTGCCGACTGAAGAACGAAAGGCAGCTGCATTTTGCCGGCGCCGAACAATTCTCCAACGACCTTCATACCCTCGAGCAAAATAGAATTGATGATTTCCAGCGGCGCATATTTCTTCAGAGCGATATCGAGATCTTTTTCCAGTGAGACTCGATTTCCATCAATAATTCTCTCTTTGAGAACATCTTCAATCTCTTGTGGTCCCTTGTTTTTGACCGACTTAGCCGCCTTGGTGTCGGTGTTTTGATAGTATTCGAGCAGCTTGAAGAGCGGATCATAGTCCGGTGTACGCTCATCGAAGACCAGCTTTCTATGGAGCTCACGTTCGGCTTCGTCAATTTTGTAGAGCGGCAGAATCTTCTGCGCATTTACGATTGCCATATCAAGACCGGCTTCCACTGCATAATGCAGAAAGACCGAGTTCAAAATCTGACGGATATGCGGGTCAAAACCAAATGAAATATTGCTGACGCCGAGAACCGTCTTCACACCAGGCAAGGCTTCCTTGATCATGCGGATGCCGTCGAGGGTGGCCAGACCGAGCTTGCGATCGTCTTCGTTGCCGGTCGACAAGGTGAAGGTGAGAGCATCGAAGATCAAGTCTTCCGGGCGTAAACCTTCGGCAAGCGAAAGATCATAAATGCGTCTGGCAATCTCGAGCTTCTTCTCGGCTTCTTTCGCCATGCCGTTTTCGTCGATGGTCAGAGCAATAGTCGCGGCGCCAAAGCGTTTTATCAAACGGACTTTCTTGAGCATCTTATCGACGCCGTCTTCGAGATTGATGGAATTGATAATCGGACGTCCGGCAATGAGCTTGAGTGCTGTTTCCAAAACCGGATATTCAGTTGAGTCCACAACCTGTGGAATCTGCAATTCGGTGTTCAACCGCTTGATGAAAGTGGACATGTCTTTGACTTCGTCGCGACCGACATAGGCGGTGCAGACATCGAGCACATGCGCGCCTTCCTTCTCCTGGTCGCGCGCCATAGCCACCATGCCGTCCCAATCTTCCTTGTTGAGCAGCTGCTTGAATTTGCGGCTGCCATTCGTGTTGGTGCGCTCACCGATGATTAATGGCGCCGGATCGACGTGCAGTGCCACAGACGTGTAGATGCTGGCGGCCGCAGGAGTATATTCAGGATGCCTGACTTTCGGCGCCACATGACCGACTACTTCGACTACGCGTTTTAGGTGGGCTGGTGTGGTTCCACAGCATCCGCCGATGATATTGACGCCCAGCTCATTGACAAAATACTTGAGAGAATTGGCGAGGTCATCAGGAGTAAGCTTGTAAACCGTTTGCCCGTTAACGTTTTCAGGCAGTCCGGCATTGGGCAAGCAGGAAACATATTTGGTCGTGTTCATGGTCAGATAATGGACCGGATCGATCATTTCACTCGGTCCGGTAGCGCAGTTGATGCCAATCACGTCGATTGGAAACGCGCACAGAGTGGCCAGCGCGGCAGAGATATCGGTGCCGACTAGCATCGTTCCGAGTGGCGGTGCCTCAATGGTCACTTGCGTGATAATCGGCACACGACGGCCAATCTTCTCGAAGTAATCGACCATCGCCACAACAGCGGCTTTTGCCTGCAACAAATCCTGTCCGGTTTCGAACTGAAGACAGTCTGCACCACCGTCGACAAGACCGGAGACCTGCACATAATAGGCAGCGCACATCTCGTCAAAACTAATGTGACCAAGCGAAGGAAGTTTTGTTGTCGGTCCTATGGACCCCGAAACATAGCGCTGCTGACCATTTTTCGAATAGGCATCGGCGACTTCTCGAGCCAACTCGGCAGCTTTCTTGTTGAGTTCATAAGCCCTGTCTTGCAAACCGAACTCGGCTAAAACAATCGGAGAGCCGCCAAAGGTGTCGGTTTCTACAACATCGCAACCGACCTTGAAGAAGGACTCGTGAATTTCCTTAATCACTTCAGGGCGGCTGGTTACCAAGATTTCCGGGCAATTTTCCGCGCCCTGGTAATCATCCAGACTCAAATCATATGTATGAATAGATGTGCCCATAGCCCCATCGAAGATGAGGACCTTTTCTTTGAGCGCATCGAGAAATTTCATTGCTGGCGCTTACCTGGATGCCGGGAAGCCATAAAAGCCAGATCGGCTTCGCTAGAATTCGAGCCAGCCTGTAACTGGTAAAACAGGCTGAACCTCAGCCTAATTATTGCCTATTATTCGCTTTAGAACCTATACAGACCGGAGAATGTGAATCTCGCGCTTCAAGCTACAGAGCTGCGACCGGGTTTCCAGGACAGCTCGCAAACGCCGCTCTTACAGACGGGCTGGGGCTCTTGAGACTCTTTTTCTGAATGTTCGATATTGGGGCTCTGAGGGGCGTAAACGCCGCGTCCGTAGCTTTCAAAGGTAGTCCAATCGAGATTGTTCTCAACCGTCAGCCTATTTTGCTTTCTCATCTCAGTGTCCCCCGGAATCCTACAGGCAAAGGCCCTGCAGCAGTGTTGTTCCTCGCAAAACCGCCCTTTACAACGCGTCAAGTGGTTAACTGTGAATCGGACTAGATTAAATATCGGACTGACCCTCGCATCCAGCAACCTTCCAAGAGTTGGAAAAATCAAGCTAAATCAAGAATGGATGACTATTTCGGGTATTCGGCAGTCGAATCAGGAGTTTGCCCCTAGAATTGTTTTACGGGTCCTATTTGCGGCGGCTTCACCGTCTTACACTTTGTTCTTCCAACCTGAAAGGGCGTATGACTGCAAACGAAGAATCAATCAGAGCACTGCGCGAAGCGCTGAAAATTTCACCGGACAATGCACCGTTGCGCATACATCTGGCAGACCTGCTCAATGCCAGCGCCCAATACGACGAGGCAGAACGCGAGTTCGCCACGGCACTTACTCTGTCGCCCGGCAATGAGACGGCAAAAGTCGGATTGGCCTACAGCTGCTATCAGCTCGGCAAATATTCGCAGGCCTTGGTGATTGTCGAGGATCTCGTCAAGCAAGCAAAGCCGCCGGCCAAAGCATTGATAATCCATTCGAGACTGTTGCTCAATGACGGCGAAGTCGAAAAAGCACGCCAGGCATACGCGCGAGGAACAGAAATAGACCCTTCCGTCAAAGACTCAGGATTGCATGAGCGCCTGGGCTTGACTGAAAAACCGATTGTCAATTCCAGCGACCACGACAGATCCGCAGTAACCTTCGACGGCCGGTTGAAAAACTTCGTTACCAATGAAGACGCCGACGACCACTCCACCTTTGTCGACATCGAAAAGTCGGACATCAACTTTGCCAATGTCGGCGGAATGGATGATGTAAAAGAGCAAGTACGCATGAAGATCATCTATCCCTTGGAAAACCAGGAGATGTTCAAGCAATACGGCAAGAAGGTAGGCGGCGGTATCCTCATGTACGGTCCTCCAGGCTGCGGAAAGACTTTTCTGGCTCGTGCCACTGCCGGTGAGATCAAGGCAAATTTCATGAGCGTTGGCATCAATGATGTTCTCGACATGTTTATCGGAGAAAGCGAGCGACATCTCCACGAAATTTTCGAGAGCGCCCGGCGAAACACTCCTTGTGTTGTCTTCTTTGACGAGGTGGATGCCCTGGCAGCAAGTCGCCATGACTCACGAAAAAGTGGAACCCGTCAGACGATCAACCAGTTTCTTCAAGAACTGGATGGAGTTGACACGTCCAACGAAGGGGTTCTCATTCTTGCAGCTACCAATGCTCCCTGGCACCTGGATAGCGCTTTTCGGCGTCCGGGCCGATTCGACCGAATCATATTCGTGCCCCCTCCCGATCAGAAAGCGCGCGCTGATATCCTGCGTTTGACTCTGAAAGGCAAGCCCGTAGAAAACATCGATTACGATTTTCTCGCCAAGAAAACAGACAAATTCTCCGGCGCAGACCTCTTCTCAGTGGTCGATCATGCAGTAGAAGCAAAGCTCTCGCAGGCGATGAAAGACGGCGTGCCCAAGCCGATATCAACCAAAGATCTGGAAAATGCGGTCAAAAATGTGAAGCCATCGACTGCTGAATGGTTCGCCACAGCGCGCAACTATGCGCTCTATTCGAACCAGGGTGGCACCTACGATGACATAGTCAAATACATGAAATTGTAGAGCTGCTGCAGCGTGACCGACCACCTAGAACGAGGCTCCATTCTCTACGATACGCGCCGCTTCAAAATGGCGGAGGATGAATTTCGCCTTGCTATCGCCGAGAATCCCACAGACTCTCATGCGCACGGCATGCTTGCCCTGGCGCTGGCGGCGCTGCGACGTTTTGACGAAGCGGTTAAGGAGGCGAAAGAATGCATCCATCTGGAGCCCGACAATTCCTGGAATCATTATGCTATTTCTTTCGTTTATTACCACTGGGGCAGGACGAAAGAAGCGCTGAGCGCGATTGAAGAGGCTCTTCGACTGAATCCGCACCATGCCACGTATTTCGGCATGGCTGCTGAGATTCACTTGATGCAAGACCAATGGCAGAAAGCACTCGGAATGGCTGAATTAGGCCTTGAAGTTTCCCCTCACAACGTTGATTGTTTAAATTGCAGAGCAATCGCACTGTCTAAACTCGGCAAGCACAAAGATGCGGAGATATCCATAGATCAGGCGCTCTCGCACGATCCCGATAATGACATTTCGCACGCCAACAAAGCATCGATACTTTTTCGCCAAGGAAAACCCACGGAATCAGCCGAACACTATCGAGAAGCATTGCGCCTCAACCCGACCTCAAGGTGGGCGCGAGAAGGAATTCTCGAAGCGATGAAAGCGCGCAATCCTATTTATTATCCTTTCGCCTACATTACCGCCAAGATTTCAGACATGGACAGGCGTGCGTCGTTTGTCTTTGCCCTCATATTGATATTCGTCCCGCCGTTGCGTTCTTTGACCTTCCTGCTTTTGATTTTGGCGCTGGCTGCTCGCAAATTCTTCAATCTCGTGCTCTTGCTCGATCCATTTGGAAAGCGCATTCTCACAGAAGACGAGAAGGCATCGACGGCATGTTTCGGCATATGGCTGGCAACGCTGCTCAGCTCAATCGTCGCATTTATCTGTATCAAACCGATAGCGGTGGTGGCACCACTAGCGATAGTCTTGCAAGTTCTATTGCTCGTTCCTCTGATGAGGATTTTCGATGTTATTCCCGGCATTCGCCGCGACATCATCACAGCGATTACAGCCTGTACAGCCATCCTGGGAGTATGGATTTTGGTTTCCACAGGAATGGGCGGAAGAGACTTCGATAACTTAATTGAAACCGAAAAAATGATGTGTGGGGTTTTCGTACTGATCTGTCTGCTATCCATCTTTTATCCCAACGGAAAGCAAGAAGATTGAGTTCCACTTATGAATGACCGCGCCCAGTGGGAGAACTACCACTGCGCATTCACGCAAAGCTCACACAGTTCACGGGACTCTAAATAAATCTCTCAGGCGGAGGTTTTTCCATGTCCCAGACTTTAACTGCACCGGTACTTTCAGCGGCGCCGATGGGTGAAATTGACGACGACCAAGTCACATCGATGCTGGCATCTTTCTTCAGCAGCAACTGGCTAAAAGCTTGCAATGGCGACGTCAAGGCTGCAGCAGAGCTGCAACACTATGCCAGTCGCGCCGGGCAGAGCGGCGAACACTACGACGCAACCAGCAAAATCTTGAGCAAAATGAACCCGCTAGCTGCAGAAAAACTCAGACAGGCAATTGAATCGGGAAGCGTAATCTCATTCGAATGAAGACGCTCGTCAAAGAGCTCAAGTCACTTGCGGTCGATACTGGCGTAACCTGCGGACTCGACTAACTTTTGTCCGTCTTGGCTCAAACAAAAATCGATGAACTTCTGAGCGGACGGCTTGGGGTCATGGTCCATAAACATGAATAAAGGACGGCTCAGCGGATAGCCCCCGATTGCGGATGCGGCAGTAGCACCAACTGCAGTACCACCGTCGATCAGCTGCAATTTCAGCGATTTCACTTTACCGGATTCACCAAGTGCCTCCATTCCTGCGTATCCGATAGCGTTCTTGTTGTTCGCTATCGTTTCCATCATCGCCTCAATCGAAGGCATTGAAGTTGCTGACTTGGTTATCTTTGAACGCTTAAGCACGTGAGATATGAAAAACTTGCTCGTCCCAGAGCCCTCTTCGCGCGCCAAGACATCAATGTGCGCGTCGTTGCCGCCCACTTTCGACCAATTCGACGTTTCACCCGTAAATACTGATTTCAACTCTGCCATAGTCAGGTCGTTTACAGGATTCTCCGCATTCACAATGATTGCGACCGAATCACGAGCAACAGGCACCTTCTTCAAGCGTACTTTGTTCTTGTGCGCCAATACGACTTCCTGGTCGGTCAGATCGCGGGAGGCAGACGCAAGGTCCGTCGTTCGCCCGATCAGAGCCGCTATGCCCTGAGAAGTATCGCCAACATTGATGGAGACCGGAACATCGGGGTTGGCTTTCATGAATTCTTGCGCCCAGACTTTGAGCAAATCACCCATCGTGTCCGAGCCTTCCACCGAAACCATCGGCGTCAACTTGCGTGGATCAGGCGGCTGCGGCTGTTGGCAGCTGGTAAGAAAGGGCAGGGCAGCGATAGCGGCAAACAAAAGAGCGCTCAAACGCAGAGATTTGAGAGAGCGTTTTGCTCGCATACAGCCTATCGAGACGAGTGGAGGATTATGTCCGAATTTCATAGGGTCCCCATGTTCAAATTCGGCAACGTTAACGGGATTCCTACATTAGCTATTAGACAGCCAAGAAGACTGTAATCCCAAAAACCTTTCATGGCGCATTTATCGAGCCAGAGTAGAACAAATATTCACTGAAAGAAAACGGCCCCCCTCGATTCGGGAAGCCGCTCATTCAATTTCGATTGGGTCGAAAGGGATTTAGAAGTCTTCTTCTTCGTCGCCTTCGTCTTCCCAGACTTCTTCGGTTGTAGCCACACCAGCAGCGATAAAGAAATCGCTTGTGCATTTGGCGGCAGTGTCGGGCGAAACGCCGACATCTTTCAAGGTTTTAATCCAGTGAACCATTTCATCCAAGATGGAAGTATCCACAGAAGTTTCAGTTTCAGCGGTTGGCATGCCAAATATCTCCGTTGTGCTGCGACAAGTTGGCAGATCCTAGCCACCTTGGCTGAGAATTTATAGGCCAAGCATTTAATTCATCTTGCGGCTTGCAGTAGTACAGGTCCTGATGTACGCAGCCAGGCGAGCTAGGAGCGTTTGGAGTCTGTTTGCGAAAGGCGCTTAAGCCTTCTCAAAAATGCCGGGTCAACCAGACAAACGCCGTCCTGACAGCTGCTTCCGGCGATGCTGCCAAGCAATTCCGCTTCATCTGTAGAAAGCATGCCGGACTGCGAGACATTTCCTTGAGACTGCCTCTGGTTGGAGGCGTCCAGCACTATCCGAGCGATGCCGGGGTCCAGCCATACCGAGCCAACCCTTACCGACCGGATAGCCACCTCCAGATTGGCAGCCAGATCCCCCTTAAGAACGTACCCGTCGGCGCCGGCGTCCAGAGAAGCAAAGATGTCGCGGGCGTCATCACTGGAAGTGAGCATCAAGATCTTGCAATTAGGCAATTGCGTCTTCACTTTGCGAGTGACTTCGATGCCGTTGATGCGTGGAAGGCCTATGTCGACAAGTGCTACAGAGGGCGTCAGGTCCAGGATTGATTCAATCGCGGAGCTTCCGTCTTCTGCTTCTCCAACCAATTGGAAGTCTTCAAACTTCTTCAAAAAATGACGCAAGCAAGTGCGAACGACTCGATCGTCATCGACGAAAAATATTCTCGTCTGTGTATCCATACTGTTGCAACCTTTGCCCACACTTATCGGTAGTCGTATTCTACCAGCACATTTTTGGTCCGGAGGCGCTCCTTAATTCCAAGCAGTATAAACTCAGCTTGCACTTCTCATTCATACGCCAAACGCATAGCCTGAGTGCCGCGCGCACCATTGGCGCTACCACCATTCGAGATGTCCGTTTCTCCAACTTTTCGAAAAAGATCTTGCGCGAGTTTCGTACCTGGCAACAAATCAGCCTGCCCATCAACGTTTTCAAAAACAAGGCGCAAGTCCTTCAGCATATGCTTCAACGCAAAACCCGGTTCAAAATCTTCTTTGATAATTCTAGGTCCCAGATTTGTCAGCGCCCAAGAACCTCCTGCACCGGCTGAAAGCACGTCAACCACCAGATTTTCATCAACACCCAAGCGCTCGGCCAGATGCAATGCTTCGCACACCGAAATCATATTGACGGCGCAAAGAATTTGATTGCAAAGCTTTAGTGCCTGGCCGGAACCGGACGGGCCGCAATGCTTGATATTTTTTCCCATCTTTTCAAAAGCGAAAAGAGCAGTCTGAAAGGGCTTTTCATCACCACCGACCATGATAGTCAAAGTGGCATTGCGCGCCCCCACGTCTCCTCCTGTCACCGGCGCATCTAGAAAACGCATGCCCTTGGCTCCCAAGGCGCCGTAAATGCGCTTCGCCGCTTCCGGTCCGATTGTCGAAAAATCCGCGATCACGGCTCCTGCAGGAGCGAATTCCGCGACACCGCCTTTGCCCAGCAATACCTGCTCGACGTCGCCGATATCACCCAGGCAAGTGAAAATTACCGCGGCACCCGTAACAGCAGTTTCCAGAGATTTCTCGACTTTTCCGCCCGCTTCTAGAAGGGCTTTTTCGCCAGACTTGCCCGGTGTGCGATTCCAACCGACAACGTCAAGCCCTGCCCTGGCGAGGTTGACCGCCATCGCCTGCCCCATCAGCCCTAAACCCAGATAGGCAATTTTCATTTTGCTTGTCCCTACATATAAAAGTTCAATTTTGCCAGATTAACTAATAGCCGGACCATCGGAAAACGTACAATTTACAGGATATGCACAGGGAACCAAATTTTTCCCAGCGCATCTTCAGGTTAGTACACGCTCTTATTGAAACGGAAGTGTCTCAATGAAGAAAAGTCTCGGTCTATTGGCTGCGTTGGCTATCTGCTCCGTCAATGCGAATGCGGCTTTCTGTCAGGCGCCCTCAGACGGCGTTACCGGCAAAGTCGAAATCACCGCCCCTGCTCAAGCCGTTTGGGATGCCGTGCACCATGAGCGTCAAAGCGACCCCGATCTTACTTACAGCAAGATTGTCGAGCAGAAAGGCAATCGAATTCTGCTAGAACAAAAGTTCAATGCTATTCCCATAGTGGGAGAAGCGACCTGCCTTCTGGTGCAGGAAGAAACCCCTCTAAAGCGCATTGATTACAAGATGGTGCGCTCGGACAAATTCAAAGAGATGTGGGGCAGTTGGGTGATCGAGGAGAATCCCAACGGCGTCAGCCTCTCCTTGCACTCAGTACTGGATACCGGTCTGCCGTACGCACAGAGCGTGACCAATCAATTTCTCAAAGGAAAAATCGACGCACGTCTCAATCGAGTCAAAGCAGCAGCAGAGAAAATCGCGCCAAAGCCGCAATAGAAGGTGCAAACTCATAACGCGACGAGCCCGGGCACCTTTGGTAAGATCAAGAGCCGTGTCGTGCTCGATAGTCAGATCAGCGTTCAGAAAGAGAGGCTTTTTATGAAGAGCAAGTCGAAGGCATCCGTTCTGGCGGCCCTGTGCTTTTCGCTATGCGGCTCGAATGCCTTTGCACAAACGATCCTGAATCAGAGCAAAGATGATTTGCTGAAAGACTTCGATGTCGGCAAAACACTGACTGCACCTGCTGGTCCTCAGTTTTCCGGCACCGGTAATCCGGCGCCGACGCCAACCTGGTCGCCGCAAAACCAGCCTTCGGCAGCGCCACAAACAGGCAAACCGCTCGGTGGGACTCCCCAAACAGGTCTGATCGGCAATTATGCGCAAGGTCCGTATCAGAGCCCTCCACAAAAGCCGATTCTGCAGCGCATCATCGAAGGCGCAATGAATGCGGTGAATGTTTCAAACTCTGATGCCAACGGCACTCACGTCAAAGCCCCGTTCGTGGACGTCAATGTCGGCGGACCGGAAGGCGTCAGAGTCAAGGCTCCCTTCGTGAAATACAACAGCGCAGAAGGCGCGCAGGTCAAAGCACCGTTCGTGCAATACAACAACGCCGCCGGAACATCGGTAAAAGCTCCCTATGCAAACGTCAATTCGCCGCCGGCCAATCAGGGCAGTTCTTTGAAATAACCGAGGATGCAGCACCATATTCAGTACCTCCGTATTTGCGAGTTAGCCTCATTTGACTAAGCTCCCGCAAAACTTCCCAATACTTGAATAAAGTACTCGTCATAATAACTCTGTCCAGAAACAGCTCTTTTTGGTGTAGATCTCTTCAGTCAGCTACCCTTCACTAATATCCATGTTTCAAGCGCCGGCAGGCGTTTAACGACTCCAACACAATTGAGGCTTAGGGTTTAAACACCCTCAACGCATCAAAAGTGTCGTGGAATCGATATTTTCCAGCCGGAGAAGCGATGTCCTTTATCTGCCAAAAGTCACCGGTAACATGACCGCAATGCCCCAAATGGTGGGGGTTTTATACGAAAGAGGGTGCGGGTAATACGTAGTAAAAACCCAACAATTGCCCAAAATTCAGAAAGAGAAAAGCCCAAACACTAAATCCAGCAAGAGAAAAGAAACTTTGCAGCATCCGAAATCCAGCCGATCCGGAGAGCCGAAAATGAGTGGGATTAATTTGCTTATGCCTCACGGGCGCTGTTATAAATGGCTCAGTCCCTCTTGCTCCCGCAAAATGAATATCACCCGCATCGCCTATCTCATATTTTCTTTCGCCGTTTTGGCAGTATTTGCCATTCCGGCGCAAGCACGCAGCTACTATGTGCGTGAGACTCAAGGCACGGTTGAGATTCGCGGCTGGGAAAAAGGCATCATCAAGAAAAATCCCAACCTCAAGCGTTGGCACTGGATGCCGATAACGGCAAGCTACAATCACATGAAGCCAGTAGCTCCTTCCAAGAAACCCTGGAAGGTACAGCGCCTGTTGCGCAAAGCGCCGGTCGATCGTATCGCGAAAAATCCGCATTACATTCACATGAATCACGCCTCGCTTCCGACAGCGCGCAACAACGACGGCAGCATGCGCCGCAATCCGCGCGTCACCAATCCGCTTGTCACTCACGATGTGAACGGCTCGCTCAGGGCACGCGACGTAGAGGCAAAACTGCGCATGCAACGCACTCAGCCGCAATTGGCGATGCGCGATGTCGACGCCGCTATCTCAGTGCCTGTCGTGCGCGGACAGTACAGATTGGCGAAGCATGAAGCAGCCGGCTACCTCGCGGCTAAGAAGACAGATATCAAATTAGCCTCACACGACCTCAACGGACAGCTTGCAAATAAAGCAGTCGCAGGTCAACTGGCGGCCCGCAATGCAGATGGACGCCTGATTTCTCAGAATGTTACCGGAACCATCGCGACAAAAACCGTCTCCGCCGATCTGGTCACGCCAGTAGAGCGCCGTTACGAGTTCGACTACCGCGGACCGGCCGGCGGCTTTGATGATACCGTGGTTTTCTCCAGCGGCTATCAGACGACGCGCAGCGGTGTATCCGCCAAGCTGTCCAGCAAAAGGTACAACCGGAAGTTCTAGGCTTCCTATTTCGCCGGTGTCAGTTCTTTAACGGTGGCTAGAGCGTTCTTCAGGTCTGCCATCAGATCTTCGAGGTCCTCGATACCGACCGAGAGGCGGACCAGTCCATCGACGAAGCCGCGTGCTTCACGCTCTTCTCTTGGCACCGCGCCGTGAGTCATGACGGCCGGGTGAGTCATCAGCGATTCGACACCGCCCAGGCTCTCGGCAAGAACGAAGAGCTTCGTTGCACCCATGACTTTCTTGGCGTTGTCCAGCCCGCCTTTGACGACAAATGTGACCATGCCGCCGAATCCGCGCATCTGCTTTTTGGCAAGCTCGTGCTGAGGGTGAGACTTGAGACCAGGGTAGAGAACGCGTTCTACAGCCGGATGGCTTTCGAGGAATTTGGCAATCTCGGCAGCGTTCTTCTCATGCGCTTGCATTCTTATCGCCAGCGTTTTGAGTCCGCGCATCGTGAGATAGCAATCCATCGGACCAGGCGTTCCGCCGATTGCATTCTGGTGGAATTTGACCTGCTCGTATACGCTCTCGTCGCTGGTGATGACAGCGCCGCCGACCACATCACTGTGTCCGCCGATGAATTTGGTAGTGGAGTGAACAACAACGTCAATGCCGAAATCCAGCGGATTTTGCAGGTAGGGGCTGGCGAAGGTGTTGTCGATCACAGTCAACAATTTGCGCTCTTTGGTGCTGTGCTTTTTGGCGATATCGACAAGCGCCTTCAAGTCGACTAGGCGAAGAAGCGGATTGGTCGGGGTTTCAAACCAGAGCATCTTGGTGTTCGGCTTGATTGCCTTCTCGATATTTTCCGGCTTGGAGCCATCAACATACGTGAAAGTCAAACCATAGCGGGTAAGCACTTTTTCGAACAAGCGATAGGTGCCGCCGTAAACATCTTCTTCGCAGACAACATGGTCGCCTGATTGCAGAAGATTCATGGTTGCGGAAGTTGCCGCCATGCCGGAAGCGAAGCACAAACCGTATTTGCCATTTTCCAGGGAAGCAAGGCAGGTTTCCAATGCGGTTCTGGTCGGGTTGTTGCTGCGTCCGTACCAGTAACCTTTCGCTTTATATTGATCGAGTTCTTCATGCACATAGGTCGACGTGAAAAACACCGGCACATTGACTGCACCTGAAGTCGGCTCCGGGTCTTGTCCGGCGTGAATTGCACGAGTCGAGAATTTCATTTTGTCGGTACCGGACATTTACTTCTTCGCCCCCATTTTGGTTTCTTCTTTTTTATGCTTTACGATTTCTTTTTCAACATCATCATGACTGCCCACGGCTTCGCGCAAGTGCGTCATGATATCGAATTTAGTGACGACACCTACGGCTTTTCCTTCTTTGGTCAAGACGACAAGTGAATTGCCGAGACGGAAGATTTTGTAGAGTTGATCGATCTCGGTGCGAACATCGAGCTGCGGGAATGGTCTTCCCATAATTGAGCTGACCGAAACCTTGGCCGGATCTTTGCGCTCGAAAACCACCTGCATAGCGACGAGATCATTGATGTGCCCGACGTTCTGCCCGTCTTCGGTTACGACTGGAATCTGGTCGACTTGATGCAATTCCATGAGCTCGATCGCGTGTTGAACATTTTCACCGGGGCTGACAACAATCATGTCAGGCAATTTGCCGCGCTTGCGTTTGCGCTCGATCAAATCGCTGGCGTAATAGGTATGTCCAGGAGCCGGCAAGAAGCCGTTTTCCATCATCCACTCGTCTGAGAATTGCTTGCTGAGGTATCCTCGCCCGCCATCGGGCATGAGTATTACGACAACATCGTTTTCGGATAGGTTTTCTGCAATGCGCAGGGCTGCGGCTGTTGCAGTACCGCAAGAACCACCTACCAGGAGACCTTCTTCTCGAGCAAGTCGGCGCGCGGTTACAAATGAATCTTTATCGCTGACTCGAACGAATTCATCGATTAGTTTCAAGTCTGCATTGCGCGGCAAGAAGTCTTCGCCTATACCTTCGACTTTATACGGTTGGGCCATGTCGCCCGAGTAGATTGAACCTTCCGGGTCGACGCCGATTACTTTGATTTTCGGATTCTTCTCTTTCAAATATCTGCCGATACCGGATATGGTGCCACCAGTGCCGACGCCGGCAACGAAGTGGGTGATCTTTCCGCCGGTTTGTTCCCAGATTTCAGGGCCGGTAGTGATCATGTGGGCTCCCGGATTGTTGGGATTGGCGAACTGATTGGGTTGGAAGGCGCCGGGAATTTCGGCGGTCATTCTGTTGGCAACCGAATAATAGCTTTCGTGAGAGCTGGCCGATACTGAGGTCGGAACCATCACAACTTCAGCCCCGTAAGCTCTCAGAAGGTTGATTTTTTCTTGAGCGACTTTGTCCGGACAGATCAAGATGCAGCGATAACCTTTGACAGCGGCAATCTGAGCCAGTCCTGTGCCTGTGTTGCCGGAGGTGGGCTCGATGATTGTGCCGCCGGGCTTGAGCAATCCAGCCTTCTCAGCCTCTTCAATCATCTTGAGAGCCGGTCTGTCCTTCACGGATCCACCAGGATTGAAACACTCCATTTTTGCGAGAATAAGCGGCTTTAAGCCCTTCGTAAGCTTGTTCAGCTTGACCAAAGGCGTAGCTCCCACCGTCTCCAGGATGTTCTCGTAGTACTTCACGTGAAGCAGCCTCCTCTTTGAGTCGAGAGTAAGAGCGCTTCTTAAGCGCCCTTTAAAAAACAGATACTAATTATATGGGAGCAAGCTAGAATTGCTTTGATATTAAGATTAGACGCCGTATTTAGGATTTACGAACAAACAGCAAAGAGCGATGACAAGCGAAAAACACGTCTACGGGCCAGCAGATCTGGCATCCTTCGATGAAGAATCAGCCCTCGGGCAGCCGGGTGAATATCCGTTCACCCGCGGCATCTATCGCGACATGTACAGAAGTCGCGGCTGGACGATGAGGCAATACGCAGGTTTCGGCAACGCGCGCGAGACAAACAAAAGATTTCGTTATCTTTTATCCAACGGTCAGACAGGCCTCTCCACGGCATTCGACCTGCCGACGCAAATGGGCTACGACTCGGACGATCCGCTGGCCCTGGGCGAAGTAGGCAAGACCGGCGTAGCCATAGACAGCCTGGCGGATATGGAAGTGCTTTTCGACCAGATTGACCTGGGCAAAGTCTCGACCTCGATGACCATCAACGCAACCAGCGCCATCTTGCTGGCGATGTATCGCGCCGTGGGCAAGAAGCAGGGCGTTGACTCGAAGCTCTTGCAAGGGACCATACAAAACGACATTCTCAAAGAGTACGAAGCGCGCAACACCTATATTTATCCACCGGTGCAGTCAATGCGCCTGATTACGGACATTTTTGAGTTCTGCGCCCAGGAAATGCCTAAATGGAACACCATCTCCATCAGCGGCTATCACATCCGAGAAGCAGGAGCCACGGCCGTCCAGGAGCTGGCCTTCACCTTCGCCAACGGCATAGCCTATGTGGAGCAAGCCCGCTCACGCGGTCTGGACGTAGATGTATTCGCGCCGCAGCTGAGCTTCTTTTTTGTCGCTCAAATGGACCTTTTCGAAGAAGTGGCGAAATTCCGGGCGGCACGCAGGCTCTGGGCTCGCATCATGAAAGAAAGGTTCGGCGCCAAAAATCCCAAGTCGATGATGCTGCGTTTCCACGTGCAGACAGCCGGTTCCAGCCTTACTCCGCAGCAACCCGACAACAACATAGTCCGCACCACCATCGAAGCGATGGCCGCTGTGCTGGGGGGCGCGCAATCGCTTCATACCAATTCGAAGGACGAAGCGCTGTCATTGCCGACTGAAGCATCCGCGCTTACAGCCTTGCGCACACAGCAAATCATCGCCTTCGAAACCGGACTCACGCACGTCGTAGATCCTTTCGCCGGCTCATATTACGTCGAGGAATTGACCAACAAGCTCGAGCAAGAAGTAATCGACTACCTGGAAAAAATCGAGAAGATGGGCGGCGCCATGCGCGCGGTTGAAAGCGGTTTCATCCAAAAGGAAATTCAAGATTCTGCTTACGAATTCCACAAGGATGTCGAGAGCGGACGCCGCACGGTTGTTGGTGTCAATAAATTCATCGACGAAAAGACCGAACAAGACAAACTGCATAAAGTAGATCCAAGTCTTGAAGTCGAGCAGAGAAAGGCGCTGGCTGCCATGAAAGCCAAGCGCGACCAGAAGAAGGTTGCAGAGACCCTGGAAAAACTGGCAGAGGCGGCAAGGTCCAAAGAGGGCGAAGTCAAGTCGGATAACCTTCTGCCATATATCTGTGAAGCAGTGGAAAGCTACGCCACGGTAGGCGAAATCAGCAACACTCTCAGGACTGCCTTCGGCAAATATCGCCCGACCCAAACTTTGTAGAGTCAGTCTGTCTATAGCTTCGCAGTTCAATTCGCAGATTACAGGCTGCCCTCTATCATCGTATATGGTGGCAGTTAATTTTCAACGAGGGCGTTTCGCTCGCGCCAATCGGCCCTAAATTGTGAACTCCGTACAGTCGTTAGAGGCGAATTCACCGCTTGGGTTTAGCGGGTTTGAAAGGATCGGGTATTTTGGCAATCACTGCTCCGCCGAGTTCGTCGGGAAAACGAGCATCCATGCGCTCTCCATTGCGAATTTTTAAAACATACGCATTTTCACTGGCTCGCTCTTCCAGCGAAAACCGGCCGGCAGTGTTTGGATTTTCTTCGAGATAGCTCTTCAATTCATTAATGAAGGCTCTGTCGCCAACCGTTGAGCCAGGGTGCTTACCGTGAGCCAATTCTCTGGCCGCCGCGAGATATTTCTGTACATCAGCTTGCTTGCCTGACGCAACCAGCGCACCTATATCCTCAGCAGCTTGCTTAGCCTGATTGCTGACTGTGTCTTGAGGCTTCGGCATGGCAGCCGCCTTTTCCTTCTCCGCAGCGGCAGACGCCGGCTTAGCATCGATGCTCAAGTCAGGCAGTTGGCGCGAGTAATTCTGCGCGATCACATCCATAGCTCGCGGTCTTTCAGAGTGGGTCGGGGCCGCAATTGCGCCTGCGTCTGCAAAAGTCTTAGCCTTGTGAAGAGATAAGCCTTCCGCCCGGTCAATTAATTGTGAAGAATTGACCGTATCAGTGGATTGTCTGTCATAGAGCCGTAAACTTTGATTTTCCTTTATCTGATAACTGGACTGATCGATGCCATTTAAGGCGGCCAGACGCTTCACTTCTTTCCACACACACGATGGGTCCTTGCTGTCTTCACCGCGGTTGCACAATTCCTGACTGGCGATTTTCCAGAGGGAAGCGCCGCGAGGCACTCGCTCGAGGCTGGCATGCTCCTGCATGTATTGGTCCATATTGCCAGAACCAACGCCGACTTTCTCTCTGCTGTCGCCAATCTCAAGCTCAGGAAAGTTCGGGCTCCTATGACGGTAAGAGGTCAGTCCTGTCGCTCTCACGGCATTTACCTCCTCCATCGTACAACTGAAGAAAGCAGCGCTTGCGCAACCAACTGATTCATTTGATCTCTCTGAATGAACGACTTCTCTGTTTATTGACATGATTCACCATCCGGAGCAGGCTTGCACAACTGGGCTTTTGACCAGTTGCAGAAATGTGTGTCTTGGGACTAGGGTTTGGGGAAGGGGAGCTGACTCAAAGGCGATAGTATCGACAACTTGTAACCAAGGTATAAACGCTCCTCCTTCGGCTTTATCAAAGTATGATGCCGGTGTGTCAGAACGGTGGCACCGTTGCCGTAACAATGCATTCGGATAGAACTTGCGTGCAGGTAATATAATTACGCAATGCCAAATCCGCGCGTATCTGTAGTTATCGTTAATTGGAAAACCCCGGCGCTTCTGGCGCGCTGCCTTGATTCGATAAAGCTCGAGCCTCAAGCCGACAATTTTGAGATCTGGGTAGTCGACAACGATTCCGGCGACGAATCAGTGGAAATGCTGAAGAATCGCTATTCTTACGTCCGCCTGATCGAAAACAAGGACAATCTGGGTTTTTCCAAAGCCTGCAATCAAGCCATTCCGGAGAGCAAGGGCGACTTTGTGCTGCTGCTCAATCCGGACACAGAAGTCAAAGACGGCGCCATCGGTAAATTGTCCGACTTTCTTGTCGAGCATCCGGAATGCGGGGCGGTCGGTCCCAAAGTTCTCAACACCGATGGTACCTTGCAGCTGGCCTGCCGCCGCTCTTTTCCTTCCGTAAAGGCGGCTTTTTTCCGCATTACCTATCTGAGCAGGCTCTTTCCGAAGAGCAAAACCATGTCGGAGTACAACCTCACTTTCCAAGACCCGGACAAAACAGTCGAGGTCGACGCTCTCTCCGGCTCCTGCATGATGGTCCGTCGTCAAGCGATAGACAAAATCGGACTTCTCGATGAGGACATATTCATGTTCGGCGAGGACATCGACTGGTGCTGGCGCATCAAACAGGCGGGCTGGTCTGTCTTTTACCTGCCTTCTTCGGTGATTTATCACGTGCACGGGGCATCGAGTCGACTGCGCCCGGTGGGCGCTACAATAAACCTTCACAAAGGCATGGAAGTCTTCTACAGGAAGCACTTGGCGGCAAACCACTCGCCAATCTTTAATGCCTTCGTGTATGCTGCAATCTGGGCACGGGCTTTGCTGTTTATACTTGTAAATCTCGTGCGCGGGCTGGTGCCAAGGCGAGTGCATTGAGGCATATAGCTGTAAGCATATTGAAAACCAACCTGCAAAGCGAATTCGAAAAAGGCAACCTCTCATTTATTCAGGCAACTAATTGAAATGGGTTTCACTGGTCAACGGAAAACGGTACTGGTAACGGGCGCATCGGGCATGATTGGCAGGACGGTCGTCCAGGCCCTGTCTGCTTCACCTGAATGGGATATTCGGGCGCAAGCGCGCAATCCTCAAGAGACCAGAGCGATTCTCGGCGAGGTCTGCGACGTCACCCAGGTGCTGATTAGAGAAGCGGACTTCACGCGCACCGGCGAACGCGAGATGCGCATGTTGACGAAAGATTGTCATACGATCATTCATTGCGCCGGTCTGGTGCACAGGCCAGAGGCACCATACCAAGAGTATGAAGTAATGAACGTGCGAGCGACGCAAGGTCTGGCCGAAGCGGCAGCGTCCAACGGCGTCACCACTTTTGTTTTCTTGAGTACATCGGCAATTTATGGAACAGGTCCCTTCAATCAAATTGAAGAGAACGGCGCCCTCCAAGCCAAGACACCATATGCAGTATCAAAGGTGACCAGCGAGAAATTCCTGGAGATGTTCCGCAACATCCCTCGCACTGTCACGCTGCGCCCATCTCTGGTATACGGAGAAGGTGACCGCGGCAATCTTTTGAACATGATCAAAGAAATCAAAGCCGGCAGATTTGTTCAAATCGGCGGCGGCACAACAGAGAAGAGCCTAATCTACTCTCGAGATTTAGCCGAAGCAATCACGCTTGTGATGGGACTTCCGGAAGGCTATCATTGCTTCAATGTCGCCAATCCAAAACCGACGACGGTAAAAGAGCTGGTCGACACGATACAAGACTGCCTGGGAGCTCCCAAGAAAGTTTCCTCCATGCCCGAGCCACTGCTCAGATTCGGCGTCAAAGCTGCCGAATTGCTGATGAAGGAGAAAGCTCCGGTCACTTCCGAACAAGTGAACAAATTGACGACGACGACAACTTGTTCCGTCAACAGATTAGTGCAAGCAACGGGCTTCCAACAGCGAACCGGCTTGCGTGAAGGAATTCGTGCGGAAATAGCCTGGGCAAACGCCAAGAATCTGCTTTAGTAGATGGCGGCACAGCTGACTGAGCGACTGGACAAGCACTTCGGAATCACCGAGCGCGGCTCGTCTATTCGCACGGAATTTCTGGGCGGCGCGACTACATTCATGACGATGGCATACATCATCGTCGTCAACCCAGCCATCCTGGCTTTCGCGGGTTTTCCAGTCGAGCCATCCACCGTGGCAACAATTGTCACGGCTGTTTTCGGCTGTTTTCTCATGGGTCTCTATGCGAACCGGCCACTTGCAGTTGCACCGTATATGGGCGAAAACGCATTCATTGCCTTTGGACTGGCGGCCATGGCGCTTGGGTGGGAAACGAGATTGGGCGCCGTTTTCGTCAGCGGGATTGCATTTTTGCTCTTGTCGCTGGCAAAAATCCGCCCCTGGTTGGCAAACTCGATTTCGCCCAGCATGAAACACAGTTTTGCCTGCGGCATCGGTCTATTTCTCACGCTCATCGGACTCTACGAGACAGGTATCATCACCAGTTCCGTAAAAGGCATGCCCGCGTCAGTGATGACGATCACCGGCACAGGCATTCTTCGCAATCCTGATGTACCGCTCAAACTGGGCAATTTGCACGATCCGCAAGTTATTCTTTCGATGCTTGGATTTCTCATCATCGTCTGCCTTCTGTACCGCCGCGTCAAAGGGGCGATTCTAATCGGCATGATAGTCACCGCCGTAGTCGGCTTTATATGCGGCTTCGGGCAAGCTCCAAAAGCCATTTTCGGCTTGCCGTTCGTTCCTCCGTACGATCTTTCACCAATAGCCTTCAAACTCGACATTCTTGGTGTTTTAACACTAAAACACCTGCCGATTCTGCTGACTTTATTTCTCATGGGCTTCCTCGACACTCTAGGAACACTGGTAGGCGTAGGCGCAGCCGGCAAAATGCTGGACAAGGAAGGCAATTTCATCGACATAGAAAAACCGATGGTTGTGGATGCCATCTCCTGCATTTTCAGTTCGCTAATCGGCTCATCGACCAGTGGCGCATATATAGAATCGGCAGCAGGAGTAAGAGAAGGAGCTAGAACCGGCTTCGCCACGATCATTACTGGAATTCTTTTTGCCTGTTGCCTATTTTTCATTCCGCTGCTGGCTCCGCTGCAGAATCTCAAATATGCCTACGCCCCTGCTCTGATGGCAGTCGGTTTGCTCATGCTGGGCTCAATCAGGCAAATCGACATGGACGATTTGACAGAGTCGACCCCGGCGATGGCAACAATTGCCATGATGATTTTTTCGTACAACATCGCCAATGGATTGACGGCAGGACTGGTGCTCTACACCGTTATAAAAATTGGCACGGGTCGCTGGAAAGACATCAACTCTGGCTCGGTGATACTGAGCCTGATGTGCCTCACTTACTTCATATTTGGTTTACCGCACTGAGATGAATAACACGAAATTCTTGGTCGGAACAAACTTGAATCTTCCTTCCTTTGATGAAGCAAGGCGCCAGCAATACAAACGATACTGGCAGGAGCGCGGCTTCAACTTCATTCTCACAGACGAGAAAATGCATCTTGCAAGAAGAGGGGCTTTCTTCAATACATTCTTCTCAATGAATCCCAAACACCTCGAGACCAAGCTCACTGCAGCATGGACGAGCAAAGAGCTGGAAGTCGTAATGGAGGTCAATCTGTATCTGCAGCAAGTGACCGAATGGCACAAGGCTTATTTTGAACTCGAGATGATCACTTTTGAGAGTTACATGCAATACGAAGATCGCAAGGCTTCCCTTTGGCGTGAATTCGAAGAGGACCTGAAGGACGCGGACGCTAAATACACTTATTCTTGCGGTATCTTCGGCAAGAAGATGCCCGCTGATAAGAAGAGAAAATATCTCGGGCGTTGAGCTAGGCTGACGGCAATCGGTTGCTGCTCGGCAAGCGAAATGAAAGCTGTTTTCGTTTGCTGAGCGGAACTATTGGGTGATTGCTCAAGTCTGGTGTGAGAGTGAATCACCAATACAGGTGAGTGAATAAACCACACTTAGGGACAATTACCGTAGGCGGGTATTCCATCTAAGATCGAGATGGAGGAATTTCCCTTGCCATCGCAGACCACCAATATGTCCAGAAATACCCAGAGAATTCGATTACTCCTAATCGAAGACAATCCGGACGATGCGATTTTCATCGAAGAAGTTTTGAAACTTCAGGATACTTACTCGGCAATAGATATTTCGTTCGCAACGAAACTCAGAGACGGTCTGGCTTTCCTGGGGCAAGAGAGCTTCGATGTTGTTCTGCTGGACTTAAGCCTGCCGGACGCATCATCGACCGACAGCGTCACGCGCGTGCTCTCTCATTCACCCCAGGCGCCCATTATCGTTCTGACAGGATTAGATGATAAAGATACTGCCCTGGAAGCACTGCAAAAGGGCGCTCAAGACTATTTGATCAAAGACAACGTCTCTGGAGACCTTTTGATAAGGGCAATTCGATACGCAGTCGAGCGGCGCCGGGCAGAGCGGAGAGCCCGAGTCCAAGCGGCGGAAGAAAGAGAAGACCTGATTTTTACTCTGGCCAACGATTTGAGAGTTCCTCACATCGGTGCGATGAGAGCCTTTGATTTGCTGGTTGCAGAAACGTTGGGGCCGCTCAACGAAGAACAAAAGCAATTGCTGCTGAAAGTCAAACAGAGCAATCACGAGATTTTGCATATGCTGCAGAACCTTGTCCACCTTTACCGCATTGAGCAGCACGGGCAGAAGATATTGGCGGTAGCAACCGACCTGAATAATCTAATCAAGCAATCGATTGATGATTGGTCCTACTACGCCAGTCAAAATAATGTTCAGGTAAAACTGGAGTCGGAGTTGAAAGAGCCGATTTGGCTCGATAGTGGAATGTTCAAGAAAGCCATCAGCAATCTCATTCACAACGCTATCAAATTCTCGTTTGCAGATGGAGTTGTCACTCTAACATGCAAGTGCGAAGGTAATTGGCTTTACCTGCAAGTGCTGGATAACGGCAGAGGCATTAACAAGCCGGAGCAAGAGAAACTATTTCAGCGTTTTTGGAACGAAAACGACACCATGCGACATTCAAATGGAAGTGGGGTCGGATTGTATGTTTGCAGGCAGATCGTAGAAGCGCATGGCGGGGAGATCAGCTGCACAAGTGAGTACGGAAAAGGCACGATCATAACGATTCGCATGTTGAAAGCCGGACACGCAACGAAATAAGACTGAAGATCAAGTTGCGAAAGTGTGAGCCTAGCCTGAGCCTGGTTGGAGTTCTCGATGAAGGGGCATGTTGAAAATGCAGCTTAATTTTACATACACAGAGATTGCCGCCTTTGAATTTCGAAGAGAAGCAACAAGAAATATTCAAACTTAAAACGACCTGTCCTGACTGCGGCAAGACGAAAAACTCCAGCAACTCGGCTGAGATAGAGGATAACTCTGAATTTTGCGCTTGCGAAATAGAAAAAGACTCTCAAACCTTGGTGCATTCAAGAGAGAGCACTCTGAATTTCGACAGTCGAGAATTTACTAGCCAGATCGATTCGGGTGAGACAAAACTGCTCCAAAATCCGCATGCCCCTTCAGGCATTGCCGGAGAGTCCGCCCTCGCCCCGGGCCAACTTGTGGCTGGCAGATACAAGATCATCAAGGTTATAGGTCGCGGCGGTATGGGGTCGGTTTATCAAGCGCATGACCTGTATATCAAAAGAAACGTGGCGCTGAAGATGCTGCACAGGGAGTTTGCCAGCAAGCCCATAATCATTCAGCGTTTCCAGAAGGAAGTGGAAGCAATTGCAAAACTCTCTCATCCAGGCATTGTTAAAGTACATGACCTGGGAGTATCGCAAGACGGCAGCCAGTTCATGGTCATGGACATGGTGGAAGGCAGGAGCCTTGATGCTTTACTGAAAGAGAGGCATCACCTGCCGGTAAAGGAAGCGTTGGATATCGTCACTCAGGTAGTTGAGTCCGTCGAACACGCACACGCAAACGGAGTAATTCACAGAGACCTCAAACCCAGCAACATCATCATCAGTATGGATAACCAAGGGATGCCCAAGGTGAGGCTGGTCGATTTCGGAATAGCAAAATTGATAGAGCCCGACGGCGACAGCAGCAAGCTTACCCAAACGGGCGATTTGTTCGGCAGTCCTCAATACATGAGTCCAGAGCAGTGCAGAGGAGAAAAGCTGGATCAGCGAGCAGACATTTACGCGATCGGCTGCATCTTCTTCGAGATGATTACAGGTCAAATTGCCTTCAGCGATGAGAATGCCGTTAAAACAATTCTGAAACACCTGAACGATCCCCGCCCAACAGTGAAAAAAGAGCTGAATGTGCCGGGCTCAGTAATGACGGTTATTGATCGTTGCCTCGAGAAGCGCAAACAAGACCGCTATGAAAATTGTGACAAACTACTCTGCGACTTAAAGAAGATAGAAGCCGGCAAACTTGTTAAAGGGCACATCGCTTCGAGCAAGAAACGGGCTCTAATTAAGCCGATAATCTTAGGAATATTTGCAGTTTTGTTGGCCACGCAGATTTTCAACGGTTTAAAGACATCGACAACACCCGAAACTGGTAATTCTGCAATATCTATTTCCAATTCATGGCAAGCACTCGACAATGAAGGTCAAAAGGCGCTGAACAAGGGCGACCTCGCTCAGGCTGAAAAATGGTTGAAAGAAGCAGAGGCAGCCTCTTCCGCCTCAGCGAGCGAACGGTCAAGGTCGCTGAGAAAACTTGCTCTGATTTCGCACATGAAAAAAGAAAGCAAGAAGGAAATTCAATTCGATGAAAGGGCCAACCGCATGGAGGAGGCAAGCAGTTCAAGCAATATCAGTGCGCGCCTTGCCCTAAAGCAAGCATTGATGCTGCTGCCGAACACTCTGGATGACAAGCAATCCAAGAATCTAACTCTATTGGCAAAGCAAATAAACTCACTTGTTGACTCCGATATAAGAGCCGGTCACGCTCACCGAGATCTACAAATACTGAACCTTTCAATCGAGAAGCTAGAAAACAACGCAATCAAGCAACAGCAGACAATGTCTTCTTTATTGGCGTCTCGTTGCCGCGCTTATATTTCCGAGCGAGACTACAGCCAAGCACTTAAAGATGCGCAACGCATCAACAAGGACTTTCGCACTGGCACAGCCGAGTCAAAGTTTGAAAATCAGCTGCTGCTTTCGATTTGTCTGGCCTCAACTGGACAAAACCAAGAGGCGATTGACAGCGTTGAAAAACTTCTGTCGCAGCTGGATACGGCAAACATATCGCTTCCAGCGAAAGAGAGCCAAAAAGCTCGAGCAAGCTTTTTACTGGGAAGTCTTCTTTTGAACACTCCAGAGCACGACCAGGGCAAGAAATTGATTGAAAGCTGTATTACCAATGCTCATACAGCCGAAGCCGTTGCGCCGCTCCTGGATTGGCGATTAAATGGCGAAATGCACGCCCCCGAGATCTTAGAATCGCTGCTGCAAAAAGTGTTGAGCGACGGTACGGCAGCCTCGGATCCGAGTGTTAGAGCTGATTATCTGTCCGCTCTGGGTGATGTCTATAATCGACAGACACAAGCAAGCAACAAACAGAAAGAAGCGCTCGCTTACTACGATGAGTCTTTATCGCTGAGGCAAAGAATACTACCCTGTGACAGCCTCAAGGTACGAACCTCCATTTCCCGTTTGGCAGCCACTCTAAATTTCCTCGGACTGAATGGTAAAAGGGCTCCGAATGAGGCAGAAAGCATCCCACTAATCAATCAGTGGATTGCCTCAATTCAGCGAAGCAAAACAGCGCCTATTGAAGAACGAAACGCAGAACTAATAAAGGCATATAACTACCTGACAAAAGCAAGCGCGGCTAATGGAGACTTAAACGGAGCAAAAGCTGCAATGCAGAAAATGGTCGAGACCTTTCTGCAAGCTCCCGCAAACGAATGTCCCTTCGATGAATTCTTCTACTCCAATGCCAGACAGATGCTCAGCCAGGATCAGTGGCAGTCGATAGAGCCGGCACTGAAAGCGCGTGTCAAAGCATCAGAATCCAGCGCGAGCCTCGTCGAGGCGTGGCGAGCCAGGGACGATTTGGGACATTACTACTATTCGACAGGCAATATGACACAAGCCGGAGAACAGATCAGAACAGCTGCAGAATCCATTGAAAAGACCAATGCAAAGTTGCTCAGTCCGTCCGACAAGTGGTATGCAGCGGACACGCTCGACAATTATGCGATGTATCTTCGCAGGATCGGCAATAGCCAATGGCAAAGCTATCAAAAGAAAGCAGCGAAGATGCGTTATGGAGAACGAGCCGAACAGTAGCTCTCAAGTATCAATTCCAAGCGCGAGTCCCACAGACTCAGCGATGCTCGATACTATCCAAAAGAGACAAAGACGAGTACATAAGCGGCTCCAATTCCAGAGATCTGCGCGTAGCTTCCCTGGCACGATCATCCTGTTTCATCGAATGCATGAGCCATCCCGCTTCAGCATAGAGGAATGCATCGTCATGCGCCAATTGCATGGCCCGGTCTAAGGTTTTCTCCGCCTTCTTATCGTCGCCTCTCAAATGAAATAAATTCGCCTGCAAAAGATTGGCCCAGGGATCATCAGCATTAAAAGCCAGAAGACGTTCTACATAGGGTCCAGCCTCGTCGGCGTTCTGTCTGGCAACACTAACCCTGGCCAGCTGAATCAAGATATCCCGGCTGTCTCCGGCCCGCCTCTGAGCCTCCAGAGCCGTCCTTCTAGCCGACTGCAAATCGCCTACACTGAGCAAACCTTCCGATTTGACGAGCAACCACAATGTCCGGTTGAATTCAGGCTCATTGAAATTCTTCGAGAAAGCGTCAAGTTTTTTCAACCCGTCTCTGGTTTTGCCCGAGCGAATCAGAGCTTCCGCAAGAATGCACTGTGCAGTGTATTTGGGTCGCTTCTCTTTTTCCTCATGCGTAATCACGTTTGTGGCATCCGACATTGCCGACTTGAGATTGCCCATTCTAAGAAAGTAATCAGCCCGATTCACCAGAGCATGAGAGTTTAGAGGCGCCAGCAATAGCGCTGAATTGATCAAAACCTTAGCCTTCGAATACTCGCCCTTTTGCAAATGCAAGTATGAGATCGAAACCATCGGCTCCACGAAATCAGGCTTCAATCGCAAAGCCTTCTCCCAATGCGTGAGAGCCTGCTGAAATTCGCCACGGCGAAACTCCACATTAGCCAAATTATTGAAAGGCGCATAGAACCAGGGGTCGATCTCAGTGGCAAGCCGGTACAAGCGCTCCGCTTCAGTAAAATTGTTCGCCGCCAGAGCATGATTGCCGGAATTATATACGTAGTTAACGGCAGCCTTTCTTCCCAGAAGACCGACCAAGCCTATAGCGATGAGAATTGTCACCAGAATCTGCTGATAGCGCAGAGCCTTGTAGGTAGTTTTGAGAGGCGGCTGAGTGCGCGGAAATGCAAAGATACCATTGATAGAATCAGGCTCCAGATCAAATTTTCTAGAGATAATGCAACGAACCATCTTGTCGAAAACTTCAGGTTTGAAGAAAAACGAAGGCACCGGCTGTGGTACCAAAATCTTTTTGAAGATTTTCTTCTGCGACATAAACTTCGAATAAATCGTCAACTTGCGCGCCGTAGTGTCGAGAGAAAACAGCTTGGAAAACACGACCTGCGGCTCGACAGCAATCGCTTCCAGCTTGTCCCAAGCAATCGGCTTGGCCAGGCGCCAGAGCTTGATTCCGTAAGGTCCTACGCAGACGCCGCGGACGATCAGACGCACACACTGAAGAATTCCCAAAAAACCGACAAACCAGAGCACGGCTGCCGAGATCCAAACACCAATAAGACGCAATAACCAACCGAGAGGAGAGGTGGCACCGGGAATCAGCGCTACCGCATCTGGTATCGCCAAAAGAGTGGCTATGAGCACAGAACTGCCTTGAGCCAGTTTGGCCAGACATTGAGAGTCGATCACGAAGAGTTCTTCTTCGCGAGCCTGTTTTTGCTCATCGCCGACATCGATCACGCTTGTATTTTCGGCGTTCGAGTGCGGCCCATTCGTATTATCAGACCGACTATCGGATGACGAAACTTCCCTTTTCTCTTCGTCTCCGGTTTCATTCACGTGACGATTAGCTTCCATATGAGCGATTTGTTCAAAAATCGGGGAATGTAATTTGGGGGCGTGGAACTGTTTGGTCTTGACTGCAGGTTACCAAACGGCGCCACTTGAAAACCTGCTTCAGTATACGTAGATTACAAATTCCCACATACTGATAACTAACCCCTTTCCTGAACATTAAACACCTGCTAGATTCGTTAAGCAATTAATGGCGAGGCGGTCGAAAGACTTGCGTCAGATAACTCGCAATTTTCTGATCTGAACCCGAAAAAGGTTGCTCTGTCAGGCTTATTACGATTCACAAGCGTCAGGCCAATAGATTAGAATAAAGCAGAATTGAACGGAGGTTAAGGAAACGTGGCAGTAGGCAGCGAGGTAAGTTCGTTGAAAATCCTCATCATTGAAGATGATGTGAATATCGCTCGATTGATCGAACTCGAGCTCGGCTACGAAGGTTATCAAGTCTCCGTGGCTCACGAAGGCAATCAGGGCATTGACCTCTTCAAGAAGGATCAACCGGACCTGGTACTGCTCGACGTTATGCTCCCCGGTCTTGACGGCATCGAAGTGTGCAAGAGACTGAGAGCCATGTCGAAAGTGCCGGTCATCATGCTGACGGCTAAAGACGGCGTCGGCGATCGTGTCCAAGGTCTCGACAGCGGCGCTGACGACTACTTGACCAAGCCGTTTGCAACCGAAGAATTGCTTGCTCGTATAAGAGCAGTTATGAGACGGAAGCCGCAGGAAGGCATCCTTACTTATTCAGATTTGTGGATGGACCAGCTCAACCGTATCGTCAAGCGCGGCGAGAAGCAGCTTGATCTCAGAGCCAAAGAGTTCGACCTGCTCAGACTATTCATGCAATACCCAGAGCAAGTTCTCTCCAGAGAATTCATTTTCGACAAAGTCTGGGGATATGACTTCATCGGCGAATCCAACGTCATCGAAGTGTATATCCGTTATCTCCGCTCCAAACTGGAAGACGGCAACACCAAGCGCCTCATTCAAACAGTACGCGGCGAAGGCTACGTATTGCGCGAAGAAGAGCCTTCCAGATAGGCAGTCGGTCGCAAAGATTTGTGGGGGCGCATCGCATGCGTCCCCATTTTTTTTCAAAGGCCAGATTCAAAAACCCGCAGCCTGAAGGACTGGGACAGGTAATAACGCTATCTCAGGCGATCTTGCTGCTGGCGAATGATCAGGCTCAAGCGAGTTTGAACATCCGGTGCAAGCATCTGGAGAGTTTTCAATGCGCGGCAGCGGACATAAGGATTATCGTCCTGGCTGAGTTCAACCAGAATCTCCTCAGGCATATGGGGGTTTTCGGCAACACCATAACGAACATCCATATCTTGATCGCTAGAAAGCAAGCAGAGTATGTCTTGAGGCGTATGGACATTTTCGGCCACTGCCAGGCGAACGTCGGTCTCCCTGTCTTCGGCAAGCATGCGCAGAGTTTCCACCGGGGTTTTCGGATTGAGAGCGACATGGCGCCGGATCACAGCGGACTCTTCGCCGGCTAAGCGCTCCAGGACCTGACGAGGTGTATTCGGATTGCTGGCAACCACACGCCTTACATGCAGCGCATCAAGCTCGGAAGTGACAAAAACCGGGTGCGTCCTGACATTGGTCTCGGACTTCTTAGTATTGATGGTACCGGAGTCTCCAGGTTCCAAACGCTTCGTTTTCGCCATTGACGGCACCTCCGGAAACTATGAACCTGAGCTGTCAGGCAGCTCTGCTGCAAAGATGTCTCCTGTCTTGAATATGCCCAAATCCGGGCTGTCAGTATCCGGAATGGCTTTTGTAAAGCAAGCCGGACCGCTTCCCGTCAGGATTTTCCTGTGATTTATTACAGAAATCGGGTTATCCCGAGAGCACTTATCAGGAAAACTGCAATTTCAGTGGGCAAAACCGCATGAAAATCCTCAAAATTGCCAAGAACTGGCGCCTATAGACCTTGCAATTGTCAAGAGTGTAAAGTTATGATAACGCAGGATGATTTACATCTAACCAACGCGGAAGCGTCTTGGATTTTGCGCCACATCTCTGCTCAGGTAACCGAATGACAGCGACGACACTAACTCACACGATGACTACTTCTGTCCCTCAAAGACAGCAGCCGCACTACTTCGAAGAAATCCTGACACAGTCAGGCGGCTCGCAGTGGACTTTGTCACTGCCACCTCAATTGAAAGCACACCAACACGAATTGGAATCATTGCTGACTAAAGTATTCCGGGGACGTTGCTCGCCGGAAAATCTTCCGCTTGCTCAGCAGCTTGCACTCAATTGGTGCATGTCGAAGTGCCGGCAGGACGGACTTTCCTTCGACGATTGCATTCGCTAGTTTCGATTTTTTGCGCCGCTCCACTGCTGGTGACGGGTGCAGAATCATGATTTCTGGAAAATTTGAGGACTTTGTAGCACGCTTAGACAAACGAAGTTTTCTACTGGCAAAGCTTTGCCTTTGCAGGGTCTGGCGTGTGGTCTTTTGCTCGAAAGTTAGTACAAGAAAGCCTCGTTGCTTTAAGCAACAAGGCTTCTCGCTAAACTGTAGTTCTTAAGCGCTTTCGCCGTTCTCCGCTTCGATACCGGCCGGCTCGACGATCGGGCTGACCGAGACGACCGAATCGTCTTCGCCAAGCTGCTGAATGCGAACACCGGTCGCCATACGTCCTTGAGCGCTGATTTCATCGACCGACTGACGGACAACTATGCCGTTTGCCGTAGCGATGACGATCTGCTCACCATCCGCTGTTACGCGCAATGCAGCCAATCTGGATTGAGCGTTCTTGAACTTGGTTGCGATGAGACCGATGCCGCCGCGACCCTGTTGTCTGAACTCGTCCAATTTGACGCGCTTGCCGAATCCATCGTTAGTGATGACCAATACGTAAGAGTCGTCGCCACCTTCGGTGACGTCGAATCCGACAATCTTGTCGCCTTCTCTGAGCGTAATGGCGCGCACACCGCGGGCGGTGCGGCCCATGGGGCGCAACTCGTCTTCCGAGTAGCGAATGCACATGCCGTCACCGGTACCGATGATGACATCGGATTTGCCGTTGGACGGACGCACCCAACCGAGTTGGTCGCCATCGCCAAGAGTAATGGCAATGATGCCGGAGCGACGAATATTGGCGAAGTCGGACATCTGGACTTTCTTGATATAAGCCAGACGCGTCACCATGACCAGGTATGAATCTTCCGTAAATTCCGAAACCGGAATAACAGCAGTCACTGTCTCGTCTTGACCAATCGGCAAGAGATTGACGAGAGCCAATCCGCGAGCCGTTCTTCCACCTTCGGGAAGATCCATGACCTCAAGCGAGTAGACCTGTCCGCCCGATGTAAATACGAGCAAGCGATCATGCATGTTGGCAGTGAAGAAGTGTTGAAGATCGTCTTCTTCCCTAGTCTTCATGCCAGTCACACCACGTGTGTTGCGTTTTTGACGCTTGAACGAATCAAGCGGAATACGCTTGACGTAGTTCTGTTGCGTGATGAAAACAGCCATCGGCTCGTTGGGAATCAAGTCTTTGTTGCTCAATTCCGTAGCGCCCGAAGCTTCGATGCGAGTGCGGCGCTCGTCGCCGTACTTGTTCTTGATTTCGTTGAGTTCTTCTTTGATGATGACGAGCACTTTCTCGCGGCTGCCGAGAATAGCCTTGTATTCGGCAATTTGCTTTTGAATCTTGTCGTATTCTTCTTGGATCTTGCCGCGTTCCAATCCTACCAATCTGCGCAATTGCATTTCGAGGATGGCGTTGGCTTGATCTTCGTCCAGGGAGAATGACTTCATCAATGCCTGGCGAGCTTCTTCCGTGGACTCGGCACCGCGAATAATCTTGATGACCTTGTCGATATTCTCGAGAGCTTTGAGATAGCCTTCGAGGATGTGAGCTCTGGCTTGCGCCTTCTTGAGTTGATACTCGGTGCGTCTTGTGATGACCTCGATTCTGTGGTCGATGAACTCTTGCAGAATATTCGCCAGAGACAAAGTCATCGGTCTGAATTGGTCAGACGCTCCAGCTTTCTTGTTTCTCACCAGAGCAAGAGTGTTGACCGGGAAAGATTGCTGAAGTTGAGTGAACTTATATAGATTGTTGAGAACAACATCCGGGTGAGCGTCGCGCTTCAGCTCGATGACCACTCGAATTCCGTGCCTGTTGGTTTCGTCGCAAACATCGCTGATGCCTGTGAGCTTCTCATCGCGCACCATGTCGGCAACGCGTTTTGCAAAAGCTTCAGGACCGACCGTGTAAGGCAATGAAGTAACAACGATGCCCATGCGCTGCTGTCTTCCGCCGGAGCCGGGAATTTGCTCGATTGTCGCTTCGCCGCGCACAGGAATAGAGCCCTTGCCGGTTTCGAAAGCTTCTTCGATACCTTCGGTGCCCATGATGACGCCGCCCGAAGGGAAGTCAGGTCCCTTAATCCATTGCATGAGCTCTTTGGAAGTCAGCTCCGGATTGTCGATTTTGGCAATCGTGCCTTCCAGCACTTCAGTCAGATTGTGAGGCGGAATGTTGGTAGCCATACCTACGGCAATACCGGTAGAGCCGTTGAGCAGCAACATCGGCACTCTAGAAGGAAGAACAATCGGCTCTTTTCTCGTGTCGTCGAAGTTGGCACGCATATCGACGGTTTCAGCGTCGATATCGGCGAGCATCTCCATCGATATACGAGCCAGTCTGGCTTCCGTATATCGCATAGCGGCAGCCGGATTATCGAGGTCGCCGAAATTGCCGTGTCCGTCGACAAGGACATAACGGCTGGAGCCCGGTTGTGCCATCCGGACCAAAGATTCATAAATTGCCGAGTCGCCGTGCGGGTGGTAATTACCCATCACATATCCGACCGTCTTGGCGGACTTCTGGTAGCGCTCAGTAGGCTCCAGACCGCTCTCATACATACCGAAGATGATGCGTCTGTGAACGGGCTTCAAACCGTCGCGCACATCAGGAATGGCGCGGCTTACGATAACCGACATCGCATAGTCGATAAACGACTTGCGCATTTCGTCGCGAACTTCAATGGGAACGATTCTTTCTCCAGATCCGCCGCCTGAAGGGTTAGTCGGTTCAGCCACCTGCAATTACTCCCTGATATCGCCGTCGTATATGTGATTCCGCTCGCAGCCAATTTGCGAAGACTGTCTGGAACTCGCCTTTCATGCACGTTTGACGACGCTTGATGAACGCGCACACTTGTCCCGAAACATAACACCGGTAAGTATAACATGCTGCTTTATCCAAGTCACAGAGCGGCTTTCGCTAATTTTAGAGCGTAGAAATTCTTAACGAAACTTCCTATATATCCCACTTGGCACCCGCATATTTACATGTATGAATTACGATGTTTCGGGATCTTCGATCCTTCATGTAGTTTCATCATAGGTTTTCTCATCATGACTCAAGGGAGCCTCGTAAAAATGACGTCGGAATTAGACGATTCAAGGCTTAGACAAGAAAGACTGCGCAAGCTGGAGCAGTTGAAGGAGCAGGGCGTCAATCCCTATCCCTACAACTTCAAGCGCACTCACAAAGCCGAGGAACTGCAGGAGAAATACAAAGATCTGGCGCCCGACACCGAGACGGAAGACGTCGTGCGCGTTTGCGGCAAAGTGCTCAACGAGAGAAACACCTGGATGTTCGTCGACCTCTTCGACGACTCGGGCAAAATTCAGCTTTTCTGCCACAAGCAAAATCTTCCGGAAGATGAATTGAAGCGCTTGAGACTGCTCGACAAGGGTGATTTCCTGGGCGCGGAAGGAACTATCAGAAGAACCAAGCAGGGCGAACTTTCGGTAAAAGTGACCAGCTATGAGATTCTAGGCAAGACCCTGCAACCGCTGCCGGACAGCTGGGACGGTTTTACCGACGTAGAGGCGCGCTATCGCCACCGCTACGTAGACATGATCATGAATCCTAATGTGCGTGACACGCTGAGAAAGCGGAGCATCGCTATTCGCACTATCCGCGAATTCCTCGATTCGCGCGGCTGCATCGAAGTAGAGACACCAGTCTTGCAGGTGGAGGCCGGCGGAGCTGATGCTCGCCCGTTTATCACTCATCACAACACGCTCGACATTGATTTGTATCTGCGCATCGCCACTGAATTGCACCTGAAAAGAATGATTGTAGGCGGCTTTGAGCGCGTCTACGAAATCGGTCGCATTTTCAGGAACGAAGGCATCAGCACCAGACACAACCCCGAATTCACTATGCTGGAGCTCTATTGGGCTTACGGCGACTACAACCAGCTCATGGACATGACAGAGGAATTGCTCTGCGAAACGGCTATGAAAGTGGCTGGAACAACGAAGCTCACTTATCAAGGCGTCGAGATAGACTTCCAGCGACCATTCAGAAGATTGCGCATGAATGACGCCATCAAAGAAGCTACCGGACTTGATGTAGAGTCGATCAAGTCATTCGAGGAGATGAAAGCAGCAGCCGTCAAATTGGGCGGAATCGACCTCACCCACTGCGATACGCGCGGTCATGTCATCAACGCGATATTCGAGCATAAAGCCGAATCGATGCTCATGCAGCCGACTTTCCTCATCGACTATCCGGTCGAGATGTCGCCATTGACAAAACCTCACCGCAGCAATCCGGGCGAGGTCGAACGTTTCGAGCTCTTTGCCTACGGCAGGGAATTGGCCAACGGCTACAGCGAATTGACCGATCCGCTCGACCAGAGACAGCGACTGGAGGAGCAGGCCGCCAAGAAAGCTGCCGGCAATGAAGAAGCCATGCCGCTGGACCTCGATTTCATCATGGCGATGGAATATGGAATGCCGCCTACAATGGGCATCGGCATCGGCATCGACCGCCTGGTCATGTTGCTTACGGACAGCGCATCGATTCGTGACGTGATTGCATTCCCGACGATGAAACCTAGAACATAGGGTTTTGAACTGCGCTAAACTTGACTAAAGGACAGCCGTATTCCAGGAATTCCAGGCATGGGACTATTTCGCTTCTATCTCCACCAGGGAAAGCTTATAACGCCCAGTGTCTGCGAAACGGAAGCCGGATTTTTCGTGGATCAGGGTCCGCTCACGGTTACATCCGTGAAAGACTCTATAAAGGTCCGCCAGGCAATAGTCAAAGCATTTGTCAAAGGCAATGCGCGCATTCCCACGCCGGACGGCTCGGAAGCAGCAGGCTCGATCATTCTCGAGCGTCTGGTCATAGACAGTTGGAGCAAATTCGAGAAGGATGCCGTGCTCTATACAGTACACCTGGGCGGGCGCTACACGACTTATCACGTCACCGGTCGCAAAGAAGACGGCATGTGGACAATGGATGAAAGCGCGACCCGCAAATTCGACAGCAAAGCCACATACGACACTCTTGCGGAAGCAATTATTGACGACGTCAGGCGCCAAATGCTTCCCAAGCCGGAATCGGTCAAGCCCATGTTGTTGCTGCCGAAAATTGACGCATAGCAAAGCGAGATAAGCTGCTCATCTCGCTTTGACTTTTTGAACACTCACGGGCCGCGTGATGCGCGCAGATGAGTTTAGTCTGATGCTGCAAAACAAAAAGGGCGCGTTGCACGCGCCCCAATAACTATTGAAATGACTGATTACTCGTCGCCTTCGGCTTCATCTTCGCTCATGCGAGCGAGCTCTTCGACGTGGGCAACCACTTTGTCAAACTCTTCGTCGCTTTCAATCGTCTGAAATATAGACTGATCGTCGCGCTGGATAAGGCGCATGATGACGAGCGAACCATCTTCCTCATCATCACCTTTAGACTCGCCCTTTTCGCCGCCCATCTTCAAAAGCAGCGCATATTCTTGCTCTTCAAAATCGAATATGTCAAGAATCTGACAAGTGTACGACTGACCATCCTCTCCTTCCAGAGTGATCATCGCTTCTTCAGATTGTGCAGGGGCTTCGTTGCTCATTATGTAGTCTTATCCTTATAAGCCAATTGCCGGCCGTTCCAGCCTCATTCTCCTAATCCGGACGGATACCCGCCAGCGCTGCGAGCTTCTTTAGCTCTTCTTCCGTTCCCAGCGCGATCAGGATATCTCCGCTACAAAACACTTGGTCCGGCAGCGGATTGGTTATCAGCTTACCACTTTGATTTAGTGCCAAGATCATCGCCCCAGACTGTTGCTTTATATTTGCATCCTTTAAAGACTTTCCGACCAGCAGACAATTGGCGCCGAGGTTCACCTGGTCAATGCGCAAGTCATACTCAGGAGCGTGCATTACCACGTCGAGAAATTCGGTTACAAGCGGATGAGTGACAGCCGTAGCCATTCTTCGCCCAGCGATTACATACGGAGAAATGACCATACTCGCCCCCGCCCTGCGAAGCTTGGATTCAGAGCCCGGGTTGGCAGCTCTTGACACGATAGTTACATTGCTGTTGAGTTCCTTGGCAGACAACACAATAAATGTATTAGCGGCATCATCCGGAAGACAGCAAATTACGCCTGCGGCAGTCTTAATCTGTGCTTGAAGGAGAATATCGTCGGATGTCGCATCGCCTTCGATGACAAGTAGCTCAGCATCCCGCGCGCGCCTGGCCAGCACCGGGTCCGCCTCGACAACGACAAAGGGGATTTTCTTGACCATGAAGTGCTCAGTTACTTCTTGACCTGTTCTGCCCCAGCCACAAACAATGTAGTGATCCGAGAGTTTGGCAATCTGTTCTTTCATGCGCCTGAGCTCGAAGTTGAAACTAACAAACAGTTCTACCATGTCGCCAAGCACATACACGACAGTCGAGGCGCCGGCAAAGATTACAAACATTGCGAAGATTTTTCCGGTGTCGGTCAGCGGCCTGACCTCTCCGTAACCAACCGTCGTGAGAGTGATAACCGTCATAAACAAGGCGTCCAGAACACGCCAATGCTCGATGACCATAAACCCGCAAGTGCCTATCAACACAAGCACTGCGACCGCGCCGATATCGCGCAACAGGCGTCGCGTGATATTCCGTTTATGAAGCCTTTTTAGTCGAGCCGCTGATTTAGGAGAGTCCACGAATGATTTATGAGGGGACACTAAGTGTCGATCATACTGAAAGTAACATAAACGAGCCGTCCTATCGAGCCTTTAGCCTTTATCCTTAGCTGGTAAAATCAGGCTTCTCGTTAAAGCCTTAACAGACAAGTATTTGGAATTTCTCATCTGGAGTGCACATGAGCGCAGTTCTTGAAGCAACACAGGGCAAAGTGATTCAGGTCATCGGACCGGTCGTGGACGTCGAATTCTCGAGCGGACACTTGCCCGAGATCTATCACGCCCTTGAAATCGGCGGCAAAAATCCCGCCGGAGACGATTACAAGGTTATCTGCGAAGTGCAGCAGATGCTGGGTGACAACCGAGTCCGAACGGTAGCGATGAGCTCCACCGATGGTATGACTCGCGGCATGATCGCCACCGACACAAAAAAACCAATCTCGGTACCGGTAGGCAAAGCCACTCTTGGCCGCATCATGAACGTAGTCGGCGAGCCGGTAGACGAGTCCGGTCCTATCAATGCAGAAGAACTCTGGCCAATCCACCGCCCAGCTCCCGACCTCACACAATTACAAACAGACACCGTCATCTTCGAAACCGGCATCAAAGTTGTCGACCTTCTGGAGCCTTACATCAAAGGCGGTAAGGTCGGTCTCTTCGGCGGAGCCGGCGTAGGCAAGACGGTTATCATCCAAGAATTGATCCACAACGTCGCCAAAAACCACGGTGGATTCTCGGTATTCGCAGGCGTGGGCGAACGCACCCGCGAAGGAAACGACCTCTGGCACGAAATGAAAGAGTCCGGAGTATTGGACAAAGTTTCACTCGTCTATGGTCAGATGAACGAGCCACCGGGCGCCAGAATGCGCGTTGGTCTCTCGGCTCTCACCGTTGCCGAATACTTCCGCGACGTCAACAAAACAGACGTGTTGCTCTTCGTAGACAACATCTTCCGTTTCACCCAAGCTGGTTCTGAAGTATCCGCACTGCTCGGACGTATGCCGTCAGCCGTAGGATACCAGCCGACATTGGCTCAAGAGATGGGCGCCCTGCAAGAGCGCATCACTTCGACCAAGGCAGGTTCCGTTACTTCCGTACAAGCCATCTACGTACCTGCCGATGACTTGACCGATCCGGCGCCGGCAACTGCGTTTGCTCACTTGGACGCAACCACGGTATTGTCCCGTCAGATTTCAGAATTGGGAATCTACCCGGCAGTAGATCCGCTCGCATCGACCTCCACCGCTCTCAAGCCCGAAGTTGTCGGACAAGAGCACTACGATGTCGCCCGCGGCGTACAACAGACACTGCAAAAATACAAAGACCTGCAAGACATCATCGCCATCCTTGGTATGGACGAATTGTCCGCAGAAGACAAAATCACGGTTACCCGCGCCCGCAAGATTCAACGCTTCTTGAGCCAACCGTTCAACGTAGCCGAAATCTTCACCGGACGTCCGGGTCAGTACGTCAAGCTCGAAGATACCGTCAAAGGCTTCAAGATGATTTTGTCCGGCGAACTCGATCATATGAATGAGCAATCCTTCTACATGGTCGGAACTATCGAAGAAGCAATCGCCAAAGACAAAGAACAAAAAGAAAAAGACAACGCGTAAAGCTAGAACGCAAGTTCAGCAAAAGGGCGAATGAAAAAGAAGAATCAGGAAGCTAATAGCGAAAAACCGCAAACACCTGCGGCTCCCAAACCGAGCAATCGAGACATCTTTGTCTTTGGTCGGCTGGAAAACGAGGTGGCGCTGCCGGTCATTCGACGCATCCTGAAACTGAATCAGAGCGATCCGACAAAACCGATCAATCTGTACATCAATTCTTCAGGCGGCAACGGATATAACGCAGACGCCATAATCGCCATAATGTCTCAGATCGAAGCGAAGGTAAACACCATCTGCCTCGGTCACGCTCTTTCCGGTGCCTGCGAAATTTTGGCAGCCGGCACCGGAGAGCGTTCGGCATATGAATTCTCTACCTTGATGTTCCACCAGACGCTCTGGGAAGCAGATGGAGACATCACCAACCTGGAAATTCAAGCCGCTCAGGGACAGCGCTTTCGCAACGCTCAGATAGAAGTTTTGCATCGCTGCACAGGACAGAGCCGCGAGCGACTTCGTAAGGACATCGAACGCGATCATTATATGACCGCTCAAGAAGCTCTTGAATACGGAATGATCGATCGCATTTGCACCCACAAGAAGAAGAGCAAAAGCGAAAAGACCAATTCAAATCACAAGAATCACGATCGCAAAGGGCTGGATTTGATTGCTGAATCAACAGTCAAAGGTGTAAAACAACAGAAAGTGGCATCGGCACTTGCAGTTAAGAAGAAAACTGCAAGAGCAAAGAAAAGCAAGTAATAGAGGACGGATTCAATGACTGCTGGCACGCTAAATCTAAAAATCATCACTCCGGATCGCATCGTTTTCGAAGCGCCGGTAAAACAAGTTACCGCCCGAGCAGTCGACGGCGAACTGACAATCCTGCCAGAGCATGAACCGCTCGTAACTGCACTGGCAATCGACATTGTTGAGTTCAAAGGCGAATCATCCTTCGATACCGCTGCCGTCATCGGTGGTGTCATGGAAGTGCAAGACAACAACGTCACTATCGTCAGCAACGTTGCAGAACTCGACACTGAAATCGACGAAGCCAGAGCCAATCAGGCAAAAGCTCGTCTGGAAGCAGAAAGAACTCAAAAAACAGACAAGATCGACGTGCAGGTCGCCGAGATGGCCTTGTCCAGAGCGATGGCCCGTCTCAAAGCTGTGGAACTCACCAAGAGAAGAAAAGGCGGACACAACCGCTAGGTTTCCCCAAAGTAGTCTTCCAGCCAGCTCGAAAAATCACCTACTGAAAGGACGCCTCAATAGCGTCCTTTTTCATTCCCGAAACAATCTTCGGTCCCAACAATGGGTAAAACAATGAAAAACGATGAAAAGAGATTGCGCCAAAGTCGGTGATTTGAGGGCGGTCAACAAGTTCGCGACGAGAGCATCGAAATACAGATCGCTGGCGACAGAAGGAAACCCCAGCGCGTTGAGCAAATTCTTTCAAAGTGGCAGCACCGCATTTCACTAGGCTCAAGATCAGAGTCAGTGACCAAATTTTTTTTGCGTGTACTTGATGCTGGAGGGGTCAGAGGCTTCCAAGATAGACTTGTGAAATCTGATTACCCTGGGCGTCTGTGTTCAGAGCCTTCTTTCCAAACCGTATTCGATCAATCAATGGATAACCAATCTATTTGTTCAATACAAAGATATTGCCACCATGGCCGGTGTTTCATTCATGGTATTTCCGCAGCTGGCATTGGGACTCTCCGGTCTTGAAACAGGATTGGAAGTCTGATTACGACGATTCTCATCGAGCCCAAACTGTTTGCGCGGCAGGGGAGAGATCCGCCTGCTTTCTCATCGTCCTGATGACACAAGCTATGATTTCAATTTTCTTGAAAGTCATTCCCAAGGACGTGTCGGACTTTCACACGGGAGTTCTTGTTGAGAAAAGACCTCGCATTCACGTCGCCTGAATCATGCAGGCGGCTGCAAAAGATACCAGAGAATGATCACTCCAACAGCAAGCATCGACACACTCAAAATGACTATAAATAAGCTTTTGGAACGATATGTACCAGAGCGTATCTCCTTTTGTGTTTGAAAATAGAAATAGACGGAAGCTCCGATAATTGCCAGGCCGATCAAATTGAAAATCAGGCCGATGTTGCTGGCATGAATCGCGCCGGAAGAATGTTGGTAAGCCGGGGCAAGGAAATACTTCAGCTTAGCTATAACAATGCCCAGTCCCATGGTAGCTATTGCGGTGCGAAACCAGGCAAGGTAGGTACGCTCGTTGGCAAGATGGTCGCGGACACGATCATCATCGTTTTCACGCAAATCAGTCATAGAAAATTCCTCGCAAGGTCCTTCCGGACTTCGCGATTAAACCACAAATATAAATGAAAGCGCTGCCGGAACGTTCAAAAAGATGGCGGACGCAGCCAAGCCTCTAACGACCTGGCCCTTTAAAAATTAGAGAGATTAGGATCCGAAATTTATCGTGAAGACCTCTCGTTCGATAGCATACGATTAGAAATTCAAGCGCGTATAATCGAATTGGACTGCGCAAGCAAGATCAAGCGGGCGAAAGGAACCCAAATGCAGAACTTCGATGGTATTCCACTCCTAGTATTTTTTGTGCTGGTGATTGGATTTTCCCTACTTAGTGTCGAATGCGGATACTTGCTTGGCGAGCGGCAAAGAAAGACCGGCAGAAAAGAGCCTGAGTCGCCGATTAGTGCCATCGTGGCCTCTACACTTGGGCTTTTAGCGTTTCTTCTGGCATTTACTTTCAATATGGCAGCCAGTCGTTTTGACGATCGTCGCGAAGCTGTCTTGAATGAAGCAAACGCCATAGGCACAGCATATCTGAGAGCCGATTTTCTCGAGGAGCCGCTCAAATCAAGGGTAAAGAAACTCTTTCGTGACTATCTCGACACGCGCACTCTCGTGGCAACAACGGAAAAATCGAGCGCTGAGCTCATCAAAAAATCGGAGTCCATACAAAACGAGTTGTGGACACTTGCTGTCATTGCCGGCAAGAATCACGACTCACCCATTTCGGGACTATTCGTAAGCGCACTCAATCAAGTAATAGACATGCATTCAGTGCGGGTTTCAGCCAGATTTTACGCCCGGGTGCCCGCAGTCATATGGGTCTGCCTCTTAACTGTAGCGGTCTTGAGCATGCTCGGGGTCGGCTATTATTGCGGTCTGGCCGGCAGCAGAAGCTGGTCCGAAACCATCATCTTGGTGACTGCATTCTCTATAGTCATAGTGCTTGTCGCCGACTTGGACAGACCCAGTCAAGGTCTTCTCAGGACGCCGCAACAGCCGCTGCAGGATCTTCGTCATTCTATTGCCTCGCCATAAATCCCTTTGAGTAATCTCGCCTACAGTGTCTAATGTGGAGAGAATCCCTTCCAGATGCTGCTTGCATATGATGATGTGTATGGTTTCTCCCTGCTCATTCTTGGACGATAAGCACAGTCGTTCAGATAAACGAGATCGGTGCTCAGATTAGAAAAGTCGCCCAGCCGTCTTTCAATTTCGTAACGCTCTTGGTGAACAGAAGGACTTCCGGGCTTGAGGGCTACAGCAATATTGACCTCTTTCTTGGCGTCAAGGAGCTTGGACTGAAGACGGTAAAGGTGTGCAATTTGCAAATGAGCTTCAGGTTCATTCGCATCTAATTTGAGAGCAGTCAAAGCCTGCTCTCCTGCGACTCCATGTAAGCCCAGGCAGCTAGCTACATCCACCAGAATGGCACGTGCATATGAAGAATTTGGATCGGCTACGACTGCACTCATAGCTAGAGGCAGCGCGCTTCGAGTATATCCCTGGCGGCTGAGGGCACTGGCGGCGAAAGCATACGGAGCCGAACTGTTTGCGTCCAGTTGATAAAGTGCACGCGCTCCAGCCACTACTTCATCGTAATAGCAATTTTCCAGATTGATATAGGTCAACAATTGCTTAGCTTTGAAATAGCCAGGATCGCCATCCCTGATCGACATCAAATTCTGTCTGGCCAGTTCTCGATTTCCAACGCAGATATACTTGACGGCAGCTGTCAGAGAATCTGCGGCCGGCAATAGTGCTGCTAACCTACTTTCAGAAGTTGGGCTCAGGGTCGCCGTCGGAGATTCGAATGAAGAGACCCTGGCATGGACACCAGAGTCTGGCTGCACGAGCTCCGTCCAGCGATTGGCATAGTGAACCTGATTGGGATTTACTGCCAAAGAATGAGAGTAAAAATGCAAAGCCGACTTGTTTCCAAACGCATAGAGAGCATCACCGATGATACCATTGGCATCAGCATAAAAGCGTGCAAAACCAGGCAAGGTCGTTTCTACGCTATTTATGGACTCAGGCAGATACAGCACATTCTGATGCTCGGCAAACAAATATCTGATGAAATAAAATCCCGAGATACTATCTAAAGGTTCAGGCCGAGTTTCATAGGGCTCGGGTGTTTTTTCCAACACGGCTCCGGAAGTAACTCGATCGAGCTTTCGCCATAGATCGCCGGCAGTGAAAAGCAGCCCTGTGAAAAGCGGTAGCGCACACAGGACTAGGAGCAGGGTGAACTGGGTTATAGTCGAGCGCATCCAGCAACTGAAAGATTTCCAAACGGAGCCAGGAGTTTTGATAGCTCCGTGGTCTTCATGGGTGTTATCTTCGCAGACGACAATACGCCCGGAAATCTTATCTACCAGTGTCTGCTTGCCTCGAAAGAGAACCAAGCAAAGCAGCGCTATCGTGACGACACCCTTCATCAGCGGATCGATTACCAAGTAATAAAGGCAACGAAGTTCTGCCGGAAGCAGATCGTATAGAAACGAACGGGCAAAAATGCCATCCAGCCCACCAAGCACAACTCCTGTGACACCAGTGATTACAATCACGCTGACTGCCTGAACAAACAACTTATACGTAGAGCGCATAAACGTGCATTTGCTGCCGTCGGGCTCCTTAACGACCAGACCCAGCATACGTTTGCCGGGTGTCGACTGCCAGGAGGAACTCTCGTACAGGGCTGTATACAGCCATGGCAGGAAAAGCAGAATCAAACTTCCCGATACGATAACTCCTGCTACTCCAGCGGGAGTAAAACAAAATCCAACCGGACAAGGAACGCTGTAATAGGGAGCACCAAAGGCAGAAAACATTGCCAGCAATGAGATTGCCAGAATGAACATGCTGATGAGGCAGAGGTTCAATTCATCGATCGAGACAGCTACCAGACGCTGCCAGAAACTCGCATACTTGAAGCGAGGCTCAGTTGCATCGCCGCGCGAAAAAGAGGTGAACATGATACTGCCACTTCCTGTTTTTTCTATTACTAAGGTGCAGGGAAAAAGGGAACCATGCATAAATTACCACGAGCGCTTGACAAGTCGTGGTTCATTAATGATTTCAGCAGCTATTCGCATTTATATTCAGGTTTTGCTAAGACTGCAAGCGCTAAGCGGCGTTGCCCATTTACATCAACCTTTACTCGCTGGCGCTGGGAACGATAGTATTTTTACGTTTTACCGATACTGGCATAGCTCATTGGGCTTAGAGTATTTTCCAGTACAAGGGCGCCTGGAATTCAATCGAATTGGAACGCTTTCGCAAATGGTTGCTCAGCTCATCTTCCCCAAACGGAGAGCCGGAAAAGCTCGACCCGTGGTGGAAGGTGATGTGCCTTACGGGTGTGGATTACTTCTCCTCGATGGGGTTCCAGCCAGGCATATCGTTTCTCGCTGCCGGCTTGTTATCCCCCTTCGCAACGCTCACTCTCGTCTTGCTCACTCTTTTCGGAGCGCTGCCGGCCTATCGCATCATTGCCCAGGAAAGTCCCCACGGACAGGGCAGCTTCCACATTTTTGAAGAACTGATCAAAGGTTGGGCGGGTAAAGCCTGCGTTCTGGTTCTTCTAGGATTTGCCGCAACCGACTTTGTCTTCACGATTACGATGTGCGCATCGGATGCTTCGGCACACATTGTCGAAAATCCCTGGTTTCCCCACTTCGCATTCGACCGCATCATTCTCACCATTGGAATGATATTGATTCTGGGCGGGGTTTTTCTCAAAGGTTTCGGTGAAGCGATCCGCATTTCGGTCTGGTTGGTGGCCGCATATTTGTTGGTCAATATGGTGACTCTTTCGGTCTGCGTTCAGAAGCTGCTCGAACACACAGATCTGATCAATACATGGCTGAACGCTCTTTTTGCACAGTACAAAAACATCAATGCGATGATCGGCGTTTCTCTCATGGTTTTTCCGCAACTTGCTCTCGGTTTGTCCGGTTTCGAAACAGGCGTGGCGGTGATGCCCATGATTGATACACCGGAAAAACATTCGCTGCCGCAGCGCATTGAAAGAACGCACAAACTGCTGCTTACGGTGGCGCTCATTATGGCTGTCTTCCTTTTAGTGGGAAGTTTTACCACTACTGTTTTGATAGAACCAAAGCTGTTTGCAGAAGGAGGTGAAGCCAACGGACGGGCTCTCGCCTATCTTGCCCATCTTTATCTCGGTGACGGTTTCGGGCTTGTCTACGACCTCTCCACAGTACTCATTCTATGGTTCGCAGGAGCATCGGGGGTAGCCGCTCTGCTCAGTCTGGTACCTCAATATTTGCCTCGCTATGGTATGGCGCCGGGTTGGGCAAGAGCACGCAAGCCATTGGTTCTCATAATCACCGTCATAAGCGCGTTTCTGGTTTTTCTCTTCAAAGCAAACGTCGATGCACAAGCCGGAGCGTTTGCAACCGGCTTGCTGGTTTTGATTTCGTCTGCGACTGTCGCAGCGGCAGCCACTGCCTGGAGACGAGGTCTTCTGCAACGCATCGCCTACAGCTCGATCGCCGCGGCATTCATCTATGCGTCAATCATGATTATCAAGACACGGCCTGATGGCTTTCTCATCTCAGTGCTCTTCACATTCATCATGCTCATTTCCTGCTTCTTATCCAGAGCCCTGCGTTCAACAGAATTGCGTGTAGGAAAAGTCGAGCTCGACGAGAGAGCGATCGATTTTATTGAAAAGGCAAGAGCGGAAGCCTGGGGCGAGATCCGCTTGCTATCGCATCGACCGGACGATGCCCACTATTCATTGAAAGTTGCGGATGCAAGATTCAGGCATAGCATTCAGGAATCGGAAGGCAATTTCATTTTCTTGGAAGTTTCGCCTAAGGACGTTTCGGAATTCTACACCGGCACACTCTCGGTGCAAGGCGTGGTCCAGCATGGATTCCCTATATTGCGTTGCGAAAGCCCGTCCGTGCCCAATGCGATCGCTGCGCTTTTGCTGCACCTGCGCGACTCAACGGGAAAATTACCTCACGCCTATTTTGGATGGACGGAAGGAAACCCGGTAATGTACGCACTTAAATACTTGCTTTTCGGCGAAGGCGAAACGGCACCATTGACGCGCGAAATATTGAGAAGTGCAGAACCTGCCTCAGAAAGGCGTCCACGCATTCACGTAGCCTGAGTTCCAAGGCTTAACAGAAACTGGAGAATGCGGAGCAATGCATTTTTATGACGGTGGTCCGTATATTTACACTTTCTTTATTGCCTGGCAGCTAACTTGTACCAGTTGAGCTTTTTAAAGGGAACCAGGGTTGCCATGATGAGACTATCGCTATTGTCATTAGTTATCGCAGCAGTCGTGCTTCAAGCGCCCGCGGCTTTGGCGCAGGCGACAATTACCAATAGTAAAGAATCGAGCGCTAACACAACAGAAATTCCCAGGCAAATTCTCAAAACAGGGGTCAGCTTGAATGCGCGCTCGATCTCCCCTAACAGTTTCCAACTGAGCACAACGATTGGTCTTACACCACTTCTAGAACAACTTCAGGCAGCTCGAGCAAGAGTCGAATCAAGCAATGTCGGCAGTGAGGAAAACATCAGTGCAAGACAAACTCTGCTTGAAATTCGTCAGAGCGTATCGGAGCTCATTCAAAAAACAAATCTCGAAATTGATTTTGCGGTAGCGGCAATCGAAGCAGAACATCAGGTTTATGAAGAAATTCTGGCCACTTTCACCAGCGACCGCGACAAGGCAATTGCCAAAACCAATGCCATCAGCTTCATTAGCAATGGTGCCTTGTGGGCGGTTAGCGCAGCATTAGCGATACCAGGCTACAAAAATTCAATGTTTGCTATTCCCTCCGGGATAGTCGGAATTCCCGCCGGTGTCGTTCCCTCATTCGCTTCCATGTGGACATTGAAGCAAATGAGCGGAAAGAAAATAAAATCGGAAGTAGAACCAAATATGCTGGCGAAGCTTTTCGGTTATCCGACCAATCCCGATATCGAGTATCCAGCCTCTGTTTGGGCATTCCTGAACCAGGTGCCGGCGGACAATCCGCAAGGCAAGAAGCGAATCGATCAATTGGTCGATCGCTGGATTGCCGATGCCAATATGTCCGGCTTTACGGACAGACACTCGAAAAAACAGCTTGACGCAATTACAGCCAGCGTGTCGCAGAAAAAGGGATTGTCCATTTCTACCCTCACTTCGCGCAGCATTATGCTGCAACAGTTGCACGCTGAAGTTTGGAAAATGAAAAGACTGCTTTTGGAGCTGGCAATGGTAGCTCAGGGAGAGAAAACACTGACAGTTTCTCAGAACACTAAGGTACCCGAAGTCACTTTCAATCAAGCAAGCAAAAGCAAATCAGATGATTTCTTTCCAGCCTAATTATTTCGACTCCAACTCAAGGTGTCGGCTATCCAAAGCTTCTCGATATTCTTGAATTAGCGAAGGCTTGGAAATGTCCTGCTTTGACATTTGAATCAAACATTCTCTCTGCGCACGAACCAGTGCGGTTTCTATGTGGAGACGCTCGGAATCATCGTCTGTCTGCCCCTTAATATTTTCAATCAACCGCAATGCCTCCTCGTGCCTTTTTTCAATTTCAGCAAGCCTCTCTTGATATTCTAGTTTGCCGAAAGCGCGAGCCTTTTTCAATTGCAGCAAATTGTTCTTTTCTGTTTCCAGTTCGCTGATTTCGGCGTGCAATTGGGTTTCCCTCCTGCCGGCCGGACGAGCAACTCCCAAAATTCGTACTACAGCTTCCATAGTCAAGCCTGGAATCAACAACGTAAAAAGGGCTACACCGAATGTAGTGACAACCAACATTTCGCGAGATGGAAAATCCGACGGCAGGCTGAGGGCCATGGCCATGCAAAGCGAACCTCTAAGTCCTCCCCAAAAAAGCAGATGCTGCCAGCTCAGCGGCACTGGATTTCTTTTGTCGCGGACCAAGAGCATTAGTCCATAGACGACAAACATGCGTGCCACCAGGACGGCAACGATGCCGGCCGCTATAAAGGGCGCATACTTCATCAGTAATGAAAACTGAATCTGCATACCGATGAGAAGAAAAACTAGTGACTCTGCAATGAACGCGGCATACTCCCAAAACGAACTTACAGCCAATCGGGTGGTTGCGGACATGCCTTTCTTGCTGCCGAAATTGCCCATCACAAAGCCAGCGCAAAGCACCGCCATGACAGACGAAACGTGCATTTGCTCGGCCAGCAGGTAAGAGCCGTAAGCAACAAGGACTGTAAGAGTAGTTTCCAGCAAATGATCGTCAAACAATGAGGTCAGCCTTGATGCAAAATTGCCAATCGCTGCTCCCAATAGCACACCACCTGCAGTTATCATTAGAAACTCAAGCTCAATGCGAAGCCATGATGTTTCACCACCGGCAATAATAGAGGCGAGCAAAACACGGAAGAGTGCGACTGCAGTACCATCGTTTAAGAGGCTTTCGCCTTCAAGCAATGTGTATAGCCTGGGATCGACCCTCATTCTTTTGAAAAGAGAAAGTACGGAAATTGGATCTGTTGCAGAAATCATCGCGCCGAAGAGAAGCGCCAATTTGAAATCGAGGTGCGTAAGATAAGTCAAAGCAGAAGCAACGACCAGAGCCGAAATAAGAACTCCGACCGTCGCCAGCAAGGAAACAGGCTTGACACATGCCTTGATGTTTTCCAGCTTCAAATGCCATGATGCTTCAAACAAAAGAGCCGGCAGAAAGATGAGCATGATCAGCTCTGGAGTCATAATTGCAATTGGAATTGCGCGGGTAACGCCAATCACCAGACCGACTATGACAAGAGCAATAGAGTATGGCAGCTTCACCCATTTGGTAACGATAGCCACGCCCGATGCAAGAACAAGCATCGTAAAGAGTATGTAGAAGTTGAGATTAGAAGCGGATTCCATAATCACACCCCCGAGCATTTGACGAAACAGTCTAATTTAGCGAGCCAGGTAGAGAATCAAATTAGCAATCAAGTACACGATACTGATAGCGATTGCGTCTCCAGCCAGGAAGAGAAATTTCTTCTGCGACCTGTAAGTCAAACCGATAACAACAATCGCCAGTGCCATCATGGAGCAGATTGCAGTCGATGCATTGACCGGATCTACAGATCGAAGAAGCGGCCCCTTAAAATAGAAGAAATCAGTGATTGCCAAAATAGCGACATTGAACAGATTACTTCCCAGCAGATTCGCAACCGCCATATCGAACGATCCCATGCGTGCGGCAGTGACCGATACCGTAATCTCCGGCAAAGAGGTCGTGATAGCGATTAGGGATGACCCAATGAAGCTTTCGCCCCAACCTGTTTGTTTTGCGATTTGTTCTCCTATTCCAGGCAGAAAACAGGCAGCGCCAACAATTACAAGAGAGTTGAGCCCGAACCAGAACATGGCCATCGGCAGTCCGAGTTTTGAGATGTCGCTTGATTCTGCAAGTTCACCTGCGACTTCATTCAGTCTTACTTTTTCATACTCGTAGATCAATCTCATAGCCAGAAGATAGATCAAGATGAATAGAAGGCTGATAGGTCCGCAAGAATTGAGATCTTTCAGGACAGGAAAGTACTTGCCGAAGCCAATATCTATGGCTACGAAACCGAGCAAGAGTATGCCAAACCCAGCCGACAGCAAGTGTCCATCGTGCACCATATTCGATACTGGACGATTTTTGGAAAGAACATCCAAAAGTGCAATTACCAACATATTGAATATACAACTGCCGATCGTTCCACTGACAGCCATGCTAGGCAAGTCATTTATGGTTACGGCGCTGACGCTGGTGATCAGCTCAGGCAGCGATGTAACCGTCGCCAGGAGAACCAGCCCAATCCAACCTTTTCCCAAACCGTTTTTTTCAGCGATCAGATCTCCATAGATGCTGAGCCGGCTGCCTGAGTATAAGATCAAGCCGGCGCAAATTACGAACTCGATCCAAATGTTCATAGCTAATACTCGATTGAATGAAAGTAAGACTGGCTATCAGACCTGCGGCCTCAAAGATAGCTAAACGTGACGAACCGATTTCCATCCGCATTCAGTCATGAATGACAGACTTGCTCATAGCCCCAGGGGCGACGCCTCTGCATCGCTCACTCTAAAATCTTTGCTGTATGTGGCTCGCTACAACAATCGAGCAAGCCATAGACAGAAAAGACTATTCTGATTACGAACCATATTGAACTGAGATTGCCTATGCAACAAAATTATCAAATTTTTGCGCTGGAAGGCAGTTTCTTAATATCTGATTAAGTTTCAAATCACAAGCCAATCGACTTCTGTCCGCAGACCGATGACAGGATTCCATCCATCTTGGGTCCAAGCTCCAGACATAGTTTGAGAAGTTCCTTGCAGAGCTGTGATTCCATCGTTTCATACTGGAAGGAGAGAACCTTGGTAAAAGGGTGAGAGCCGTATTTGCCGGTGCGAAACTTGTATCCTTCCCAACCGGAGACCATCTCGTAAATCTCGTCTACAAAAGGAACGGCTACGACTCGCCGCTTAATCTTTGTGCCGGGAATACAATCGACATGGAAAATGTGCATGGCTAATTGAATTTGCTTTCTTTTCCATTCCTTCGGTCCCATGAAAGTCTCGAAGTGGATGCCTTGCCGATCTTCATTGAACCAGTTCGGTCTAAAAACATGCAAGGTAAAAACCTCAGGCGCAGCAGGTGCAGGAGGATACTGGTGGACGCTTGTAATCCAGACCGGCTTTTCCTGCTTCGCCGAGCCGCAACGCTTCAATTGCTGCTGGAGCAAAGCGGCTGCATGTTCTAATTTTTCAACGCAAAGCTCATGGGTGTAAGGAATCAAACCGTCCATGAAAACATCGCAGCAGAAGTGGGTTCGACTAAATCAAACAAGTTTTACCCTGCGGAACTTTGAGACCGGCTTGGTGCTGGCAGTATTCCTTCAGCTCCACCTTCACCGGCTTCACTTTCCAGATGTCCTCGCAATACTCTCTAATCGAGCGGTCGGACGAGAATTTGCCCATGCGCGCGACATTATAAATCGACTTGCGAGACCACTCATCTTGCTGTTTGAACGCGGCGCCGACTTTCATCTGGCACTCGACGTAAGATGCAAAATCGGCAAGCACCATAAACGGATCATCCGCCAACAAATTGTTGATCAGTGGACGGAAAAGGTCAGGATCGCCGTGAGAGAAGTGTCCCGAGCTGAGAACATCAATCACATTCTTAAGCTGCTCGTTCTTCTCGTAGTAGTGATAAGGGTTATACCCTTTCGCCTTCAAGTTAGCCGCTTGTTCAGCGTTCATCCCGAATAAGAAGAAATTGTCCGCTCCAGCCTCTTCGCGAATTTCGATATTGGCTCCATCCAGAGTTCCAATAGTCACCGCACCATTGAGCGCGAATTTCATATTGCCGGTTCCGGAGGCCTCCTTACCGGCAAGAGAAACTTGTTCGCTCAAATCTGCCGCAGGGTAAACTCGCTGACCCAGGCTGACACAAAAATCCGGAAGGAACGCAACTTTGATGATTTTGCTTACTTTCGGATCGTTGTTCACCACTTCGGCAATCGAGTTGATCAGCTTGATGATGAGCTTCGCCATGTAATAACCGGGCGCCGCTTTTCCACCAAAAATGAATGTTCTTGGTTGAACATCCAGGTTCGGATTTTCCTTGAGCAAATTATAGAGCGCCACTATATGCAGTGCGCTCAAATGCTGTCTCTTATACTCGTGAATCCGTTTCACTTGAATGTCGAACATCGACTGCGGATCGACAGTCAAATCCAAGCGGTTCTGAATCCATTCGGCCAAAACCATCTTGTTATGAGCTTTCACATCGCGCCATTCCTGACGGAAAGAGGCATCATCGACATACTTCTCGAGACCTTTCAATTGGTCCAATTCCTTGATCCAGCCATCACCGATCTTGCTGGTGATCAACTTGGTCATTTTCGGATTGGAAAGAACCATCCAGCGTCGAGGAGTCACGCCGTTGGTCTTGTTATTGAATTTCTCCGGAGAGATTGTATAAAAGTCGTGCAGAGTATATTTCTGCAGCAATTCAGTGTGCAGTGCGGCAACACCATTAATCGAATGGCTGCCGACCGATGCAAGGTTCGCCATGCGCACAAAACGCTCACCGGCTTCATCGATGATGGAAAGTCTCTGGATCAAGCCGTCATCGCCTGGATACTTCTCAGCGATGTCATCCAAAAAGCGACGATTGATCTCGAAGATGATTTCCATGTGACGAGGCAACAAGTCGGACATCAGCTTGATCGGCCAGCGCTCCAGGGCCTCGGGAAGAAGCGTATGGTTGGTGTATCCGAGAGTCTTTGTCGTAATGTCCCATGCGGTGTCCCATTCGACATCGTGCTCATCGACCAAAAGACGCATCAACTCTGCAACCGCAATGGACGGATGAGTGTCATTCATCTGCGCGGCAAACTTCTCGTGGAAGTTCAAAATGTTCTCGTTTTCGCGCAAGTGAAGGGCGACCATGTCGCTTAAAGAACAGGCGACAAAGAAGTACTGCTGCTCGAGACGCAGCTGCTTTCCTTGTTGCGAGTTGTCGTTGGGATACAAAATCTTGGAAATCGTCTCCGATGCGATTTTCTCCGCCACAGCGCCTGCATAGTCGCCTCTATTGAAAGCTTGCAAGTTGAGCGACTCAGGTGATTCAGCTCTCCACAAACGCAGATTATTGGCGGTATTGTTTTTGTAACCTGGTATCGGTGTGTCATAAGGAACGCCATTTACAGTGCGATCCGGCACCCACTCCACGCGATAGCGACCTTTATCGTCTTTGTACTTGCGCGTGTAGCCTCCGAACTTGACTTCAACCGCAGACAGAGGACGCGCAATCTCCCATGGATTTCCGTAGCGCAGCCACTTATCCGTGATCTCGACTTGCCAGCCGTCGCGAATCTCCTGGTCGAAAATTCCGTATTCATAACGGATTCCATAGCCAATCGTAGGAATTTCCAAGGTTGCCAGAGAGTCCAAATAGCAGGCAGCCAAACGTCCTAGACCGCCGTTGCCCAAGCCGGGCTCTTCTTCTTGCAAAATCAATTCATTAACGTCAAGACCGGATTCAGCCAAAGCCTTCTCCATTTGTTCTTCGACGCCCATATTCACCATGGCGTTGGCGAGGTGCGGTCCCATCAGAAACTCTGCCGAAAGGTAGCAGACAACACGCACGTCCTTTCTGATGTAAGTCTCCAGAGTGTTGAGCCATCTCTGCAGCAACCGATCGCGCACAGTGTAAGCCAGCATCATGTAGAGATCGCGCTTATTGGCAATCTCCGGAAACTTCCCAACCGCGTAGTAGAGGTTGTCCTCAAGTGCACGCCGCAAGGTGGGAATACTCATCCCTGTGCGGTCGTCTTCAACCCGTACTGCCGTATTGTCCATATGCAAATTCCTTCAATCGTGACGCTGCCAAGTGACGCCGGTAAGGCGCCGCCGCGCTAGGCGCAGGGCCTAATAAGATGCGGTTTATAGCATACGCGGGGGGAAGAAATACCAAACTCTAATGTTAGTGGTTAAATGCTGGATAATTGTTCACAGTAGACGAGCAGAGCAGCGCCGGTAAGGTAGTCATGGAATTTATTTTTGTCATCTTTGCCATGATCGGAGTCATCTTGGCCCTGACAGCAGCAGGCAAAGTATTAGGCGTGACGAACAACGCGAATGGAGCCAAATCGGCGAAATTTCCGCCGCCGTTTTCGAGCAGCCTCGAACGCAAAGAAATATTGACGGTAGTCGAGGAGCGCGTCACAAACATCGCCTCGCTCAGGCAGAAGTGGAAGACGACCGAAAAGGTCGAGAAAGTCGGACGCTATCAAGCAATGCTCAACGTACCTTTCAACCTGAGTGGTGACAACGTCAGAGTCTCATTCCTTCTCAACTTGCTGGCAACGAGCAAGGCGTCAGGCGGGTGCACCGTGGAATGGAATTACGTCATGATGAGTCCGCTTAATACTGAGCCGCTGGGCCTTTCCGTTATTGCCGAAGAGATTTACAAGAACACCACTCTCGAGATCCGCTCAGCTCTGTTTATCGCGCAAGGCGATGAGCAAGAAGCGACCTTTCTCGAGGCGCAAACGCAGCCAGGCCCACCCAGTCAGGAACAGCCTAGTGCGCAGGAACTCTTGATTCAGCAAGCAGCCCATAGCAATGTCTCTGAGGAAGCCGGCTCAAGCCCAGCAACTAAGCTCGACGATTCAAAGTCTTCTGCTTTGCCCGATATAGTTGGGGAAGAATTGAAACATATTCCTGGAACGACCGGAGATCCGTCACTGATGCAAATACCGGATGTCTCGTCACAAATGCCGCCTATGGTGTCACCACCAGGAGAAATTCCCAATACACTAAATTTCTCCCCCATCGATCCGCTTCCATCCTCGAGTGCGCCAAAATCAGCCCAAGCAAAGTGCATGAAATGCAGTCAAGATCGCGATCCAAGTTTCAACTTCTGCCTGTATTGCGGGCATACGGATTGACCGGCGCCGCGAAGCAAAGTCCCTAAAATTTGCGTTTGATTCGGTCACGATTGAGTGAATTGCGAAACTTTGCAATTGGTTTGCGTCCAGCATCCATAATCTGACGAGCAATATCAATCAGCTCCCGGCGAGCGATTCTCAACACGCTCTGCGATTGAAGCACCAGCGGTGGAAGCACATCTGCGGCATCAGCAGCGAAAAAATTACCACTCAGTATGGGCGGCGTTACCGTCCCGCCGACGGCTGCGATTGCAGGCTTACCACCACCCTCTACAAAAACGCCAAAATGTTCGTTCAACATTTCTCTATCTACCTGGTTTTCTATAACAACAGTGATCAGATTTTCCGGTTTTTGTTCTTCCTTGCGATTGCGATTGAAAGCCACGATATCTGCCATGCAAGGAATCTCGATCAACTGGCGCGAGCGAACCTCGACAATCCTCTTTCCATCGACAAAACTCTCCTTTATACGCGGCAGGTTTATGTCTGCAATCAACCATCCATATCGTCCGTCACAGAATAAACCGGGCAGTGACTCGGCGATACTGACAAAAGTTTCTTGCGGTCCTATCAGCCTGGTGGTTCGATTGTATTTGTGCTTTTGAATATAGCGCAAGGTTCCCGGACTTTCATCTTCCTGGCGCGTTTTTGACTCTTCGGTCTCACGGGACGCAGACTCGAAATCTTTTGGAGACGCACTTCCTATACGCCACTGATCGTCCCTGGATAAATCCTCCGGGTCGGTCTTTTCTGCAAAGGTTTGCCTGATTCTGGCGCTTCCGCAAGAAGCTATCACTGCCGCAAGAGCAATTTCCGCGCCAGTAATGAAGCGCTTCTGCGAAGGAGTAAACTTGGCCGATTCAGGCTCAGCAGGTGCGCTTTTGGCAGGGCTATTCTGGCTCGCACCTCGCGTATCGCCGGGTGCGACATTGGCAAGAAAAGTCGAATCGATTTTCGACGAACAGGAGATGACCGTGCGATTGTCTACTTGTGACGTTTGTCTATTGGGGCTTCTATCCTGCTTCAACAATCCCGGTGAAAACGCTTCTATTTTCTGCACTTTCGGAATTTGTTCTTTGCTCTCGGGAGCGGATGGGTTCAATTCGTCATAGCGAAGTCTCTTAGCGCCTGCAGCCGCGATAATGGCGGCCAGTGCAATTTCTGCACCCGTAATGTATCGATCTTGAATACGACCCGGCAAGGAATATGTTTTTACGCCGCCAGCAGGTGCCGGCTCGCGAACAGCCCCCGATTGCCCGCCTTGAAAAATTTTTCCAGTCAGTCCACTCTCCGGCATGGCTCTGAGTCCCGCTTGCGAAGAATGAGACAAGCGAGATTGTGGTGGCAGATCTGTTTTTTGAACGGCGCGCGGCGGCTGTGAGTCACCGGATTGAAGGTGCGTCCTCAGCTTGGGTGCGGCATCCGGATGCCGCAAATTATTTTGCCAACGCAGCCCAGAGGAAAAACGCTCATGGGAATATTGAATAATCCGATCCAAGCGGTGAAGGGGCAAGACCTTCGCAATTTCGGACAGCGTCAGACGCTTTGCGCTATCCCCAGGCGGGGGAGCAAACTCGATATTCTCTTTTCGTTTCTGATCTTTGACCG